>CAYWVL010000010.1:812-22654 GCA_964461975.1 uncultured Bdellovibrionales bacterium | reverse complement strand
GGCATCGGCGAGATCAAGGGCGAACTCGAAGATCTCTGCTTTCGCTATCTCGACCCCCAGCACTTCACACTCACCCAGGGAATCCAAGAGCGCTATCTGGCGCAGGGCAAAGAGTACATCGAGGAGACCACGGCGCTCCTCCGCGACGTCCTGACCAAAGAGAAGATCAAGGTCCTCGATATCCACGGCCGGACCAAGAACCTCTATCGCCTCTTCAAAAAGCTCGAGCGACACGACATGGACATCACCCGCGTCTACGACCTGGTCGCCATCCGCATCATCGTCCCCGAAATCGCCGACTGCTACGAAGCGCTCGGCATCATCCATCGCGAGTACCGGCCCATGGTCGGCAGGATCAAGGACTACATCTCCCTCCCCAAGCCGAACGGCTACCAGTCGCTCCACACGACCATCTTCGGGCCCAAGGGTCGTATCGTCGAAGTGCAAATCCGCACCCAGAAGATGCATACTGAAGCCGAACTTGGCATCGCCGCACATTGGTTCTACGCTGAGGAAGCCAACCGCGGCTGGCGCTCGATCTTCCGAAAGAAAATCAAGCCGGTCGATCCAACGAAAGAGCTCGCGTGGGTCAGACAGCTCCAAGAGTGGCAGAAGGAAATCGGCCGGGACGATCAGGAATTCATGAGTGGTCTCAAGATCGATTTCTTCAAGAATCACATCTTCGCTTTCACCCCCAAAGGAGATATCATCGATCTCCCCGAGGAGGCGACGCCGATCGACTTCGCTTATGCCATCCACTCCGAAATCGGGAACGCGGCGATTGGCGCTAAGGCTGACAGCAAGATAATCCCCCTCGATCAGACGATTGAGAATGGACAGGTGATAGAGATCCTTATTGATAAGAACAAGAAAAAAGCGAGCCGTGACTGGCTCACCTTCGTGAAGACCAACAATGCCAAAGCACATATCCGCCGCTCGGTGCGCCATGATGGACTTTTCGGGGAAAAACGCTAGGGGGATCGATCGACTTCGACTACCAGGTCTCCACTCGGACGTAGTCCGCGGGAAAACGCAGCGCCGCAGCCAGATCATCCACCGGTGTAAACTCGAGCTCGACAGTCGGCCCCGGCCCTGCGTAGCCAGTTTCATTGAAGTACTCGAGGCGCAGGATTGGCTTCTCGGGATCGTTTGCGACGAACTCGATGGCACGTGGAAGGTGCGACGATAGCGGGTCTCCGCTCTCGAGGGCATAGCGAGTTTCGGATATCTGCACCCACTGGCGATCCAACACTGCTGGATCGACCCGTGACACCGACTTCAAAAACGCTTCACGATCCTCGAAGTGCAGAAGAACATAATAGAGCGGGAAGGATTCCTGCAGAGCTGCCAGAGCACGCACAAGCGCTGGTTTCTCAGCGGCGGTCTCAAGATTGGCTTCGATATAGGCCCGAGGAATCGTTGTACCACTCTTGAAATCTTGATAGTCGCTCACCAACGAATAGAATGTGTTGTTTTTTATAATATAGTGCGGAGCGCCTGTCCGACCAGGCGTCTCATCGCTTGAGCGCACGACAGCTCCTTGATGCACGATGAACGCGTACCGAGTGACAAAGCCTCCATCAGTCCTCACGGCACGAACCTGCCAATCCTGCTGCGTCACGAGCTCGCGCAGCCGCTCATGCAACCGTTCGGCTGTCGCACGCTGCTGGTATGCGCTCCAGAACCACCATCCGAGTACCAGCGCTACCGTAACTCCGAGCAGCACCAGCACAGTGGTCTTTTTCGTCATACTCCCAGATGATTACTCTTTGGTCGCACCCATGACTTCCTCAAGCGAGGTAGTGCCTTGCACGATCTTGAGAAAGCCGTCCTCCACCATGGTCGCCATGCCGTTGGCCCGAGCTGCCTCTTCAAGCACTTCCGTGGCGGCAGACTGGGTCACCAGTTTTCGGATATTACTCTCCATTTCCAGCACCTCATAGATGCCAATGCGGCCTTTGTAACCGCCGGTGCACTGATCGCAGCCGACCGCCTTGTACATGGTGACATCTTCCCATTTCGAGACTTTTTCCATCGGCTTCTTCGCGAGCGGGTCTTTCTTCAGAAATGCCATGAGGGATTCGATATCGTACAACTTTCCCAAGGATTCGACTTCCTTGCTATCGAGCTTGTAGGGCTTCTTGCACTCGACACAGAGACGGCGCACGAGGCGCTGGGCGATGATGCAGTTAACCGTCGAAGCCACGAGAAATGGCTCCGCACCCATATCGAGCATGCGAGGGAGCGTGGCTGCCGCCGAATTGGTGTGGATGGTCGAGAGGACGAGGTGGCCGGTCATGGCCGCATGCATGGCAATCTCGAGCGTCTCCTGGTCGCGGATCTCACCGACCATGATGATATCCGGGTCCTGCCGGAGGAGCGCCCGCAAAGCCGCAGCAAAGGTCATGTTGATCTTGGGGTTGATCTGGGTCTGATTGACCCGCGGCATACGGTACTCGACCGGATCCTCAACGGTTGAGATATTGACGGTCGGCTGATTGAGGATATCCATCGCCGTGTAGAGCGTCGTGGTTTTCCCGGAGCCAGTCGGTCCGGTCACGAGGATGATGCCGTTCGGCTTCCCGATCTCTCGGTGGATGATTTCGAGCGACTGACCGAGAATGCCCATCTTCTCGAAGGTGAGGCCATGGGACGACTCATCCAGGAGACGCATGACGATCTTCTCGCCATCAAATACCGGTAGTATCGAAACACGGAATGAGATCTTGTATTCATCCTTTTCTATCTTGAAGCGGCCATCCTGCGGCAGCCGATGCTCATCGAGCTTCAGATTGGAAAGCACCTTGATGCGGGCGACCAGTCCGGTGGCCACATCCTTGGGGAGAGTCATGGCATCATGAAGGACGCCATCGATGCGGTACCGCACGATCACGTCCTTCTCCTCGGGCTCGATGTGGATATCAGAAGCGGATTGGAGGATGGCGTGCTTGAGGAGCGTATCCACGATGCGGATAATCGGCAGGCCCGCCGCGATCTTCTCGAGGTCGCCATCCTTTTCCTCGTCTTCCTGCTTATTCACTTCATCGGTCAGGATATCGCCGAATTCGGCCTTGAGACTCTTCTCGTACTGCCGGAGGACCGTCTGGATGCTCTCGCGAGTCGTGAGACAGGGCACGATCTTGAGACCAGTCTTCTTCTTAATGAAGTCGATGGTCTGGAGATCTTCCGGATTGAGCATGGCCACCTTGAGGTCGGTCCCCGACTTCTGGAAGGCGATAATGCTGTACTTCTTGGCAATCGGCTCCGGAACGATGGAAAGGATATCAAACGGGATCGTTTCCTTGGAGAGGTCGACGAACGGGATGCCCAGCACATAGGCATAGACCTTCTGGAGCTCGGCCTCCTGGATAAGCTTCTTCTCGAGGAGGCAACTGCCGAGCTCTTTCCCGGTGGCCTCGCACTCCTTGATGGCTGCATCAAGCTGATCGGGCGCGACGATATTGGAGTCGCGAAGAAACTCCTTCAATTGTTCGGGTCGGACGCGCATGTGGGTTTGAGTTTTCCTGTATATTATAGCATCGAAAACGGGAAGCCCAGCACTCAGGCCGGGCTTCCCCTTGCGCTCGATCGGATCAAGCTGTATCGGCTACATCATCCCCGGCATACCCATGCCAGAGGCCATGCCACTCATATCCGGCGTCTTTTTTTCCTCTGGGAGCTCAACGACCGCGGCTTCAGTCGTGAGGAGGAGCGCTGCCACCGAAACAGCGTTCTCGAGTGCGGTCCGAGTCACCTTGAGGGGATCGATGATTCCCGCCTTGAGCATGTCTCCCTCATAGCGGTCCGTCGCGGCGTTGTAACCGGCATTCGTTCCCTTCTCACTCATGACCTGGTTCAGGACGACGCTCGCGTCACTCATGCCGGCATTGGTGACAATCTGGCGCAGCGGCTCCTCGAGCGCCTTCACAACGGTCATGTAGCCGGCCTTGAAATCATTGTCTGCCTTATTCTCCTGCCTCTTGAACTGCTCATTGACCGTAAGCGCTGCTTTGGCGAGCGCCGTGCCACCACCTGCGACGATACCCTCGGCGATGGCCGCTGTGGTCGCAGCCACGGCATCTTCCATCTTGTGCTTCATATAGGTCAGCTCGGTCTCGGTCGCAGCTCCCACGCGGATCACCGCGACGCCGCCAGAGAGCTTGGCCATCCGCTTCTTGAGCTTCTCCTTGTCATAGCTGCTCTCGGTCTGATCAGCCTGGGCCTTGATGGTGGTGACTCGCTTCTCAATTTCGGACTTCTTGCCCTTTCCGCCGACGATAGTCGTATCGTCTTTGGTCGAGACCACCCGGGTCGCCCGGCCGAGCATCGCGAGCTCGGTCGCTTCAAGTTTCATCCCCTTGTCAGCAGAGATGACCTGGCCACCGGTGAGGAGCGCGATGTCTTCGAGGAGCGCTTTGCGGCTATCGCCGAATTCCGGCGCCTTGACCGCAAGCACATTGAGGACGCCGCGGATGCGGTTGACGATCAGGGTCGCCAACGCCTCGCCATCCACGTCTTCGGCAATGATGACAATGTCCTTCTTCCCGGCTTGGGCCATCTTCTCGAGGACGGGCAGCACCTCTTGGATCGAGGAAATCTTCTTGTCCGTGATGAGGATATGGGGATCCTTGATCTCGGCTGCCTGCGCTGCCGCGTCGGTCATCATGTAGGGCGAAATATAGCCTTTGTCGAAATTCATGCCCATGACGATTTCCTTGGAGAGGCCGAGCGTCTGCGACTGCTCGGTCGTAACGACACCGTCATTCCCGACCGCTTCCATCACATCGGCGATCATCTCGCCCATCTCCGCCGACTCGGCCGAAATCGTCGCGACATTGACCTTCTCCTCCCGGGAGCTGATCTTCTTGGAATTCTTCTTGAGGAGCGCCACAATGTCGTCCTTGGCCGCTTCCATGCCCCGGCGGATACCGACTGGGTTAATACCCGTCTCGACGAACTTGAGCCCCTCGCGGACCAGAGCCTGGGTGATGACCGTCGCGGTCGTGGTCCCGTCGCCAGCCACATCATTGGTCTTCTCGGCTACCTGCTTGATAAGCTCGGCCCCGAGATTCTCAAATGGATCCTTGAGCTCGATATCCTTGGCGATGGAGACGCCATCATTGGTGATCGTCGGCCCGCCATAAGTCTTCCCGAGGAGGACATTGCGGCCTTTGGGGCCCATGGTCACACGCACTGCGTTCGCGACTTTGTCGATGCCTGCTTTGATTTTTTTCCTGGCATCTTCGCTATACATGATCTGCTTCGCCATAGTTGAATCATTACTGCTTAGAGAATGCTATTAGCACTCACCATTATAGACTGCTAAAAAACGGCCGTCAAGACCGTTTTTCCCGCCAAAATGGCGAGCGAGTCGCTACTTCCGTTTGTGTCCGTCGAGCGGATGCTCGAGACCGATAAAATAAAGCACGCGCCGCTTCTCGTCAAGAATAGGTGTGATGCGGACGTATGCCCGGTACGACACGCCGTCTTTTCGCCGATTAGTGATTTCGCCCTCAAAGACCTCCTTCTTGAGCCGGATAGTATCCCACATCCCCCGATAGTACTCGGGATTCATCTGCCTGCTCCAGAGGGCTGGCGTCTGTCCGAGCATTTCTTTCGCAGAATACCCGGTCATCCGCTCCGCGGCAGCGTTGGCATAGAGGATTGTTCCCTGGGCGTCCGTAATGATAGTGTGATCGAAACTCTGATCAATCACCATCTTGAACTTCGCGAGCTCCTGTTGGCTCCCCGCGGCCAATGTGTCTGACTGTCGGGCCGTCTTGACGGCAGTCATCATGGCCGACGCAAGATAGGAGAAGTCATCGACATCACCCTCCGGCACCGTCCCGGCCTGCATGACGGATACCTTGCGTGCGATCTGGCGCATGCGCTCAATCTGGCGAAGCACGATGACATCGAGTGCGATCACGAGGATGCTGACATACGTGATGAGCGCAAAGAGCGAATACCACAAGTTGCGCCACAAAAAATCCTCCCCCTGCTGGAGCATCGCCGCCGGTATCTCAAGCCGGAGCAATAGAGAGGGATTACCGAAAATATTCTGGATCAAGCGATAACCCGTGATACTGGCCGACCCATACTCGACCGCCATCGGTTCTGTCGGAGTAAGCTGCTTCGCTACGCCATCATCATTGACCGCCTCACGCGTTCCGTACGGCGTGATAGTCACTGCCGTACCAGAGAGCGAGCTCAAGAGCTGGACATAGGCCGTATCCAGATAACGGGCGAAGACGAGCGTCCCCCGACGGCTTCCCAACCCGTCACTCGTCGTAATCGGCTGGGACGCCACCAGCAATGTCCCATCGGCAATCGTCAGCACTCCTTTCTTCACTGATTGGAGATCGGAGAAGTCAAGCAACTCCCCGCGGCCCGAGACATACCGCTCCAGCGAGGACGGTACAACGGTCTCAACTCCTCCATCCGGCCGGAGATGCTTGGCATAGACAATCTCGCCGGCATTGTTCACAAAGACCATCAGCGCAACCCCGAGGATCTTGAGCGACTCGTCATTGAGGTTTGACTGGATATAGAGTTCGTTCTTGTCACTCACGAATTGGTAGGTGTCGTCCCATCGGGCCCAGTCTGACTGCTTGACCGCGAGGTTCTCCGCTTCGCGATCGACGATTCTCGTCACCAACTCAAGCTCCTTCTGGACCTGCGAGCGCTGGAGCGCCTTGAGATCCTGACTCGCCGAATACCAGACAAATCCATAGGCGGCCGAAAAGAAAAGAAGCGACAACCCCACCAAGACAAGGTAAATCTTGTTGCGCAGCGAGAGCATAGATGCGGAATATTTGTGTTAGTGTCGATCGAAAGTTAGGTTCGAGCAAGGAGTGTCTTGAGCAGATCATGGGCCGTCACGATGCCGACCAACGTATTGGTCGCATCCACGACCGGAAGCGTGTTGAAATTCTTCTCGACGAGCAGCTTGCCAGCGTCTTCCACTGTCGTATCAGGCGAGACGGTAATGCAAGGAGAGACCATGATATCGCTCACGGGGATATCTGAAAGGCTGCCACTGATATTCTTTTTCTTGGACATGCGGTTCATGAGGTACGAAGCGATCGATGTCGTGCCAGAATGCTGATAGAAGAAATCCCCTTCGGCGACGATCCCCTGAAGCTCGAACAACTCATTGACGATCGGGATAGCGTGAATCTGGTGCTGCACGATAAGGTCTGCGACCGCTTGAGCCGAACTCTCCGCCTTCACCGAGATGATGTTGGTAGTCATGATGTCCTTGACGAGCATAGGCTTGAGCTAATGGATTACTTGTATTGTAGCACCTGCGTGGCTACTCATACCGGAGCGCGTTGAGCGCCGAGATGCTGGTCGCGCGCCGCGCTGGATAGATACCGGTGACGATGCCGACGATGAGCGAGAAAATGAGGATCGCGACGACGAACGATGGCGGGATATAGGAGACGTCCACGGCCCCCGCCCCTTGGAAGAGCGCCAAGAGCGACAATCCTGCTCCAAGCGCCTTGCCGCCGATAAATCCGACGAGGAGCCCGAGAATACCTCCGAAGAACGCCATCACCATCGACTCGGTGAGGAAGAGCTCCTGGACCTCGACTGACTTCATGCCGATCGCCTTCATGAGCCCGACCTCCCGTGTACGCTCGAGCAGCGAGACCGTGAGCGTATTGAACATGCCAAGGGCCGCCACCCCGAGCGCCACCATGCCGAGAAGCCCGAGGATGATACGGGCGCTCGAGAAGAAAGCGTTGATCTGACTCACCGTGTCAGCCACCGACGTCGTGACATAGCCCATACCTTCGATCTGTTTGCGCACGTCGGCGAGCACCTCTTGGCTGCTGGCGGTCACTTTGGCTTGAGAGTACTGACTGATCCCCAATCCGCGGAGATCGATGAACGGTACGTAAAATATCGGACTCTTATCCTCCGGAATGACTCCGACAATGGTGTAGTCAGCCGGCACCGACTCGATCTTCTTCTGGCTGTCTCCAAGGAGACTCCCGGTCACGACGAAGCTCGCGTTGAAGGTCTTGCCGATCGCCTCATCTTCACTGAGAGAGAGCACCCGCAGCATCGCCCGACTTACGACTGCCTGTCGCATCGCGCTCGACGCCAGCGCGACCCGCTCGATATTCTCTTCGGTTGTCTCCCCACTCTCGCCTGCGATCTCAACCCAGCCATCTCCTGATTGGACGATATTGAGGGCAGGCGCTGCATTGACCTCTTGGGCCAGCTTCTGTTTCTCCTCGCTCGTCAGCGGCCTAATCGCCAGCCAAGCGTCAGTCACGGCGAAATAGACCAGGCGCTCCATCGGAATCCCGGCCTCGTCGCGCTTGAGCCGATACTCTCCAGCGACGCAGTCCGCCTCGGCAACCGAGCAGGCGGCCTCTTCGAAAAGGGGCACCGTCGCCCGGACCCATTTGCCGAGCGGCTGGCCTTGACTATCGACACCCGAACGCCCGTACGCATCCGGACCGGCATACGCTTCGCCCCACACGGTCTCGGCCAACTGTTCGGCCGTTTCGATTCGGACAAAACCGAGCGTCTCGGATTCGGATGCTGCCTCGGTCCGTGCCCGGACCCAGCGGAGTCCGTCAGCGGAGAAAGTGATATCCTCCACGGTGTCCCCACGGCGCTTCGGCACGCTCGCGGCCGCGTTTTCTTGAGCAGCGGCGTCCGCTGCCAGCAGAACGAGATCATTGTTGTCGTAGAACTCTCCGCGGACTGGCCGGATGGCTGACTGTGCCAGATAGTTCGTAGTCACCCCGTATACCGCCATGTCGGAAATAGAATTCTGGTAATTCACCTTGCCGACGACGGCGATAAGCGGATCGACCGAGGTGACATTGGGGATCTGGGAGAGTGCCGTAAGTGTCTCGTCATTCATCTTGATCCTGCCGCCGGTCTGGAGCGAGACATCAGCTTGCTGCATCTCTTCGAGCTCGGCCACTTGCGACACCACGAGCCGCTGGACTCCATAGCCAATCGAAACAAGGAAGACGATCGAACCGATGCCGATGGCCATGCCGCCGATCGTCACAGCGGTTCTCGTTTTCTTGCCTTTCATGTTACGGATGGCGATCTCGATGAGACTCACCTTGTCGATGCTATCGCCCTGGGCAGTGCGGAAATACCGGAATAGTCGCTCGGCATAGCGCGAGAAGAGGATTTCTGACGGGGTCCCGGACGTCGCCGTATCCCCGACCCCGCGATGCCGCTCGCGCCACAGGACCCGCCAATACCAGATATGGAAGCTCATCTTGGCCAAGATATAGGTCAGGATGAGCAGAATGAACATGGTGATCCGGATGAAGCTGTGCCGGAAAAAATCGATCACCGCGCTCGCGACTCTCCGAACGCGCTGCCAACTGAACCGGGACGGCTTGGCTGCCGCAGTCGAGCGGGTCGCCTCGGGAGCATTGTTCAGGCTGGTGGGTGTGGGCGCCATACTTATGCTTGGGCTGGTTGAGCGGGTTTTTCCAGTACGCTCAAGTCGGCCTTCTTGTACGCCAATTTCGCTTCGAGGGCCGACTTGTCCTGGTCACGGTAGATGCCATCAATGCGTCCGTCGCGCATATTGAGCGCCGTTTTGGAATAGCGGATATACTCGAGGTCATGCGTGACCATGATGATGGTCTTCCCCATATGATTCAAATCGTTGAGGAGATACATGAGATTCTGCCCCGCCTCATAGTCGAGGTTTCCCGTCGGCTCATCCGCAACCAAGACTTCTGGCTCGGTGATGATGGCGCGTGCGACCGCGACGCGCTGCTGCTGTCCACCCGAGAGTTCCATCGGATGGTAGTGGGCCCAGGTCTCCATCTTCATGATCTTGAGCGTCTCATAGGCTTTCTCGAGGCATTCGGTCTTCTCCTTCCCGAGAAGCATGAGAGGGAACGCAACGTTCTCCAAAACGGTTAGTGACTTCACCCAGTTGGACTGCTGATAGACCATGCCGATATGGTACTTGCGAAACTGGGCTCGATCGTCTTCATTCCGCCCCGCATACATGTCTTCGCCGAGAAAGGTGATCTGGCCTTTGGTGGGCGGCTCGAGACCGAGGAGAATATGAAGCAAAGTCGACTTGCCGCAGCCAGATGCTCCGAAGAGGACCATGAAATCCCCGCGCGAGACGGTAAACGAGACTCCCTTGAGTACCAAGACCATCTGGGTGCCGATATCGAACGCTTTGAAGACATCTTTGGCCTCGATGATGGTCTCTCCGAGACTATCCGCAGTCCGCTTGGGATCCGTTGCCTCTGGCGCTGCCGTTCGGATCAGGGCCGGATTGGGCGAGAGTGACTCCCCTGTCGGCGCTATGGGACGCGCTGTCTTGTCGGCGGTCGCGAGAGTGGTGGGAGATGCTTGGGGAGGCATAGGACTATTGGCCGAGGATTGAGCGGAGACTGGTGATTACGAGATCGAGCGCGTTGGCAGTCGCTTTGGGGGTAATCGAAACCGTATCGATCGAGGTGCCGACATTGCCCGCTTTGTCACGCGAGACCGCCCGCAAATGGTAGACCTTGGAAGGCGTGAGACCGGAGATGATGACAGTGTGATTGGTGACAAGGTTGTCGTCCTGGCCAGTCTTCTGCTGATAGGTCGTCCCGGTCCCCTCACCATATTCTACCTGGGAAGTGGACGCTTCGTCAGTCGTCCAGGAGACGATGAGCTGTGCTTCGGCCTGGGCATCCGCGCCGTCGGACTTCTGTGCCGTCACCGTCCCCTCGACCGAGACATCCAAAACCTGCGGGGCCCGCGTATCCGTCGCCGTCGTGAACCGCTGCGGATCGGACTCAGCCTCGTTGCCTGCCTTATCGCGGCCTTTGACCACAAGCACATACGGCGTCTGGGGCTGGAGGTTGCGGATCATCGCCCGATGATCGCCCTTCGTCAGTTTGGCATTGACCTCGTCGGTCGCTTCCTCCGGCCGCCCCTCGGGATAAAACGTGACCACCGATGACGTCTCGGTATTGGTCGCCCAGGTGACGAGCATCACCGTCTGCGCCGAACCACGCACCTGCTGGATGCGGACGCTCGAAATCTTGGGCCGTGGCAGCGTCTCAAACGTGAGCACGCTCCCGTCATATTCCTCGTCCTCGCTGTCGAGCGTATTGATCTTGTAGAAGTACTTGGTGCCATCCTGGAGATTGTCGAGCGTCACATCGTAGGTCGTCTTAGAGGTGGACGTCGCGATCTCTTTGACGCTCCCGAAGGTTGCTGTCGTGCCATAGTAGATCTTGACCTTGTTGGCGTCCTGCGACGTGAAGCGGAGGACGATACTCGTCAGACCGACCGACTGCACCTGGGGATCCGTCACGGTCGGTGCCGGAAGCGTCTCAAACGAATCCTCGGTCGACGTGCCGGTATTGCCGTCCTCGTCGGTCCATTTGGCCTTGAAGTAGTAGCGAGTCCCCGGCGAGAGATTGGAGAGCTTGATCTCGTGGTCGGTCAGCTGATCGGAATTACTCGGCTCTTCGCTGAAGTAGTCGCGAGCGCCCTTCCCGTACTGGATCTTGCTGTCCGACTCGCGATCGGTCCCCCACGAGATGGTCGCCGAACGAGTGGTGATGAGCGAAACGGCCGGTTCGGTGGTGAGCTCGGCGGCGCTGGTGAAACGGCCGGTCGGCATGAGCTCGACCGCAGTTGAGAATGACCCGCAGTTATGTACGTTGTCGCAGGCGCGAACCTTGTAGTAGTACGTCTGCTGCGCGAGTCCGGTGTCGACGAACGCGATACCCGTAGTCGAAGCGGCTTCGGCAAAGGTCGTGCCGTCGGTCGAGCGGAAAATCTCGTAGTCCTCGACGACGCCGGATGAGGGCGGTTCCCAGGAGAGCGCGATCTTCCAGGAGCTCGTGCTCTTGACCGATACATCGGCGATTTCGACATTCAAAGGAATCCCGGGAGCGCTCGTATTGGCAGTAAAGGTAACGCTATCGTAGGCGCCGTAGTTGATCGCCCCACCGACATCGTCGCTGTTCTTCGCTACGACATAGAAGGTGTTGGTCCCGACCTGGGTCGCGAAGGCGGACGCGGAGAGCGAAGTCGCCCCGGCCGACGTATAACTGCAGGTGATCTCGGATGGCAGCGTATTGACCGTATAGCAATAGGTGAGGTCGCTGACATCGCCGGAGTAGCTCGATGGCGGATCCCAGGAAAAGGCGAAGGAGTTGGTGGTATTGGTCGCCGGCGTGACATCGACGTTCTGCGGCGCAGTCGGTCCCGTGCCTGAGTAGTAGAACGCGACTTGCACGGTGCCGCTCGAGACATTGCCGGCATTGTCGAGCGTGCGGAGGTAGAAGAAGTTCTCGCCAGTCTGGTACGCTGCTCCGGGGAGATTGACCGAGAGTGAAGACGTGGTCGTGGACCAGCTCCCAGGATTGACGCTCGCCCCCACCTGGTACTGATACCCTGCGACGCCCGAAGCCGGGTCGCTCGCGGTATTGGTCCAGAAGAACGTGAAATCATTGGTCGCGGCATAACCGGTCGGGGCGACCGTCACACCGGTCGGATTCTGTGGTCCGGCGCTATCGAGCTTGTAGATGAATGGCGCGTAGATACTGCTCACGTTCTGGGCATTGTCCCGCGCTCTGATCCGGAGATAGTACGTGGTGCCGCTCGTCAGACTCGATGGGACGAAACTGCTCCCCGCCTGAAATGTCCCGGCTGTCTGCGGATCTGCGGTATTGTCGGTTCCGAAGTAGACATAATATCCCGCCAGTCCCGATCCGCCATCACTCGCACCGGACCAGCTGAAATATGGGCTGGTATAGCCGTACCAGGTATTGGTGGTCAGACTCACCAAGCCGCCCGACTGATCTAGCGCCGTCAGGCTGCTCGGAGCGGTCGGCACCACCAAGTCGGAAGTCGAATCCATAACAACCTCATCCAGCGTGACGAGTTGATTGCCGTTCCCATAGAGGACAGCCTGCCAGAGGAATCCATCATCAGTCACCGGAAACGTCGTGATATTCGTATTGATCGTGGCCGCGCTATTGGACTCGCTCAACCCCGACGAGGTCACCCACGCTGATCCGTTCCAGTATTTCCAGGTCGCGCCGCCATCGTCGGAGAGGCGATAGGTGATCGTCCCGCCATTGGGCGTCTCGGTCGCGGTAAACGCGTCCCATGACTGGACCCCCGAAAGACGGACCGCGCTCGTCGGCTGCACCCCGACCCGACTGGCCGTATACGGGGTGGTGGTAAAGCTGCTGCGATTGGTATTGCTGATGCGCACCTCATCGAGGAGGCCATTGAAAGCCGAAGGTGCCCTGCCCGCAACCGTCGCGCCCGCATGGGTTCCGAGGAGGAGCGGATGGATCGTGTCCGACATCGTCGCAGTGGTCGAGACGCTCGCGTTCTCGACTCCATCAACATAGAGCTTGAGTGACGAGCCATTGTACGTGACGGCGAGATGGTGCCAATTGGTATCCTGACTGGTCGCCGTGCCCTCGAGGAGGATATTGCCACCATAGGACCAAATGGTCGCATCACTATTGGCAGTAAACCCTGTCCCGGCGTAGAGTTTGCCGCGGTAGACTGCCATAGATCCAATACGCTCTATGATATTCGTCCAGCCAGAATTGGCACTATCACCACCGATACGCGTCCAGGTGCTCGTATTGTACCGCCACACCTCACCCTCGCCAGCGCCATCACCAAGACTCACAATAAGGTCGCCATTATAGGTCACCATGGCCTTGACACGTTCGTAAAGTGCATCGGTCCAGCTGCCATTGAGACCGTCACCCGCCACTGCCGCGCTGCCCCAGTTGGTCCCGTTCCACTTCCAAAGTTCAGCATCGCCGGTGCTCGCCCCGAGGCCTGCATAGAGCTCGTCGCGATACCAGGTAAGCGCGGTCACTTCTTCATAGGTCGAGTTGGCCCAGCTGGAGTTGACCGTATCCCCGCCAAGTTTGGTCCAACCTGCGGTCTGAGTACAGGTCGCGCCAGTATCGCAGGTCCAGACTTCCGCATCACCCGCGCTCGTCCCAAGGCCGATATAGAGGTTGGTCCCACGCACAGCCATACTCCAGACAGCTTCAAACGTGGTGTTATTCCAACTCTGACCGCCCGAACCCGTGGCATCACCACCGCGGAGAGTCCACCCTGCGGTCGTCGAACAGGTCCCGCCGAGGTCGCACGTCCACAACTCGCCATCGCCTGCAGCAGTCCCTTGGAGACCGACATAGAGAACCGAACCGATGACCGTCATGGATGTAACAGAACGCTTGGTACCAGCCGCCCAGCTCTGTCCGCCTGAGCCACTGCCATCTCCGCCAATCTTGGACCAAGCGCTGCCATTCCAGCTCCAGACCTCAGCATCGCCAGCCGTACCACCACCGATACCGGCAATGAGCATCCCATTGTAGCCAGTCATGGAGGTGACTGCTCCATAAGTGACTGCTGAGGATGTCGGATGACCATATGCCCATGAATTATTGAGGCCCTGTCCGCCGATCATGGTCCAATTCGTGCCATCATATTCCCACACTGTCGCATTGCCATTAGAGGTTACTGCCGCCACATCATCACCCGTCCCAGCGTACAATTTCCCGCCAGTCGTCGTCATGGAGGCTACTCCATTCAGTCCAAAAACACCCCAGCTTTGGTTGAGATAGTCACCCGCGATACGCGTCCAGCCGGCAGTATCGCTGCAGGTTCCGGTGACATCGCAGCGCCACATCTCAGCTCCCGAAGTCCCGGCTGACGAACTGGCTCCGACGAAGATATGGTTGCCGATCTTGGCCAAGCTCGCCGCGTAGAGAAACGACGCTCCGCTCGTATTGCCCCACGACTGACCACTCGTGCCATTGCCATCGCCGCCGAGCTTAGACCAACTTGGACTGGTTTCACAATTCGTGCAACGCCAGAGCTCAGCGTCGCCCGCGGTATCGCCGAGGCCGGCATACCCCGTCGTCCCATCGGCGAGGAGACTCCAGACGCGCTCGAAGGTCGAAGCAGCCCAACTCGTATTGAGCGCGTCACCACCAACCTGAGTCCAGCCTGATGTCGTGGTACAAGTTCCGCCGAGGTCGCAGCGCCATACATCGGCCTCCCCGGCTGTGATGCCGGTGCCTACGTATATAATCGTCCCATTCGAGGTCAGGCTGCGGATCTCGTCTGTCGCATTTGTCCAGCTTTGTCCGCCGGATCCGGTCGCGTCACCACCACGCTTGGTCCAGCCGCTGGTCACGGTGCACGATGACGTCGCGCAGGTCCAAAGCTCTGCATCACCCGCGCCTGTCCCGAGGCCGACTGCTAGAGTGGTGCCATTCACTATGGTGAGTGCTGATACTTCTTCATAGCCAGTCGCCCAGCTCTGGCCACCCGATCCAGTACCATCACCACCGATCTTAGACCAACTCGGGCTTCCGCCATCACAATTGGTACAGCGCCAAATTTCCGCATCACCGGCAGTCGTACCAAGACCGGCATAAATCGTCGTACCGTCAGCCACCATGGTAGTAACGCGTTCATAACTCGTATTCCAACTCAAATTAACGCCATCACCGCCCACCTTGGTCCAACCTGATCCGTCCCAGCGCCATACTTCCGAATCATTGGTACTATTGCCAAGCCCCACGTACACATTGGTCCCATCAGTGACAAGCGACGATGCATCCTCATAGAAACCATCCGCCCAGCCAGAGTTGATGCCATCGCCACCAACCTTGGTCCACACGGGACTCGTCGTACAGTCGGCACAACGCCAGACTTCGGCATCACCCGTCACCGTTGTTCCAGTCGTAATGCTCCCGAGAGCGACATAGAGATCGGTGCCGACAAAAACCTGCCGCCACGCGAAGTTTTTTCCATTGGCGTCCCAGCTGCGGTTCGTTTCAACGTTAATCGAGACACCGTTGTTGTTGAGCATGTCGGGACCGGCTACTTGCGCCCATTGATTGGCGGATGAGGGAGCCATCTCGAAAGCCACCTTGCCGGACTCGTTGTCATAGTAGAGCTGATACGGACCCTTATCGAGTACGCCCTGCCGATTCCGATTGGACGTCGTGCTGAAGCTGGAATTGAATTTGGTCCAAGCCTCGACGGTAAAGTTGCCAGTGAGCGAAAGCGAAGTCGAATCCGCAGCGGTCACAGACGAAGTCGATCCATTCACCGAGAGCGCGTTGTTGAGATTCCCTGTCGTGAAGGTGCCGTTGGCGACCGTCCCGTCATTATTGTTGGACGAGCTGTCATCGGCAGTGCTCCCGCCCGACTCGTCGAAATGATACAGCGCCGCCGTATTGGCATCGCTTGCGTAGTTCTGTACTTTGAGCCGCGCGACGCCACCGGTCACCTCAAGCAGGTTGGCATCCGACGGAGTGTAGTCTCCAGAGACAGAAAAATTCCATGTGTCGGTCGTATCGGCTGCCAGAATTTTCGGGATGACGCCAGAGAGGGTCAGATAAAACCCCGCCCCCGCTCCCAATGCGAGGAAAGCGAGCGTGACGAACTGGAATTGCCAGCGGAAGAGCGTAAAGCGCTTGCCCCAGCGACGCCAGAAAGCGAGCAGCTGGAGAGCGTGATGTATTTTGGTGTGGAAGCGCCAAGCCATGGCAGCAAAGTCAAATAAACGGGAGAAAAACCCGATATCACACTTCTATTCTACACCACAAATGGCTTGTGAAAAAGCTAAATTTTGAAAACGATGACGTCCCCATCCTGGACGATATATTCTTTGCCCTCCAAACGGACCCAGCCCTTCTCGCGGGCGGCTCCATAGCTCCCCGCCTCAATGAGTTTGTCCCAGAGAATCACTTCCGCTCGGATGAATTTCTCCTCAAAGTCACCGTGGATAGCGGCCCCGGCCTCTGGCGCAGTCGAGCCGATCCGGACCGTCCAGGCCCGGCTCTCGGTCTCGCCGGTCGTGAAATATGTCATGAGTCCCAGGAGCTGGTACGCTCGCGTTATCAAGTCCGGCAAGTGCGACACCATGCCCATCTCGGCGGCGTCTTGGGCCGAGAGCTCGATGAGTTCTTCCTCGATCTTGATATCGAGCTTCACATGCGGCCGCGCCTCGAGAGCAGGAGCGAGTGGCACCCGCACGTCCGAGACGTTGTAGACATAGAGAAACGGCTTGGCGGTGAGGAGCGAGAGCCCGCGCGCGATTCTCTGTTCGGCTTCGTTGGTGAGCGTCGCGAAGTACGCATGAGCGAGCTTCCCCGCCTGGAGTTCCTGCTCCAGTCTCTCGAGCAGAGGGAGCTCGAGGAGCGCCTCCTTGTCGTTCCCGCGCGCGTCTTTAGCTGTCTTCACTTTGCGTTTGGAGACGGTTTCGAGATCCGCCAGGATGAGCTCGGTATTGATGATCTCGATATCGTTTTCCGGATCGATCTTATTGTGCACGTGGATGATATCGCCGTTCTCGAAGACACGCACGACTTGGATGATGGCGTCCACTTCGCGGATATTGGCGAGAAATTTGTTGCCGAGTCCTTCGCCAGTCGAAGCGCCTTTGACGAGGCCAGCGATATCCACGAACTCGACGACCGCCGGCGCCGTCTTGGCGCTCTTCGAAAACTCGGTGAGCTGTGCTAGGCGCTCATCCGGCACCTCGACGATACCCACATTGGGCTCGATGGTGCAGAAAGGATAGTTGTTAATGTCGACCGGCTTCCGGGTCAGCGCCTTGAAGAGCGTGGATTTGCCCACATTGGGAAGGCCGACGATGCCGACTTGGAGAGACATAGGGTGGAGAAATATCAAAAGGATTGTCCCAGGAATGGTAAGAAAAGTCAAAGGGCGCCCAACGTTATCACAACGTGTGCGCCCTTTTGGTGCGGTCTGTTTACCGCGTTGGCCTGTCAGCCGAGCCGTCTACTTCTGCGTGCAGAACGGCACGCCGTACTCGAGCTGCCCGTTGACGGAGTCGAAGATGACCCCCTCGCCAGCTGTCCAGACCGACGGGTTAGCCTGGTACGGGAGACCCGCCCAGCCAAGGCCGAAGCCATCGGTACCGTAGTCGTAGACGACGCTCGCGGCCGGACCAGAGCCCACGTAGGCCGTCGCATTCACCTTGTCGGTGCATGCGAGGTTCGTGAACTTGATCAGGTAGCGGCCGTCCTTGAACTCGAGCCACGCTTGGCGGATGGTCGACTGGATCGGGTCGCCAGCGGGCGTCTTGCGACCATCGCCGAGGCCCCAGCCAGAGCCATAGCCCGGGCCCTGCTTGTTGCCGTTCAAGGCGAACATGTAGGTCTTGGCTGCGTCGGTGGTGTCGAAGCCAATGGGTTGGCCGTCCTTGCCGAAGAAACCGCCGAGAAGGTCGGAACCGAAGTCCCAGACCAAGGAAGCCGTGCCGTCGGCCTCGCGCACCGCATAGATGCGGGCGCGTTGGAAGCCGTTCGGGCCGTACTCGATGCCGCAGGCCGGGTTGACCTTGGCGTTGAGACCCTTGATCTTCCAGCCGTTCGGACTGTCGAAGTCGATCCAGAGCTCCTGGCCCGTCTTGGTCCAGAGCGTCACGCGCCCGCAATCGTTGTTGGCGATGCGGGTGATGCGAAGCTCGCCATTCCCGGCCGGCTGGTTGCAGCCGACGACGCCGCGCTTGCCCCAGTTGAGGAGGCGATCGCTGCGCCAGCAGACCTCGTCCACTTGATCGGCCGGGATCTCGAAGCCCTTGTCGACACCGTCGACTTTGGCCCCAAGCCCCGTGATCAGATTCCCCTTGTAGCTGGGAACGATCGTGAGACTGGTGCCGCCGTCGCTGGAGAAAGCGAGGTCGCCCGCCGTGGTCGGTGCAGGCGTACCCGATCCTCCTCCGCAGTCGGTAACGACGCAGGCGTAGTGCGCCAGCGTCCCGACTTCGTAGATGCGCCCGTCGGCCCACTGGACGAACACCACGCCGTCACGGACACGGACACGGATCGAAGCCCCTGTCGAGTACAGCCGATAGGCGAATTGCTCGCCATCGAAAGTACCCGTTTGCGTCGTCGGTCCGGCCGGGAAGAACGTCCGATTGGAGTTCTGGTCCCAGCGCTCGGCCCAAGCGAAGAGGGCGTCGTAGTCGATGGTCGGCACCCCGGTCACCGAGGTGGCAGCCAAGAGGCGACCATCAAAGGTGTAGGGACTCTTGGCCGCCGCCGTGGTCGTGAAGACCGTCGACGGAGTCGCGGGCGGGATGGACTCGCCCCCGCCGCCTCCCCCGCCGCAGGCGACGAGAGTTGCCGCGATCGAAACCGCGACGAGCCACCGGAAGGCGGCTTGGAACCATGTTGCCATGGCGTTCTCCTTGGTTGGGCAGTAAAGCCCTCTATGGCCAAAGTGGCCGTTGAAGAGAGGCTCGTTTATTCGGTTGTTAGAGAGCCGATGAGAAAACTTGTCCGCTCCGGGAGACCCAGAGTTGACGCATTACTTTATCATAAGTAAATAAAAAAGTCAACACTGCAACCAAGGCTTGAACAAGCCACAAAAATCACCATTCCCTCTGGTCCGCTCCCCTGCTATACTGAGCCTATCCTAAGCACTTCACTATGTTTGAACCCAAGATCTTCAAGGCCTACGATATCCGCGGCATCTACGGCAAAGAGTTCGACGACTCGCTCGCCTATGCTCTCGGCCGGGCTGCTGTCGTCCATTTCGGGGCGAAGAAAGTCGCCGTGGGCCGCGATGTACGCGCCTCGTCGCCCGCGCTCTATGCCGAGCTCACCCGCGGCATCACCGACCAGGGAGCCGATGTCATCGACCTCGGCGTGGTGACGACCCCCATGGTGCACTTCGCCGCCGGCCGCCTCGAGATCGACCTCGCGATCGCTGTCACTGCCTCGCACAATCCGCCCGAATACAATGGCTTCAAGATCGACCTCAAGGACGCCATCCCCGTCGGCGAGAAAACCGGACTCCTCGATCTCCGCGAGCTCGTCACCCAGAATGCCTTTGCCGAAAGCCCGTCCAAGGGCCAGGTGATCGAAGAGGATATCCGCCCCGCTTACTACTCATACTTCTCCTCCTTCGCGCATTTCGGCGAGAAAAAATTCACCCTCGCCATCGACACGGCCAATGCCATGGGCATCGTCGAGCTCCCCATGTACGACCAGTTCGCCGACAACCTTACCCTCCACAAGCTCTACGACGACCTGTCGCAGCCCTTCTCGGTGCACGAGCCCAACCCTCTCAAGACCGAGACGCTCGATGAGCTCTGCGCTCTCGTCAAGGATGTAAAGGCCGACCTCGGCATCGCCTACGACGGAGACGCCGACCGCATCGGCTTCGTGGATGAGCGGGGCGCTGTCATCCCCATGGACTTGGTCACCGGTCTCGTCGCCCAGATCGTCCTCGAGAAGAATCCCGGAGCAACCATCCTCTACGACCTCCGCTCCTCGCGCGCTGTCAAAGAAGCCATCGAAGAGAAGGGCGGTCACGCCATCGAGTGCCGCGTCGGCCATGCCTTTATCAAGCGGCAGATGCGCGACGACAACGCCAGTTTCGGTGGCGAATTGTCGGGCCACTACTACTATGTCGAGAACTACTGCGCCGAGGCGTCGACGCTCACCGCCTTCTACCTGCTCAATTTGATGGCCGAGACGGGCCAGCCGATCAGCGAACTGGTCGCGAAACTGCACCGCTACGTCCACTCGGGCGAGATCAACTCGGAAGTCGAGGACAAGGACGCCGTGCTCGCCACCCTCCGTGAGAAGTATCGCGACGGCCTCCAGCACGAGCTCGACGGACTCAAGGTCAACTACCCAGAGTGGTGGTTCAATGTCCGACCGTCCAATACCGAGCCGGTCCTCCGACTCACCATGGAAGCCAGCACACGCGAGCTCATGGAGGAGAAACGCGATGAGCTCCTCAAGGTGATCCGCGGCTAACAGAAGGACCTCTGTGATTCCCCCGAACCCTTGGCAGCGCTTCGGTCTCGTCACTTTGGCAGCCGTGATTTTCTTTGCCGGCGACTTTTTCCTCTGGGACGGCTCGCTGACGCCGCTCGCGATTCTCGCTGCCGGATCACTCGCTCTCGCGTACGGCTGTTTCCAGGAGCTCCGCTCGTCCGCCTCGCTTTCGCTCACTCGCAGACTCCTCAACGACACTGGCATCGTAGTGGGCCTCGCGCTCGCGCTCGTTTTGTCACTCCTCATCGGCGCCACGCTCCTCGCGATGCGGTGACCAGTCACGGCGTTTGACACCCATCCGGCCCGAGGAGTACAATGAGCGTCAATGAACCACCGAGCGCCAAAACTGAAGCTCCCGACAATAGCGCTCTAACCGCCCCTTGTGGCGGTTTTTTTGTGGTCAGAAATAGTCCCTGAACAATCCAACCCACGCGAGGAAATCCATGCTTCAGAATACCCATGCAAAGTTCCTTGTCTGGCTTCAAGCAGTCCAACAACTAGAGCAGCGCGGTGCGACAATCTGCCCGCTCATGATGCAGAAAGCGTGCCAATACCCTGCTCACAGCTGCGTCTGCGATGTCCCAAAGACTCGAGCGACGTTCTTTGAGAGCCCAAGGGGGACGGTCTGCTTTGATGGAAGTGACGGCACTTGCCTTCCGCGGGCGGAGCTTCCGGATCTGGCATACGTCGAGACGATGCCTTCACCTCCGCCGCGAATTCAAAGACCACGCGGCGCCTGGACTGCCACCTTCGGACGCTGAATCGTCCGCAACAGAAACCCCGCCCCGGAAAACCGGAGGCGGGGCGAACATTTTGAGCGACAGCTTACCAGATCAATCCCACTTTTTCGTATACTTCCTTGACCTTCTTTACCGAGAGAGCTTTGGCCTTTTCGGCACCTGCGCGAAGGATATCGAGCACGGCTTCATCAGTCAGCCCAGCTAGGCGCTCTTGGAAGGGCACAAGAAAATTAACGACTACTTCTGCCAGGTCCGTCTTGAAATCGCCGTA
>CAYWVL010000010.1:0-802 GCA_964461975.1 uncultured Bdellovibrionales bacterium | reverse complement strand
TAATCTTATTCATTTGACCCCAGTTAAGGGCATCGATCATCTCTACTTCGCACTTTGACAATTTGACTAATTGCATATATATTGTTGTGTATTATTAATAAAAAACTATTTAATCTATGAAACAACGTGGAATCGCCGTAGCCCTTGCCCTGATACATCGTCTCGATCTCGCTGGTGGACTTCCCCGAGAGGAGCGCATAGATATTGATGAGGTTCTTGAGGGCAGGCTTCTCGTCGCTATAGACGATTTCACTCCCGCTATCGGTCACGGCCTTCTTGATCTTCCGGCGTACCGTATCGGCGTCGTCGGTGAGGGCGATATAGTTGTACTCGCTCGCGGCGGATTTGGACATTTTCTTCCCTGGGTCGTCGAGTCCCATGATGCGCGCCCCCTCTTTCTGGATGAGGGGCTCTGGCACGACAAACGTCTCCCCGAAGCGCTTATTGAACCGCTCGGCGAGGTCGCGCGTCAGCTCGACATGCTGCTTCTGATCCTCCCCCACCGGCACCACCGCCGCATCGTAGAGGAGAATATCGGCTGCCATGAGCACCGGGTAATCGAAAAGTCCGACACCTACTGAAATATGTTTTTGCAAATGATCTCTTTCAACTTGTAACCTAGCTAACTTTTTCTCTGGTGGCTCCTCTTCTAAGTTTTTCCCCTCCAGGGCAGCAGCGGCAAGAGTACGTTGCTGAATTCTCCTTACTACATCTAAGGATGTGTCTTTGAATTGGGTCATTCGCTCACGTTCCCCCATAGTGGCGATAGTATTCAACACCCACGCCAACTGGGTATGCCCCG
>CAYWVL010000009.1:0-23763 GCA_964461975.1 uncultured Bdellovibrionales bacterium | reverse complement strand
ACGAAGAAAGCCGCCGGGGCATAGGTTTGTTTGAGGTTAGGGGTTTGAGGTAAGTGTAGAGGAGAGGCTGAGAAAGAGGAAGTTGTTGCTCTGTCAATAACGACTATCCCGGGACCTTGTACCCGAACTTGACACCAAGATACGTGGCCGAAAGCGGACAGGCGTATACTGGAGTCGTAATCATTATCATCTGATGCACTATGCTTCTCCAAGCGTGCAATATCATCGCCGGGATTATCCTCGCCGCTCCAGGCTTGAAGTCAACCGGTCAGCGTGAACTGTGGGAAAAGATCGAGTCCGCTGCCGCTCCGTGGCAAGCAACCTTCGGACTCATCACGCTTGCGCTCGGGAGTATCGGACTCCTGGTTCGGCTCGGTATCCTGCCCGCCTTCCTCCCCGATCTCGGCGCCAGTTTTCCTCAAAGTCTCCCGGCAATCATCATCGGCGCACTCCTCGCGCTCCCCAAACTTGAGCGCTTTCCCGCCATCGCCGGAGCCGTGAAGATCCCGCTGCCCCAGTCTCTTCCCATCGGCCTCATCGGAGTAGCGGCCGGCCTCGGATCCCTCCTCTTCGGCTGTTTCATCACGGTATTCTGCCGAGTCCCGTTTTAGGCGCTCTGACCTGAAATCACTTTCGGTGTTGCGACGAGAATTATCGCTTCTTCTGTCCTCATATCAATGCTAAAATGAGAGCAAAGCAACACCCACATGAATCCTCGGGCACCGCAGAGACATGGGGTCATCGTCTTCTCGCGCGAGAAGCAAGTGCACCTCCTCTGGCAGACAACCGATACCAAACAAGACAGCGCCCTCTATGCTGCCAAGAGTCATGATGGCCAGAAGTTTGACCGCGGCATAGACTTCATCCGCATCATCGGGCGTGACGGGAGGCCAAGCCCCCTCGGTTCCCATGCGACGGTCCGGGCCAATGGCGCAGGTGTACCTGCCGAACTCCTCGTGAGCGAACCCGGGAAACCGAGTCGGTTTTTGAATCTCGCACGAGGAGGCACGTGGCGCACGGTCGCCACCTCCACGGTCATCGCCGGCCCCGCGGTCACGTGCAAACTCCCCAAAACCAAGAAGCGCGCCGGCGGCTATCTCGCCTTTTTCACCAAGACCGGCCGCACCCTGTTTCAGGCGCGCTCCTCGTCGGACCTCTCCCACTTCCGCGAGGGAGACATCGCGCTGCGGGCCCGGCCAGAGAATTTTGATGCGCGCGCTCTCACCCCGCTCTATACCGAACTCCTCCCCGAGAGCATCCTCCTCGTTTACAGCGCCGAGGACAAGCGTGGCCAAGCCGCTCTCGGCGCTGCGCTCTTTGATCGGGAGGACCCGAGTCAGCTCCTCTGGCGGAGCGACTTCCCGCTCTGGAAGCTCCCGGCCCGACACCCCGGCCAGACCGTCCGGTTCATCGGAGGTTTCCCTGCGGGCCGCTACTTCGCCCTCTACGTGGAGACAGCTGAGCGCGGTATCGAATACTTTCCTGTCGCGGAATACTGGCATGCTCCGAGAGAACGCGCGCTGGCCGAGCCGATCGTCCTCCCCAAGCGCCTCCGAGGCATCAAAATCACCCTCGATCGGGTTGAAAGCAATCCGATTCTCGAGCCGCGAAGCGCCTATACCTGGGAGGCCTTCGCGTCCTTCAATCCCGCAGCCATCGCTCTCGACGGCCGCATCCACCTCCTCTATCGAGCCCAGGGGTATGACGGTCAGTCCGTCCTCGGCTATGCCGGCAGCCAGGACGGCATCCGCATCGATGAGCGTTTGCCTGATCCGGTCTTCGTCCCGAGCCGAGCCAATGACATGGGAGCGAGAAGCATGTGTGCTCCTTCCGGCGGCGGCACAGGCGGCTGCGAGGATCCGCGCCTCGTCGAGATCGACGGCACCGTCTACCTCATCTATGTCGCTTTCGATGGCAGCCATCCTCCAGGCGTGGCCCTCGCCTCGATATCCAAACAGCATTTTCTCGAGAAGCGCTGGCGCTGGTCCACTCCCCGGCTGATTTCGAGGCCCGGACAGATCCAGAAGAACTGGGTGCTCTTTCCCGAGAAAATCAATGGGAAATACGCCATCCTCCACGGACTCACGCCGGAGATCAAGATCGAGTACCTCGACAGCCTGACCGACCTCGGCAAGACCCGCTGCATCGAGAGCCTCTCCTCGCATGGCGGGCGTGGCTACATCGATACGGACCGCCTCGCGGCCTGGGACAATATCGTCCGCGGCGCCGGCGCTCCTCCGGTCAGGACTGACGCCGGTTGGCTCGTCTTCTACCACGGCATGGACATGCGCGATCCCGGCAAGTACAAAGTCGGCGCCATGCTCCTCGATCTCCGGCATCCGGAACGCATCCTCCGTCGAGCGCTCGAGCCCGTCCTCGAGCCGGAAACCGAGTACGAGAACAGCGGCCATAAGCGCGGCGTCGTCTATGTGTGCGGCGCGGTGGTCAAGGACGGCACGCTCTTCGTCTACTACGGAGCCTCCGACCGCACCTCGGCTGTGGCGACCGCCCGGCTCGACACTTTCGTCAATGATCTCCTCCGAGAACGCGCGCCCAGCCTCACCAAGATGAATATCCGTAAACGCTCGTAGAGTTATGACTGACGCTGTTGAACGGAGAAATTCGTATCAAGCCAAACTCCATGCGCCGCACCGGAGACAAGGGTTCGTAAGGCAACAGCGAGGAAGCATCCTGTCACCACGCGCTCTACGGATTTCGAGTACAATAGCGTCAGTCATAAAATGAGAACCTATGCCCTTCCTCAAGCGCTCGTTTGAAAACCCCGTCCTCGTCCCGGAGAGCGACCTCCCCTGGGAAGCCGAAGGCGCTTTCAACGGCTCTGCCATACGCGAGAAGGGCAAGACACATCTCTTCTATCGGGCCCAATCGCTCCCTTTGCTCCACGAAGACGGCCCCTGGCTCTCGCTCTCTTCGATCGGCCACGCCGAGAGCGCCGACGGCATCCACTTCAAGAAGCGCCGCCTCGCCTTCGACCCCGAATACCGCTGGGAACGCTATGGGTGCGAAGACCCGCGCGTGACCAAGCTTGACGATACCTATTACATCTTCTATACCGCTCTCTCGGAATTCCCCTTCCGGGCCGAAGGCATCATGGTGGGCCTTGCCATGACCCGCGATTTCAAGCGTTTCGAGAAACGCCACATCACGCCCTTCAATGCCAAGGCCATGACCATGTTTCCTGAGCGGATCGATGGGAAAATCTGGACCCTCCTCTCGGTCAATACCGACCGGCCGCCAGCGACGATCGCCATCGCCACCTTCGACTCGGTCGAGGAGATGTGGGACCACGATCGCTGGAACCGCTGGTACAGCGAGCTCGACCGTCACGGCTTCGACCTCCAGCGCGAGACTGAGGATCATATCGAGATCGGTGCGCCCCCTATCAAGACCAAAGAGGGCTGGCTCCTCCTCTACTCCTATATCCAGAATTATCACTCGCCCGATCCGCTCTTTACGATCGAAGCCATCCTCCTCGACTTGAAGAATCCCCGAAAGGTACTCGGCCGCACCACCATGCCCCTCCTCACGCCCGATGAGGAATATGAGCGCTACGGTAAGGTGAAGAATATCGTCTTCCCCACCGGAGTCACTGTGCGAGGCGATACGCTCTCGGTCTACTACGGCGCTGCGGACACCACGACCTGCGTCGCAACCGGCAGCCTCAAGGTGCTCCTCAAGGAGCTCCTCGCGAAACCCAGATCACGGCCCGCCCTCAAGCGGTACGGCAGGAATCCCGTTCTCGAGCCAGTCGAAGGCCATGCCTGGGAAAAGAAGGCGGTCTTCAACCCGGCCGCGATCGACGAAGACGGCATCGTCCGCATCCTCTACCGTGCCATGGGCGATGACGACACCTCGGTCCTCGGGTACGCCGAGTCCAAGAACGCCTACCGTATCACCGAACGCCTCCCCGAGCCGGTCTATGTCCCGCGGGCTCCCTTCGAGATGAAGAAGAACGGGGGTAACTCCGGCTGCGAGGATCCCCGGCTCACCTGCTTCAATGACACGTACTACCTCCTCTATACCGCGGTCGATGCGGCCACGCCGCCGCGGGTCGCCCTCTCCACTATCCCGGTCGCTGATTTCCTCGCCCGGCGCTTCGACTGCTTCACCGAGCCGGTTCTCATCTCTCCGCCAGGGATCGACGACAAGGACGCCTGTCTCTTTCCAGAGAAAATCAACGGCCAATACGTCATTCTCCATCGCATCCAGCCTGCGATCGATATCAACTTCGTCTCTTCGCTCGACTTCGACGGCGTGACCACCTGGCTCTCGCACAATCCCTTCATCTTTCCCCGCCCGGGTTTCTGGGACAGCAAGAAGATCGGCATCAATACCGCGCCCATCCGCACCAAAGCCGGCTGGCTCATCCTCTAT
This sequence comes from uncultured Bdellovibrionales bacterium, assembly GCA_964461975.1. Classification (GTDB taxonomy): domain Bacteria; phylum Patescibacteriota; class Minisyncoccia; order Moranbacterales; family UBA1568; genus SSEF01. The sequence continues at coordinate 19,368 of CAYWVL010000009.1, read as the reverse complement.
CATGGAGTGTCCGAGCACGACAGTCAGTACCGGGTCGGCGCTCTCCTCCTCGACCTCGACCACCCCGAGCAGGTCATCGGCCGGAGCCTCCACCCGCTCTTTGAACCTGAGAAAGAGTTCGAACGCGTCGGCGTCGTCCCCAATGTCGTCTTTCCCTGCGGGGCGATCGTCCGTGACGATACTCTCATCACCTACTACGGCGGGGCGGACCGAGTCATCGGCGTCGCCTCTATCCCGCTCAAGAAGCTCATCAAATCCCTCCTCTCCGATCCGTTCTAGTCACGCGCGAAATACCAAAAGGCCCCCTGTCGGGGGCCTTTTCTTTCCTCGGTAACGAGAAGCTAGTACGCCATATTGGGGATAGCGGGCATATCCATCCCAGCGGGCATCTTGTCCTTCATCTGTTCCATCATCTTCATGGCGTCCTGCATCATGGCGCACTGATCGACAAAGGTCACGTCCGTGGGGAGAGTCCAGTCGACAGCTGGGGCCGGCTGACAACTCACGTTCTGCGCCATGTCGAACTCTTCTCGGAGGTCCTTTGGCGCAGCGCCGGTCTCGGGCTTGGCCATATTATTGACCGTGGCCGTCATCTGCTCGAGACACGCCTTGGACATTTTCATACCCTGCTTGCTATTGCTCATCCAGGTGTACTGCGTCTCGCCATCAAAGAGCCCATACACCGTCATATCCTTCATCGCGGTCGTCGATTTGAATTTCTGTCCCTCCACCACGACCGACGACTGGACCGACTCATCTACACTCACGGCATAGCTGCACTGCATCGCCTGGCCGAGACCCATGGCGTCTTTGATCGAGGCGACTGCGCCCATCCCCTTTTCTACCAGACTCTCTGCCGCGCTGGGCGCCCCGCTCTCCTCGGCTGGTGCGGCTGGAGCTCCCGCCCGCTGTCCCTGCCACACGAAAAACGCGCCGAGCACGACGACCACTGCTACTACCGCCCCGATGATCTTGGCCATAAGTGATGATGGTTAGTTGCTTCTAGTATACTGCTTCCTTGGAAAGAGCGGGATACGCGTCAAGCGCCGAACCGCCACTCGAGGCTTGATCAAGCCAATTGCGAGAGTTTACGAAACCATCAAATGATGCTAGGCTTCGCTCTAGAGTCCGCTTATGCCGTCTGCCCCGATTCCTCCTTTTTTCCTCGCACTCTCTGGCCTCCTCACTCTGGCGGTCGTTGCGCTTGCGGGGATAGCCTGGCAGGCGCATCGCCGGACCAAGCGGCTGGAGCACCTCCTCTCCACCTTTCTTTCGGGAAAAGATGGCCAGAGCCTCGAAACCGTCCTCCTCGAGACGCGCGATGGCCTGAAAGCGCTCGACGAGGAGATCCAGGAGCTCTTTACGATATCCAACAGCCTCCACCAGCTGGGGACCAAGAGTCTCCACAAGTCGGCGGTGATGCGCTTCAACCCCTTCAAAGAGGTTGGCAGCAACCAGAGCTTCGCCGTGGCGCTCCTCAATGGCAAGAATACTGGCGTCGTCTTCTCGTCGCTCCACACGAGAGAAGGCACCCGCGTCTACGCCAAACCGGTCAAGCAGGGCTCCGCTGACGGCTTCCCCTTCACCGAAGAGGAAAAGGCTGTGATCCACGAAGCCATCCAATCGACCCAGGAGAAGAAGATCTGAACCGATCGCCCTCCCTGTGTCCTCACCACTCTTTTTTTACGCTCAACAGAAGTCTCCTCCCATGACTGACACCACTCCCAAAACCGTCGCCCTCCCCCAGACCGTCACGGTGAAGAAATTCGCCGAGCTTCTCCATGTCCCGGTAGCGGCCGTCATCACCGAGCTCATGAAGAACAAGATCATCGCCACGATCAACGAGGAGATCGATTTTGACACTGCTTCGATCATCGCAAGCGAGCTCGGTTTCCAGGCGACCGAGAGCACCGAGGAGAAGGCTGGCACCCTCACGCTCGAGGACCTGACCCAGATCTGCGCCAACGAGAAGTCCGAGAGCGAGCGACGGCTCGAGTCCCGAGCGCCTATCGTGACCATCCTCGGCCATGTCGACCACGGCAAGACCACCCTCCTCGACACCATACGGAAGGCCAATGTCGCTGCGGGCGAAGCGGGCGGCATCACCCAGGCTATCAGTGCCTACCAGGTGAAGAAGCATGGCCAGATGATCACCTTCATCGACACCCCGGGCCATGAGGCTTTCTCCGGGATGCGCGAGCGCGGCGTCTCGATCGCCGATATCGCTATCCTCGTCGTGGCAGCCGACGACGGCGTCCGGCCCCAGACCAAGGAAGTGATCCAATTCATCAACGAGAAGAAACTGCCTGTCATCGTCGCCATCAACAAAGTCGACAAGCCAGATGCCCGCCCCGACCGGGTCAAGCAGGAGCTGGCCGAGCACGGCATCCTCTTCGAGGGCTGGGGCGGCGATGTCATCTGCGTCGAAGTGAGCGCCAAAGCCGGCACCAATATCGATACCCTCCTCGAATCCATCCTCCTCGTCGCCGAAGTCGAGGATTTCCAGGCTGACTACAAGCGCGACGGCCTTGCTGTCGTCCTCGAATCGCACCTCGACCCGCAGAAGGGGCCGGTTGCGACCATCCTCGTCAAGACCGGGACCCTCAAAGTGGGTCAGGATATCATCGCTGGGTCCGCGTTCGGCCGGGTCCGGCGCATCGAGGACTTCATGGGGAAGAGCCGCGAGTCGGCTGGCCCCTCCGTCCCCGCGACGCTCTATGGCTTTGGCGATGTCCCGCAGGTCAACGATGTCGTCCAGGTGGTTTCGGGGAAGAGTCTCGCCCGTCTCAAATCCCAGGAGGCACTCCTCAAGGAAGGCGAGGTGAAGCGCGTCGCCAAGAAGGAGGACGAGAGCGTCAAGCAGCTCCCGATCATCCTCAAAGCCGATGTCCAGGGATCGCTCGAGGCCATCCAGCAGATTCTCGGCGCCATCGAGCATCCGGAAGTGGCTCTCGATGAAGTCTCGACAGGCGTGGGCGCCATCACCGAGTCCGACGTGAAGCTCGCCGCAAGTGCCGGAGCGCGGATCTACGGCTTCAATGCCGAGCCGACCTCGGTCGCCAAGCGCATGGCCGAGAGCGCCGGTGTTACTATCCAGACCTTCAATATCATCTACAAGCTCGTCGAAGCGGTAAAGGTGGACATGTCAGACCTCTTGCCGCCCGAAATCATCCGCACCGATCACGGCAACCTCTCGGTCCTCGCCATCTTCAAGACCGGCAAGCGCGACATGATCGTCGGCGGCCGGGTGGCGAGCGGCAAAATGGTCCGCAAGTCACGTATCGAAGTGAAGCGCGATGGTGAGATCGTCGGCGACGGCCTCATGACCAACCTCCAGAAGAATAAGGAGAATGCCGACGAAGTCGGCCAAGGCAATGAGTGCGGCGTCGTCTTCGAAGGGCCGGTCAAGATCGCTGTCGGCGACACGCTCGTCTCGTACACCGTCGAAGAAAAGAAGCGCCGGATCTAGCCGAACGGCCTTTGTCCATTTCCTGTCTGACCCGCCTCTGGCGGGTTTTCTGTCAGCCGCGCATTGACGGTCACGCTTCCTTCGCGTACCATCAGGCTTTCCTCTCGCATGTTAGACTAGACGTTATGGATATCCGCCTCCCTCAACCAGTTTGGGACACCCTCCAAGCGCTCGAGAACGCTGGTTTTGAGGCGTTTATCGTCGGGGGATCTCTCCGTGATCTCCTCCTCGGCCGCGAGCCCAAGGACTGGGATATCACGACCAATGCGCTCCCCGAGGAGATCCAGGCGATCTTCCCCGACTCGGTCTACGAGAATGCTTTCGGTACCGTCGGCGTCAAAGTGCCCCGCTTCCTCTCGTCGACACCGGCGGACCACGAGACCGATATCGTCGAGGTGACGACCTTCCGCACCGAGAGCGGCTACAGCGACCAGCGCCACCCCGACCATGTCGCCTTTGTCAAAACCATCGAGGAGGATCTCGCGCGCCGCGATTTCACCGTCAATGCTCTCGCAGCCCGTGTCGACAGACAAGCTACAAGAGACAAGCTACAAGAGACAAGCAAAGTAGTTTCTGCATCTCACCTGTCACCTGTCACCTGTCACCTGTCACTCATTGACCCATTCGACGGACAAAAAGACCTCGCAGCGAAAACCATCCGGGCGGTCGGACAACCGGAGGAGCGCTTCGCCGAAGACGCCCTCCGTATCCTTCGCGCCATCCGACTGGCCGCAGAGCTCTCGAGCGGCGATTGGAAACAGGAGCACCTCGATTGGACGATTGAAGCAGCCACCTGGGAGGCGCTCAAGAGCCTCTCGAGTCGCATCGGCGCCCTCTCGATCGAACGCATCCGGGATGAGTTTTCCAAAATCGTTCTCTCCCGGCATCCGCGCCAAGGCCTCGAACTTCTTCACGAGGCAGGGGCGCTCGCTTTCTTCCTCCCTGAGCTGGAACGCGGCATCGGGGTCTCCCAGAACCTCCATCATATCTACACCGTCTGGGAACACAACCTGCGGGCCCTCGAAACCTGCCCCTCTGACAAGCTGTCAGTCCGCCTCGCTGCCCTCTTCCACGACGTCGCCAAACCCGAGACCAAGCGCGGCGAAGGCTACCGAGCCACCTTCTACAACCATGACCATGTCGGCGCGCGCGTCACCAAGCGGGTCCTCGAGCGCCTGCGCTACCCCAAGAAGGTGATCGAACACGCCAGCCTCCTCGTCGATAATCATCTCTTCTATTACAATGTCGGCGAAGTCACCGAAGCGAGCGTCCGCCGGCTCCTCCGCCGAGTCGGCCGGGAAAACATGGATGACCTCATGGCGGTCAGGATCGGTGATCGGCTCGGGTCAGGCGTCCCCAAAGCCAAGCCCTACAAGCTACGCCATCTCGAGTACATGATCGACAAGGTTTCCCAGGACGCGGTCTCGGTAAAGATGCTCCAGATGAATGGAGCCGTCCTCATGCATGAGCTCAGTCTCGCGCCCGGGCCGAAAATCGGCGCGCTCCTCGACTGCCTCCTCGCAGAAGTCATCGAGGATGCCGGGATGAACGTTCCGGAAAGGCTCCTTGACCGAGCCCGCCAACTCATGGATAATGACCTGGACACGTTGCGCGCCATCGCCCGGGAGCGGATCGAGGAAAAGCGGTCCGACGACGACGAAGCGATCAAGGAGGCGCACCGCGTGTCCTAGTGCGACGGGGCATCGTATACCGGTAGTACGCACGCTTCGGGTGCGTGTAGACTGGGTTCAATTCCCAGTGCCCCGACTAGAGAATAGCCAAGCAAAAGGCACCAAGAGACTGGGTTCCCCTACCCACCGGCAGGCAGGCGTCGAGCTCAGTTTCAGACGAGAGGATACCTTGACCAAACTTGTACCTGCGGCCTGTGCAGAATGCATTCACCTCCTATGCGTTTTACGCTCAATCAAGTGAGTGACAATGCCGTGACCATCATGCGTCGTCTCGGCTATGTCTTTCAGTATGAGAAGTCTGGCGAGCAGAGTTTCATCCGACCCTTGGCCCAAGCCGGTTATCCGCGCTTCCACTGCTATGTCAAGGTCGACCGGGGACGATACACGTTCAGCATACACCTCGATCAGAAACGCGAGACCTATGGCCAGGATACTCGCCACCACGGCGAGTACGAGAACACCGACGCGCTGAAACGAGAGCTCGAGCGGATCGAGAGCGAGGTCGGCGGCATCACCCTCTTCGCTTGAGGGGAGATTAGCTGTGGTGGCGGAATTGGTATACGCACTAGCCTTAGGAGCTAGCGGGGCAATCCCATGAGAGTTCGAGTCTCTCCCACAGCACACAGAAATACCCACGTCCTTCCTGGGCGTGGGTATTGCGCTTGTAACAGGCAACTGGACTTATTCCCGCACCCGTCCGTACGCAGACCGCGGAGCATTTGGAATGAGCGCAAAGAGAAAGCCAGTTACAAAAATTATCAACCCCACTGAAAGGAAGATACGAATCGTGAAAAGGAGGGGTGCCGGGAGATAGCTCGAGAGGAGCGCCAGATACCTATTGGTCCCCGTGTCGACTACCGTGATATCAGCCGGGTGCTCGATCTGCGATTCCGTATTGAAGAAGATCTCCGTCGAGTCAAGATTGGATACGTCCCAGATATCCTGCATCGCTTTCCGCGTGAGCGCACTCGGCCGGTAGACGGCAGTCAGAGCCACATTGTAAATCGACTCTGGCGGCTTCCCAGCGGTAAAGGCGATGGCGTTACTCGTCCCATCCCCCGCTGGCTGCCCGTCCACAGTCCAGGACCGCTCGATCTGCGGCGGGAGATACGTCCCGAGGAAATCCGGAGTAAAGAGCGCTCGCAGATTTACAGTAGCGCCAGAGAAGGCCTGGAGTGTCGTCTTGCTATAGTCATCGTAGGTGCCGCCATTGGTATCGGTGTAGCGCCCTAGGAGTTTGGGCCAAGCAGTCGCCTCGTCTCCGGACACGATCGAGAGCTCCGGTTCGACGATCTTGAAAGAACGAGAGAGGGTCACCGCCTTCTGCGCCGAAGAAGCGGTGTCTACCCGGTTTGTCGTGACCGATACCGTAAAGACATCACCAGCATTGCCGATGATCGGGAAGAAGTTGATATCGCCCTGCTGCTCGCCATTGCAATTCGGGGAGACTTGGCTGTTACAGACCAATGGCTGGCCATTGATGGTCCAGTTGTAATTTGACAGTCCGCCTGTCGCATCAACCTTGAGGCCGATAATCTCATTTTTGATGACGCGACAGAGCTTGGCATCAAGCCGAGAGAGAACTTGCCGCTCAGGGGGATCAGCCGGATTGACGACGCCGCTACAGATTTCCCGACTGCTCAAGGTCAGCCTGGCCGGGTCGCCTGCCACATCGACGGCATAGGCTGCGATCCGGTCGGACGTCGAGGTGAACTTGACGATGATATCCGTCTTGCCGCGGCGATTGGCTCCGCCGGCATTGAAATTCTCGGCGACGTCCAGCTGGAAACGGAGATACCCTATGCCTCCGGGCGTGTACGTCGTGAACGATCGCCCGCCGAAATTATCGCTCGCCTTCAGATTGAGCTTGAGCGTCAGGTTCTTGACTCCGTTCCCTTTGACTGGCGAGACTAGCCGCCGCTCGGGATCCGCATCTCCGATTGCCAGGAGCGGCCCGGTGATATTCTCCCAACCGGCTGAAGGGGCGATGGTCCCATCCCGCGAGAGATATACCTTCCAGTCATAGTAGATGCGCTCGGTATCCTGGACCGAATTATTGAGACTCGCAGCCAGTGACAACGTGTCACCATTGCTGGTCCGGAGACCGGTGTCATTCAACGGATCATTGGGCGTCGCGGTCAAGTTGACCTCGAGATTGGTCGCCTGACCTCCCTCCATCGGGTCAACGAGGTTGTGCTTGAGACAATCATCCAGATCGATTTCGATGGTCGGAATCACGACATCGTATCCGCGGATATTCTGCTGGTAGCTGCCGCGCGGCGCCAGGGCGATCGGACAGTGGTTCTTGGAAAAGGCCCACATGATCATATTGGTGGAATCCGCATGCTTGGTCGGGATCATCGAGGTCCCCTCGACTGCGACCCCGAGCTTGTCGCCGCGCGTGTAGTTCCACATGAAGCTGTCGCGTCCGAGCCCCACGACATTGGCCTCATCCTTGTTGCCGTTGTCAGCCGTATCGGGATCGGCTGGATCGGTCCGCCAGAACTGCTCCTCACCCGCTGGAAACGTCGAGTCGCCAGACGTATACCCTGAAGCATCCGGGAAGAGATGGCGGCAAACAGGATTGCTGTCCCCGCGCGACGCCACCGAACACTGTCCCCCGCTGATATTCTGGGTGCAGTCAGTCGCGGTCGATGGATTGGCGACGCAGCACGGAGTCCCCGTGATACAGCCCACGGTGCCGGTCGAAGTACAATAGGGCAGTCCGGTCACTGTATCGTTTCCGTATCCGGTCTCGAGGAAAGAGCCGCTCGCAGTCGCAGAACCACCCGTGCCGGTGCCGCTCCCCTCGCCAGTGCCGCTGCCGCTCGAGCCGCTGCCGCTGCCGCCTCCGGTCCCAGTGCCGCCGCCAGCCGAAATATCAATAGTACCGCCATTAAACGTCGTCGTCGGATTCATGCAGACGGGCTGGAGACCGGTGTTGCAGTTAAAATCCGGTTCTTCTGCATTGCCGACGATCTCGTAATTCTCGCCTGAAGTATTGTCGTGGTAGTAGCAATAGTTATTGACATTGACCTTGCTGTCGCCGCCAAAACGGGCTCGGTACCCATCATTGTCCGTATCTGCTACGGCATAGTTGGCGTATCCATATTCGAAGTTATTGGAAGCTTGGATACGGGCCGCCTCTATTTTCCAGTCATTGTAATCCACCCGGCCGTTGCCGTCCCGGTCGCAGGCCGTGATCTGGGCCCCCGAAGGAGAGACGTTCTCCTCGCAGCCATTCCGCTGCAGGTACCAAGTATAGTACATCTCCGCAGTTTTCCCGGAGAAGTAGATCGGGAAAGCGCGAGCCGTCAGCTTCTGTCCCTCTTCCGGATCGCTCGGTGAGAAGAAAATGGAGACCTCCGGCGTCACCTTCTTGCCGTCGCTCACGTTCAGGGTCTCGCCTTGTTCCTGCACTTCCCCGGTGTTCACGTGATATCGCCGTTCGATATCCGAAGCAAAGGAGCTTCCGCTCGGCATCGGTATGCTGGGTACGCCCGGCGGCCGAAGACTCAACGCCTGCGCTCCGGTGGCAGGGAACCCGACAAGGACAGCTACGAGCGCCATCCCGAGCGTCTTCTTCAAGAATGTCTGCGTCGTTCGCTTGAATCGCATAAGAAGATTACCGCAATATAAGGATGAGCACGTCTACCGTAAGCAGGAAAAACCACGAAGCGCCGAAACTATACCAGATCGATCGCGATTGGTACGCGATGAGGCCTGCGAACGGGGCGAAGAGGAGCAAGGGGATCGTCTGGGCGTTGATGTCATAGCTCAGATAGAGAATCAGCGCGTATATCCCTGCCTGAAAGAACACGCCCCAGATCCGGAAATCACGCAGCCAGAGGAGGAGTATCATGCCGCGGAAGAATACCTCAAGGAGGAGGAGCGAAAGCCCGTTCAGCAGCACCTCATAGAGCACAAAGAAGAGGAACTGTTCGCGCACCGCGACGGGGAGCAGGTACCCATCCAAAAGCGGCGTGAAATTCCAGAGCACGAAAAGAGCAGCAAAGGCGCTCCCGAGAGCGATGACGCTCCCGCCGACCCCAGCCCATGCGTTCCCGCGCTGGAAACCGAGAGCGGAGAGGGGTCGCTCTAACACTATTTTACAATACAAGACCGGAATAACAAAAAAGACAGCCACGGAGGCGATGAGCCCCTGGAGCCACGGACTCACGGTATCGCTCACGTCAAAGGAACTGAAGAACGCGAGGCCGGCCAAGATCACAAAGGCAGAGGCAAGGAATTCTTTGTGCCGGGCGATGGTCAGGAGGAGCGTCTGCATAGGTACTTGATCAGGCGTAAGCTGCTTGCTGGCTCGGGGTGCGCGAAGCAGTCTTTGACTGCTGTTTCCAGGCGTGGAGCGCCAACAGGTACATCACCCCGACAGACAAAGTGGTGAGCGGGAGGAAACTGAAAATCGGCAGCATATCGGCCAGGAGCGTCAGGATCGTGATGAGGAGCCGCTTCACCAGCCAGAGACTCTTCATCCCGCTCGAGCGATCAAACGTGGCCAAGAGGAGAAAGATAGTCGTCCCGAAACAGATGCCGAAAATGAAGCTCAAGACCATGCCGAGCCCGGGAATGGCATTCATGAGATTGAACGCGGCATCCAGGACATCCTTGAAGAGAGCGATCGTACCGACAAGCATGTAGAGCGAGCGTGACGGCCGCGCGCCGGTAAAACTCCCCTCGGCATCGCCAGCCGCCTTGAGGAAGACGCGATTGGTGACAAGACGTGCGGCAGCCGATACGAGTGGGGCGACCATAGCGGAGTCTACGGGTTATTGGCGTCGAACTCGCGCTTCGCCTCCTCGATCTCGAGGAGCTGGCGTGGATCCGAAGTGATGATCTGATCTTCGGAGTAGGAGGCGATCACCTTGATGGCGGCATGCTTGGTCCCGGCGAAGAAGATACCTTCGCCGACATTGGACTCGAGAAGAAGGAACTTCTCGTGGTCGGTGAGGTAGAAGGTCTCGGTGACGTAGTCGATCGAGGCCGGCGACTGGCGGAGGAGGAGCTGCATGGAGGAGTTGGTGATGATCGGCTTGCCGTACCGCGACGACATGAAGTCGGAAATGTCCTGGGTGATGGTAGTGAGTCCGGTGAAGTACTTGCGGCAGCGCTTGGCGATACCGAAAAGGAACGCAGCCGCATCCTCGTTCTGCATCATGATCCAGGCTTCATCGACGACGATGATGCGCTGCTTCATCGAGGACCGCACTTCGTTCCAGATGTACTGGAGTACCATATACATGGCGATCGGCCTGAGCTCTTCCTCGAGGTCGCGGATATTGAAGACAGTGAGCTGGTTCTCGGTCTCGATATTGGTCTGATGATTGAGGAAGCCGGCGAAGATACCCTCGGTATAGCGCTCGAGCCGGGTGGCCAGGGACTCCGCTCCCTCCATGTTGCGCATGGTGGCGTAGAAATCCGACATCGTGGGGAAGGACGAAGCATCGAGCTGGGTGAAATCGGTCTCCTCGTGGATATCGCGTGGTCGAGGATCGAGTCCTCCTCTGGAGTCAGCGACCCCAGCATGAGGTGGAACAGTCCGACAAGGTTGGCGACGGCATTCCTGAAGACCCCCTCAGCGCTCTCCCCTTCCTGCACCTTGGGGAGGTCGAAGGGATTGAGGTGTACTGCCGAGTTGAGGGAGATCGGGACGAACGAGCCGCCCACGGTCTCGCACAGATGCTTGTACTCGTTCTCCGGATCGATGATGATCACGTCCGATCCGAACATGAGGCTGCGCAGGACTTCAAGCTTGACCGTATAGCTCTTGCCGGCACCGGACTTGGCGAAGACCACCATGTTGGCATTCTCCATCTTGAACCGGTCGAAGAGGATGAGCGAGTTATTGTGACGGTTGATCCCATAGAGGATACCCTCGTTGGATGAGAGATCCGACGAGACGAACGGAAAGGTCGTCGACAAGGGCTCGGTATTGAGATTATTGGCCACATCCAAGACATCCGACCCGAGCGGCCGGGTCGCGGCGAACCCTTTGTCCATGCGGAGGATAGCCGTCTTGGTATAGACGAGCTGGGCTTCGAGCATCGACTCGATCGCTTGCGCGCGCTCAGTGAGATTCTTCTCATCCGATCCGTAGATCGTGAGGTAGAGCCCGAAACGGAAGAACTTCTCCGTCCCCTGCTGCAGCCGGTCGCGCAATTCCTCGATATTCTGGAGCGCGGACTCGAGGACCGGGTCGCGGATCTTGCCCTCCTCGACTTCGATATTCATCTGGGATTGCACTTGGGTCGCGGATTTCCGCAGCTGTTTGAGGATCTCACCAGTCTCGATCGGATGGATGAAGAGCGCCGTGTCCATAGGGAAATCGAGGTTGACGATCGGACTGAACCAGTTGGTCGAGAGGTACCGCGGGTACGCGATGACGAAGAGCGTCCGCGACACGACGTCGCCGATCGCCATGCTGTTGGCAGTGACTTTGATCGCTGGCGGAGCGATGAGGTCCTTGATGGTCGCGAGTCCGCGGCTATAGAGCGCCTCGGTATCCACTTCGCCTTTGGCTGTCGCGACGTCCTCCTCAAACGTCTCGCTCCCGGCGGTCCGAGCCCGCGCCGCTTTCTTCTTGCCGCCAAACGGAAGCCATGAGCGACCCGCTGCTTGGCGGGGCGCGGTCTCCTCCGCTTCCTCGGGGATCTCCTCATCGAGTGAGGCGACCCGGGAGAGCGGCGCTCGCTCCGGAACCGGATGGTCAAGGTCGGGTATCGCTACCTGGTCGCGCCGCACCCGAGCAGCTGGGCGAGCTTTGGGGCGGACTCGTGCCGGCGGCTCGGGTAGGGGCTCTTCGGCTATTGCTTCCTCAATCACTGGTGCGGCGACTGGCTCGGGCGGAGCGACCCGGGCCGCGTGGCGTGCGACCGGAACACTCGTCCGGTGCCGCTGGATCGGGGCTGCGACCGGCTCTCTCTCAGCCTCATCTGCATCCGTATCAGTCCACGCTGGAGGCGCCACGATAAGGGGCGCCGCTGGGGCTGGCGCCGTGGGAGCTGCTGCTGCCGGAGCGACAGAGCTGGCCTGGGTCCGGGCAGAGCGGACTGGCTTCACCTGAAGCGAGGCCTCCTCCTCAAGCTCCTCGTCCATGAGAGAAGCGGGCGATGCGACGCGCTTCCCAGTCGGGAGCACTTTCTTGGAGGGGCGGTCAAAAATGATGAGTTCGCGTGACATGGGTCTGATTTAGCTTGTCGGAGTGAGTTCGATCTCTTCGACATTCTTGATAATGCTCGCGGTGAAGAGACTGGGGTTGTAGCTGTTGTAGAGGAGCTCGATCACTTCTTCGGTACCGAGGACCGTCCCGCGAAGCCCGATCGGCGTCAGCCCGCCCATCACATGGTCCACCCGCTGCATGAGCTGGCTGCGGAACGACTCGAACATCTCGCCTCGGATGCCGGCGGTCTTCTTCTGATTGAAGATATTGGAAATGGTCTGGATGAGACCACCTTCGCTCGACTCGACCGTCGAGAACGGCACCACGACGTAGAAGTGCTTGGAGACAATATTGGACACCTCGTTCAGATTCTTGATGAAGTCGGCGTATTCGGTGATCTGGAGCCGGAGGAGCTCATTGGTCTGCTGGGCCTCCTGCGTCTTGAGTCGCTCGATATAGGGGTCGATATTGAACCGGCGTGACTGGATGACGATCTGGAGCGGAAAATCGAGTGAATTGAGGAAATTCTGGTACTGGGAAATAATCGCCTCCTGCTCGACGCTCGATTTGAGCTCGAAATTGATCGAGGACACGAGGACGATAGCCCGGAGCCCCCCGCTCTTGAGGACCACGACACCATCGCGGATCGTCTCCACGTCCACGTAGCGCTGGGTGCTCGCATTGCTCGGTTTGCCTTTGTTTTTGGAGAGGAATTCCATACTATTTCATGAGGCACATATCATGGAGCACGGCCGGGAGGGTTTTTGCCAGATATTCTGATGCACCACCAACTCTTTTGTTCTCGGTTGTATGCTCTCTGTTGCACGTCTACTCCTTACTGTCCCTGATCGAGGATACGCGCCAGGTCATGCAGTCGGTCCCGTGAGATGCCCTTGGTCGGAACAGCTGGCGCCTGGCGGCGGCTTCTCCGCGGCGTAGTGATATCCGGCGCTTCTTCGGGCACCTCCTCGGCAGCCTGTCTCGCCTGGACTGGCAGTCGCTGTCTCACGATCGGGCGTTCCCACACGGCTACTTTGGGCCGAAAGAGGAAGAAGAATCCATGCCCGACCAAGGAGAGGAGCGACTGCCCCTGAGGGCGGTAGAAAGCCAGAGCAGAGAAAGAGAGCACCAGAGGCACCGCGATGATGAAGAAGAGCGCCCCGCCTCCCATGAATGTATAGATCATGAGGAGGAGCACGAGGAGCCCGATCATCCACAAGAGCTGCTTCCACGTCAAAGGACCGGCGATCTTGTCCTCAACATCGATAAATTGCGGGACACTAAACATCATAGCATTGAATCATAGGCCGTAGAACACGTGAGACGAGGCAGAGCGCAATCATCCCGAAGCGAACAGTCCGATACTTGCTCCATAAAACTTATCTCGCGTCCGATTCCCGGTCGAGCGCCGTATTGCGAAGTCGCAAGGGACGGATCGAGTACGGGTTCCGGAGGGGTGTCCCGGGACTCCTGTTGATGCCCGTCATGGGGTACGGCGCGGCATCCTGCTCTTTGGTCTCTATCAGTGGGGTCGGTGCCACTGGCGCTGACGCCCCCTTCTCACCGGGGAGCACATGGCCGGTCGAGAAATGAAGCGTATCGCCGGCGACATTTTTGGCTGCGCCGAAAGTCGCCCCGAGGAATGACCCTTTGCCGGCGCCAACGGTCACGGGAGCTGGTGCCGCCGAAGCCGGTTGAGCAGGTGGGGTATAGGGACGCACTGGACGCTCGGGTGCTGCTTGGGGAGCGCTCGGGAAAGTCAGCTTGGAAGCTGCAGCAGTGGCCGGTGCCTGGACCGCCGGAGCAGCGCTCGCGGCAAAGAGGATCTGCATCCGATCGGTATCCACGTCGAGAGGAAACTCCTCTTCGAGGGACTTGATGATGAGATTGATACGGTCGCGATCCTGGGTCGAGAGCCGCTTGCCGTTCTCGGACTGGAAGAGGAAGCGCCCACGAGTCACCTGGTCATGCATCCCCACCCCGAGTTCGTCACGATAGCAGCGGATCCAATTGGCCAGGGTCGGCCGCTGTGGATCGGGCTGCCCTTTGAGGCGGATCTTGTCGCTCGTCACCATCTGCTCCCCCACCCGCGGATAATCCGCCAGAGCCTTGAGGAGTGGGAGTTTGACGACGCCCATGCTCTTCTTGCCGCTTCCAGCCCGGCTATCCTGATACGCCTTATTGGCCGCCGCGCTTGCGTAGGGACCAGCCCCCGACTGACGAGCTTCGGCTTGGGCTGCTATCTCTGGGTGATCCTTCAAGTATGCAAGATCATAGATATTGAGCCGCTCGGTTGCCAACCAGTTCTCATAGGCCGTCAGTATGATATTGAGAATCGCTCGGTCACGCTCCTGGAGTTGCCGATTCTTGGAAAGGAAATCGTATATATGGCGATTGTCTCGAGTCATCGGGTCATACGCTTTGTCGAACTCCTGAAGCCAAGCACCAAGAGCTTTTCCTCCTACCACCTCCTGGTTGGCAAGAATGGCCTGCCGAAGCATCTGACGTTCGGCCTCGTGATCACCATATGTCGTAAAGGCGTAACGAACCGAAAGCCGGTCGTCGAGATCTACTCCCTGCTGAAGAAGGTTAAGAATCTCCCTACTGAGAACGTTCGAGACATCATCAAGAGGGAGCATGGGTAAGGCCGTATAACGTAACTCTGATTTAAGCTGCAAGAACCCAGGGTCAGATTGGCTGACCGCACCTGCGTGTTCGATTTGAACTAATTCACGTAAACAATTCCAAGCAGGCCCGGCATCACCGTGCACCACTGCATCTTTTGCTTCAGCTATAACGTCTGGTAGCGAACGCATATGCTCACTCAATTTTTACATTCAATATCTAGCACTTATTTTCTTGCCTCTTTCCATTTCTGCTGTCGCGCCTCCCTCTCCTCTCTGGCGGCCTTTGCTTCATCAGCTGCCTTTTGCTCTTCGGGTGACTTGGTTTCTGACTTTGCTTTCATTAACTTTTCAATTTCGTTTACGTAATCTTTGAAGATTGCAGTGTTACCTCCTGTGTTGTAATACGCATCTCTAAATTTTTGGTATTTATACACCTCCTGTTCATTACCACTTTCATCCTTAACCTTTATCTTCTCATCTATGTTTTGGTATGCGTTGTGAATAGCAGACTTAAGATCGTCTCTACTACGTCGAGCCTCATTTACATCTCCTTGGGTATAAGTCCCCACAATCGACTCAGCTACAGCACCATTGAGATCCCCAAACTTACCATCCTCGTTACGAGTAAACAGTGAGTCTGGATGGATAGTCGTTTGTCGCTTCTGCGACTCAAGATTTTTAACTTTCCCGGCTGCCCACCTCGCCTGTTGTTCTGGAGTAGCAATTTCAAATTTTCCATGACCGCCATCTGCATCCTTATTAAACTGGACCATACCTCCGAAAGCATAATTACCAGAACCGGTAGCTTTCTCACCAATGACCATCATCCTTTGAGCAAGTAAATCCGCATTCTTCTCTCCAGAAGCCGCTAAGATTTGCGGCAACACTTTCAACATATTTTCGCTACTAACAACCACCTTGCCATTTTCGTCTGTGGCAGCACCATATTCTTTTCCAAGCGCCAGCAACGTGTCATTCAGATCGTTTTGACTTGCGAGAGCCTGTAAAATACCGTCGGCCTTGTTAGCCTGCTTATTTACGATGGCATCCTTAAGCTCATTGATGAGGTAATCGCTGTTAGTAGATACATCTGTCGCATGCTTCCGCTCTTCGGCTGCTTGGTGTTGAGACTCTTCAAACTCGTGGTTACTAACATCAATTCCTTTGTGAAACCAGCGCTTCGGATTCACTGTCACGAAACGGGACATTTTCTCATTAAGCTTGTCCTGAACACGGGCCGCGCCCTGATTGATCTTCGCTTCGTCTTTGTGCTTCTGCTCGGCTGCCCGATTCTTGATAGCAGTAGTCAAGACTCGAGGACTCAACCAACGCAAACCTCTTGTGTCAGCCATTTTTTTCTCCACCTTCCGATCGACATACTTGGCAGCACCCCAAACTCCCCGACCGGCTTTCTTGGCGGTCCAGCGAGAGAAGGTCTCACCCCAACCGACGACTTTGCCAGCGCCAGCGATAGAGAAGCGGTTGGCCATGCCGATAGCGGTCCAGATGAGGATGATGGGGATGAGGTAGTAGAGCATGGTGGCCATCGAGTTGGCCTCGGGGCTCCCGGCAGTCATGTTGGTGGTGGTCTGCTTGAGATTGAGATAGACTCCGCCGACGCTCACCGACTCCATGAAACGGATAGCGACCAGGAGGACAAGGGCGGCCGAGGGCCCGAAGAAAGCGTAGCTCCAGAATTTCCCCCACCACTCCTGGCCGAGTTTCTGGAAACCAGGCATGAGCGCCGCCGCGAAGCCGAAGGGCGAGAAGATGAGGAGAAGCGTGAGCGCGATAAGCCGGATAGTGAACATCACCCCCAGGACAAGGAGCGACACAGCAAGAAGGAAGGTGAAGACGACATCAAAAAATGCTTTCGTAAAGGCTCCATCCGCCGCCATAGGGAGAGCTCCGAGGCCGGTTGTTGCCAAAAAGACCCTGACGAATCCTTCACCCCCAGGCTGCCCCGGGAGGATAGCATTGAGGAAGTAGTACATGGGCACATTAGTGAGATCGATGAGGAAGCGCGTGATGGGAAAGCTAAAGTTGATGATGAGGGCCGCGATGAGGATATTGAGGAAAATCTTCCTGATACTGAAATTCTCCACCTGGAAGACGGTAGCGAAAGCCGAGAGAAGGAGGATGAGGATGAAGAAGAGGTTGAAGAAGTCCCGGACGAATTTCCACATCTCATAGACAGCCGGGGTATTCATGATACCCGTCGACCCTGACATATTGCCCGGGTTGACCACCCAGACGAAAAGGGCGGCGGCATACCCGGCCAGCCAAGCGAAGACGTTCTTAAGGGCCACCAGAAGCCCAGTACCAGCGCATTTTACAAGTTGAATGGGACCACCAATGCACGATTCCGTAACGCTGTTGCTGCCACTGCCCGCAGCTTCGTTAGAGGTATTAGCTTCGGATCTAGCTGCGTTGGGAGCAGACGGGCTAGACGCCGGGGCCGAGGATTCAGGATTTTTTCCCTCTTTATCTGCTGGTTGAGCAGCTAAAGCCAAACCGGACGCGGCCGGCGCCAGCATACCAAACATGAGACTCCCCAGTATCACCCAACCGAATATGTGTTTTGACTGCGCGAAACGCACCAGCATAAAGGCGCGAGAAAGAATTCAATGTATGGTGAAATTATAGCATGGAACATGCGGGGCGGAATAGAAAGCGGGGCTTGGCCCCGCTTATCATCCAGCTTTGATCCTCTTCCAACTGGCAGCGGTATGCGAGTCTCTTTCTTTCCTCGCCTGCCGGAAGTCAGGTTTGCTCATCCAAACCTTCCCTACTTTCTTTTGTCAGCAAAAGAAAGTTCCAAACCTGCCCGCAATGCTACGCATAGCGCTGCAGGCGGGGAAAACTGCCGCCCTAGTTGTACAGCTCGGAGCATTTCACGATGGGTTCCGGCTCTTGTCTCGCGAGAGACTGATCCAAGAGTAGTCCTCCACCCATCGGGAATACTGGCCTCGCCTTCCAACGCGGGCATGGTACATGCATACTGTCCGCTGGGCGGAGCGAGAGGTGGCGTCCGCTCCCTGGAAGGTCACCCGGCGGTCAGTCCCTCGCGAGCGCCGGACTGGAAGGGAGAGGGAAACGCCACGCGAGCGGAGGACATAGGACAGCGCTTTTCTTTGCCTCTTTCTTTGTGCGGACAAAGAAAGAGGGGTGATGGCTTGTTAGAGCCTTAGTAGATATACCCTTTGATTACGCGGCTGCTCCTCGCGATCTGCCGCACGCTCTTCTTGCCCCAGCCGGTATAATTCATCTCCGAAACGGTAATGGTATCTTTGGACACCTTCTCGACGAGCGCGACATGGCCATAGTAGCGATCCTCGGTCGTCACGACGATCGAGCCGGGTGTCGGAGTCTTGCCGGTCTTGTAGCCGAAAGCGCGCGCGTTGAAGAGCCAGGCACCGGCATTGCCACGCCACGGGATATAGCGCTTCTGGGCCACGTACCAGGTGCAGTAGCCGTACGGGAAGCGATGCCCCTGACCTGGCTTCCCCTCCTTGGGGCGGGCGAAAGAAGGCGTGATATCGGTCGCTGACCCGCCGGTAGCCGAGGCGTACTGGCGCCGGGCGAGCGCGTCGGTCCCGGGAGCGGGCCGCGGGATCTCCTTCTGCCCGTCGGGAATGGTGATTTTCTCACCGACGACGAGCTCGCCATTGGCGGGGAGCTCATTGAAGGCGATGATTTTCTCGCGTGAGGACTTGTACTTGGCCGCGATCGAATCGACGGTGTCTCCCGTTGCGACGACATAGGCGAACCCGGCGACCGGTAGAATGAAAATCTGATCGCCGGGACGGATGGCATCTACATTCTCCAAATCGTTGGCCCAGAGGATGGTGTTGACCGTAATGCCGAATCGCGAGGCGATCCCAGAGACCGTATCGCCCTGCGCGACCGTATAGATGCGCACCCCGCCGTCCTGCTCGGGCTCACGCGCACTATTCTGCCCCAAGGCTGCTGCGAGGAACATCTGATGCTCGGGGGAGAGGAACGCCTCGTCGATGACCGAGGTGGCTACCCGTTCATCGGGATCGACGCCGCGGTGAGCCCCCGCCAGGGGGACAAGCGCCAGGTCTTCGGTCGGGGCCGGCTCCCGGCTGCTCGACACAAAAAACTGCTCTTCTTTCGCCGAGAGACCAAGGGTAGCGGCGACCTCGGAGAGACCCCCGCTCTCTTCGGTGGCATTGGCCAAGGAGACGGTCGCCGAGAGGAGGACGATGAAGGCCAGGGCGGAGTAGCGCCGGAAAAGATAGACTGGCACATAGCCCGAGCGCTCCTTGAACCAGATAAGAAAGCGGGTCTGGGCATGATGGAGCGCCGTATTCCACGCCGGGAAGTCAAACAGACGCTTGAAGAAGCCAGCCATCCGTCCCCCTATGCCTGCTGAACGGC
>CAYWVL010000008.1:0-24353 GCA_964461975.1 uncultured Bdellovibrionales bacterium | reverse complement strand
ACATCGACGCCTCGAGCAATCTGCCGGCCTACTACTGCGTGGGATGGAATGTGCCCAACAACGGTGAGATCACCGGCTACAAGTGGCACGACCTGAACGAGGATGCCGAGCGGACCTGCGAAGTCAGTCTGGATCAGGTCATCTCCGAAGAGGCGATCGATATTCCATCGCTCTGTGAACCCAAGCTTTCGGGCTGGACTATCTTCCTCGACGAGAATGACAATGGTGCTTTGGACGAGGGCGAGGTTTCGACGGTCACTGACGAAGGCGGCAACTACTCCTTTGGCAACCTGACGCCGGGCACTTACCGGGTCTGTGAAGTCAACCAGGAGGATTGGTTCCAGACCTACCCCGCCCAGGTGACGGAGAATCTCTGTCATACGGTTGTCGTCGGTGCCGGGGAGACGGAAGACGGATGGAATTTCGGCAACACTGTGAACGAAAACGAACCGTCCCTCTTCCTCAAGAAATCCAACGACAGTGTCGGCGATGAAGTGCCAGGCAACACGGTCGTCTATACGCTTGAAGTGACCGCCCTCAATGGACCGGTCGACGATGTGACCGTGACCGACCTGCCGCCAGAGGGATTCGAGTATGTGGCGGGGAGCGGCTCTGGAGCGCCATTCATCCATGAGTATGCGTCGCCCGGCATCTGGGACCTCGGCGACATGGCAGCGGGCGAGACCAAGGTGCTCACCTATACCACGACTATCAGCGCGAGCCAGGACGCCGGCCGTTATGAGGATCTCGCTTTCGCGCGCGGGACCGCCGGTGCGACGACAATTTTGGCCAATGCTCCGAGCGATCCCTTCGTCGGGACTGACGTGAATGTCGTCTTGCCAGTTTCCGATCCGTCCGTGACCCTCGATGAAGACAAGGAAGTCGACAGGGAGCGCAAGAAGAAGACGGTGACGCAGTATGTTCTCGGCGCCTCGACCGAGCTCCCATTGACCGGAACCCCGTGGGGCGCGGTCGCGCTGGCCATGGCAGCGCTTGTCGGCGGAGCACTCCTCCGCAGAGCGGGCCGCCGGGAGCGGAACGCCTCCATTATCGCAGGGTGTGTCCTGGCTCTGGGGCTCGCCGCGGGTATGCCTAGCCAGGCAGAGGCCGCCAGCCTGTCAGTCGATATCGAGACGCCAGCCGCGGTAGCGGACGATCCGGACTTCAAGATCGGCTTCGTGGCGCTCGATGTCTTGGGCCGTCCGATAACCGTCAAATGCTACACGACCGCTTCCGGGACTCCCTTCGCGACCTACAATCTCGATTCATCCTTCGGCGGGAACTCTGGCGACTGCCAGGTAAGCGCTCTTGCCATGCCTGCTGACGGTGCCTATGAGTTCTACGTCCAAGCGACAGCTACGGGCGAAGGAGACGAGACGGTGGAGAGCAATCATGTCACGGTCACCCTGGCCTCTTCGAAGCCCGGCACCCCGGTCAACTATGAGCGAGGGGACCCAGGCTGCCAGAATGTGATCACCTTCACGACGGCCAACGATGGAGGCAAGACTGTCAAAGTTGAACTCTATCGCTCGACCGCGAATCCCTTTGTCGCTTCTGCTGCGACCAAGGTCGCCGAGCAGGCGATCGGCTCCAATGCCGCTGGGAACTTCTCGGTTCCGGCCCCTGGCTGTGATGACGATGTCTTCTATGCGATCCGCGCGGTAGACGCGTATGGCCATGGCTCCTCTTTTGTCGGGGATACGGATGTCGATACCGAGACTGACACCGTGACGACGACCACGACCAATACCGTGGCGTTGCCAGGCGCAGTGACCGGTGCCATCGCGGCCAACTCGGGTGATGGTGGCGCTTCCCAGGACGGATCGGTCCAGGGGGCGGCAACCGACACTCCAGCAGGTGACGAGGCGGCAGCTAACGCCGGGAGCGAAGCAGAAAGTGACGGTTCAGTCCTTGGTGATGCGATCGACACAGAAGCGACGAACTGGTTCGGTGAGCATCGGTGGCTCTCGGCCTTCCTGGCCTTGCTCCTCGTCGTGCTCGGCTTCTTCGGATATCGGCGCTTCTTCGGCAGCCAAGAGCATGGACAGCCTCTCTCCTAAGACCGCGCGACTCTACGAAATGATCGGCACCTGGATGATCCGGGTGTCGGTCGTTTTTCTTTTGGTGCTCTTCGGTCCGGCCGCGTTCCAAGAGCTCCGCTACTACGGTCTGACAGTGCGCCAGACTATGTCATTGGATCAAACCCATGAGTCGGCGCCGACAGTACTGGAAGCAGTTGAGAAAGCAGAGGCGCCAGCCGATCGGGATTTCGGCATCGTCATCCCGAAGATCGGAGCCAATGCCAAAGTGATCCCAGATGTCGATTGGCAGGACTCGCGAATCTACCAGCGGGCTCTCACAGATGGCGTCGCCCATGCCCGCGGGTCCGCGCTTCCAGACGGGGGAGGCAATGTCTTCCTCTTCGCCCATGCCGGGGCCAACCCGCTCGAGGCATGGCGCTACAATGCTGTCTTCTATCTCCTCGACAAGCTGGCGGCCGGCGACCGGATCGAGCTCTGGTATGCCGGGTCGCTCCGCCCGTACCAGGTGGTCGAGCGGCGAGTCGTCCGGGCCGACGAAGTCGACTTTATCGCAGGGAAACCCGGGGTGCGGCAGCTCACGCTCATGACTTGCTGGCCCGCCGGGACGACTTGGAAGCGTCTGATCGTCATCGCCGAACCGCTTGTAGTCGAGACACCGATAGTAACTCGTACGCCGACCGAGGTATTCTAATCCTGACCTTTTCCTTGAAAGCATGGTGGGCCGCCTGACGTCAGTCCGGCGGCTTCTCTTTCTGATGGAAGTAGGGTGAAAATCCCTGGGAGGCGAACAACAAGGGGCTCTTGCGCTACTTTTCGGTGTAGTGTAGGATTGGCTTGTACCTCCCCCCCAGGTACGAGAGACTCCACTCATCTAGGGGACACGCTTATTTCTTCACCCGATACTCTATGCACTCGCATACACCTTCACCCAAACTGCGGACCGCGTACCGCAAGGCCAAGAGCCTGCTCGATACTATCGAGGCGATGGTCGAGGCCGATCAGTATTGTGTGGACATCATGCAGCAGAATCTGGCGGTCATGGGACTGCTCCGCTCGGCTCACCGGATGCTCATGGAGAAGCATCTCCACCACTGCTTCCGCGGAGCGATGGAGTCGGGGAGCGAGAAGAAGAAGCGTGCCATGATCGAAGAGATGCTCAAGGTATCGAGTTTCAACGATAAATAAATAACCCCGCTATTTTTCGCGCCCACGCCTATGCCGAAGCTTACCGTTTCGATCCGAGGCATGCATTGCCGCAGCTGCGAACTTCTCCTTGAAGACGATCTCGGGAAGCTCCCGGGAGTGAGTCGGGTGGAGGCAGACTTCCGCAAGGGCCAGGCGGCGCTTTGGTACACCGGGCTGACGCCCAACGAGCGAGCAATCATCGAAATCCTGGAGCGTGCCGGGTACCACCTCGGCCAGTCGGCCGCCCGAGTGCCGTGGTTCTCGCGCGACCCAGCCGAGTATACGCGAATCATCTTCGCTTTCACGGCGGCTGTCTTGGTGTTTCTAGTGCTGCGTTCGATAGGCTGGACCGGCATGGCTACCTTTGGGACTATCGATGCGACCCAGCTCTCGCTTGTCCTCCTCATCGGGCTCACGGCTGGAATCTCTACCTGCGCCGCGCTGGTCGGCGGACTGGTGCTGGCTCTCTCGGCTCGCTACAGTGCGCTCCACCCGGAACTTTCCTGGCGGCAGAAGCTCATTCCCCACGGATGGTTCCATCTTGGCCGGGTAGGCGGCTTCTTCATCCTGGGAAGCGGACTCGGCTACCTCGGGGATTGGCTCTCGGGTTCAATTGGTTTCACGGCGTTGCTGACTCTAGGAGCGGGCGTGGTGATGCTTTTCCTCGGGCTCCAGCTCTCCAACCTCTTGCCCCGCTTGAGCGGGTGGAGTATCGCTCTCCCCAAGGGAGTGGCGCGCTTCTTGGGGGCCGCCCAGTCGGGGACCCACCCTTATACGCATCGCGGAGCGCTTGTCGGGGGAGCACTCACATTTTTCCTTCCCTGCGGCTTTACCCAGGCCGTGCAGCTGGCTGTCGTAGCTCTCGGCCAGCCGTTCCTCGGCGGTGTCGTCATGGCCACCTTTGCTATGGGGACTATCCCAGGGCTCTTGGCACTTGGCGCTCTGGCGACGGCTCTCACCACGCAGGCGCGACTCTGGCTCTACCCGGTGATCGCAGTCGTCCTCATCGCCTTCGGAGGGTGGAACCTCTCCAACGGCCTCCAACTCCTCGGTGTTCAGCCGACACTTCGTTCCGAGCCAGCTACCGGCTCTCTGGAGCTTGCACCTCTCGAGAACGGGATCCAGGTGATTCGGCTCACGCAGGACGAGCGCGGCTACCATCCAGCCGAGCTTCCCACTTTACGCTCCGGCGTCCCGGCGCGGCTCATCATCGATTCGCAGAACAGCTACACCTGTGCGGCGAGCCTGGTGATTCCGGAATACGGCATCAAGCGCCAGCTCGAGCCAGGCGAGAATATCATCGACTTCACGCCGACGGAGAGCGGTCGACTTCCCTTCAGCTGCAGCATGGGCATGTTTCGAGGCACCCTCACAGTGGAGTAATCTATCACCTGTAACTCTACACATATGCAAACAGTATCTTGGGGACTGACGCTGTCGCTCGTGCTCCTCGCGGGCATTCTTGGGTATCTCGTCGGCAATATCAATACGCCGGAATATCAGCTCTCGATGTATGAGAAGAACAGTATGAATCTTGGCCGCGCCGACGCGCTCTTCGACTTGCGTTATATCAATGCCATGATCGCCCACCATCGCGGGGCGATGCTCCTCGCGGCCGAAGCCAAGCGGAGCGAGCGGACCGAACTCCGCGATCTCGCTCAGGCGATCGGGGAGGGCGAGCCCAAGCTCATCGATGAGCTCTACCAGTGGAAAAAAGAGTGGTACGGGGATGAACGGCGCGTGCGCGACCCCGTCACCCCACGGCTCGGAGACGTCGACAAGAACTTCGACCTGCGTTTTCTCAATGCGCTCATCGCTCACCACGAGGCCGGTATCCTCATGACCCAGGAGACCCGGCTCAAGTCGAGTCGCTCCGATATCCTTGATAACGCTGACGCGGTCGAAGCGTTTCTCGTCAAGACTGGCGGCATGCTCCGCGACTGGCGGACAGAGTGGTATGGCCTTGAATAACACGTATGGAACAGCACACTTTTGCCGTGAGGGGGATGCACTGCGCCAGCTGCGCCACGATTATCGGGCGCACTTTGGGGAAGCTCTCCGGCGTCGCCAAGGCTGAAGCGAGCTACGTGACCGAGAAAGTCAAAGTCGAGTTCGATTCGGCTGCCCAATCCCTCGCGACCCTCAATACGGCTCTCACGCCCCTCGGGTATGAGCTTGCCGAGGCCGCTCCCAGTGTAACATCAGTAGCTGCCGCAACTTCTCCGCACCATGCCGAGAGCATAGGCAGGGATGATGTCGCCAAGACCTACTTCATCGTCCCGGTTGCTCTGGTGTTCTTCGTGCTCATGCTTTGGGATATCGCTGCCCGCTGGTTCTTCACGCTGCCCAACTTCCCGGTTTCGATGGAGGTCTTCAACATGATCTCGCTCATCGTAGCGACCCCTGCCCTCTTCTGGGTCGGACAGCCTTTCCTGGCTGCCGTGGCTCGCTTCGCTCGCCACCGAGTAGCCAATATGGACACACTGATCGGCATCGGGACCTTGACGGCCTATGTCTACAGCGCGCTCGTGACGCTTTTCCCAGCGGTGCGGGCCTGGCTGCGGGCGCCCGAGTTCACCTATTTCGACGCGACCATCGTCGTTATCGGGTTCGTCGTCCTCGGCAAATACCTCGAGGCTCGATCCAAAGAGAAGACGGGCGAGGCTATCAAGCAGCTCCTCAACCTCCAAGCAAAAACCGCTCTCGTTTTACGCAATGGCGTTGAGCGCGAAGTACCGCTCGCCGAGGTTGTGGTCGGCGATACCGTGATCGTCAAGCCGGGGACCAAGATTCCGGTCGACGGCATCATTCTCGAGGGGACGACCTCGATCGATGAGTCGATGATTACCGGCGAGCCGCTTCCGGTCGACCGGGTCGCGGGCGACATGGTGGTCGGCGGGACGATGAATCGCCAGGGGAGCATCCGTTTCCGCGCGACCAAGATCGGCGAGGAGACGATGCTTTCGCAGATCATCAAGATGGTAGAGGAGGCCCAGGGGAGCCGGGCCCCGATCGAGAAGCTTGTCGACCAGGTCTCCGCGGTCTTCGTACCGACCGTCATCGTACTCGCTTTGGCATCGCTAGCTGTATGGGTCCTCGTGGGTACCCAGACGCTCACACTGACCGATGCCTTCTCTTTTGGCCTCATGGCTTTTGTGGGTGTGCTCGTTATTGCCTGCCCATGCGCTTTGGGCCTGGCCACGCCGACCGCTATCATTGTCGGTGTCGGCCGCGGGGCGCGGGCCGGCATCCTCATCAAAGACGCGACGACCTTGGAGAAGCTCGGCAAGGTGACGACGGTGGCGCTCGACAAGACCGGGACGCTGACGACCGGCCGCCCGACACTGTCTCATACCGAAGACGTGAGCGGATTGGGCGAGACACGCCTGCTCCAAGTCGCGGCGTCTTTGGAATCCTCATCCGAACATCCGATTGCGACGGCGATCATGCAGAAGGCCAAGGAGTACTCACTCGAACTTCTTCCTACTACCGGATTCCGGATGCTCGAAGGCCGCGGCGTCGAGGCGACCATCGGAGGTACAGCGTATCTGCTTGGTAATGCAACCCTCTTGAGGGAGCGCGGCATCGACCTCTCGGCTGCCAATCTCGAGGAGCATACCGAAAACGGCGGTACCCCGGTCTTGGTGAGTGACGGCAAGCAGCTCCTCGGCTTCCTCGTCGTAGCCGACAGTCTCAAGCCCGAAACGCCGCGAGCTATCCAGGAGCTCAAGGCGCTCGGCATCCGGCCGGTGCTCCTCACGGGCGATGATGCCCGCACAGCTCGCTACATCGCCAAGGCGGCCGGCATCGATGAGGTGAGGGCAGAAGTCCTGCCTGAAGCGAAGCGCGACGCTGTGCGCTCTCTCATGCAGTCCAATCAGCTGGTGGCCATGGTCGGAGACGGTATCAATGACGCCCCGGCTTTGGCGGAGGCTCATGTCGGAGTCGCCATGAGCACTGGGACCGATATCGCGATTGAAGCAGCTGGCATCACACTCCTCCATGGCGACCTCGGCAAGCTCGTTCGGGCCATCCGCCTCTCCCGCGCGACGATGCGCACCATCCGCCAGAATCTCTTCTGGGCTTTCCTCTACAATGTGGTGGGCATCCCGCTTGCCGCAGGGGCGCTCTACCCGTGGACGGGATGGCTCCTCTCGCCGGCCTTCGCCGGGCTCGCCATGGCCTTCTCGAGCGTCTCGGTCGTAGCCAATGCCTTGCGGCTGCGTTGGGCGAAACTCTAATCAGTCAGCACACCTTATGCGTCGCTTATTTCCTGTCCTTCTTCTCGTCGTCATTGGGATCGGCTCGGCCTTTTGGTGGTTTCTCGGGCATTCCTCGCCTCAACATGGAATGATGTCAGTCGAGGTTTTACCAACTCCCGATCCAGTTACACTCACTCCGGCCCGCCCGACCGAAACGCTCACCCTCGCGGACGGAGCGACGCTCGATCTCGCCATGGAGCCGGTCCAGGCAGTGATCGCCGGGAAGACCCTCTCCATGCTCGCCTACAATGGATCTCTCCCCGGACCGACCATTCGGGTGCGCCAAGGAACGACCGTCACCATCAATCTGACCAATAAGACCGATCTCCCGACGACGCTTCATGCGCATGGTGTGCGGATGGTCAATGCTTTCGACGGCGTGCCTGATCTTACCCAGAAGGCGATCGCGCCTGGAGAGACTTTCCAGTATCGGCTGACGTTTCCCGATCCGGGCGCGTTCTGGTATCACCCGCATGTGCGCACCGACTATGCGCTTGAATCGGGCCTCTATGGTGCTCTCATCGTGGAGCCGAGCGATCCAGCCTATTGGCCAGCCGCCAATCGTGAAGTAGCGCTCATGCTTGACGATATCGCGCTCTCATCGACCGACCGTCTGTCATTCGATGGAGCAGTCACTGACCATGCGCTCATGGGACGTTTCGGCAATACCTGGCTCATCAATGGCGAGACCGACTATATGCTCCAGGCCACAACGGGTGAGGTCGTCCGTCTTTATCTCACCAACGCGGCCAATACCCGACTCTTCAATTTCTCGATTCCAGGCGCTTCGTTCAAGCTGATTGGCGCCGATGGGGGACGCTACCCAGAGGAGCGCCTTGTCGAGGCGGTGCTCATTGCCCCGGGTGAGCGGAGGATTGTGGATGTGCTCTTTCCGCAGGCGGGTAGTTTCGTGCTTCGCCACACAACGCCGGAGCGAGAGTACGCCATCGGCCAGGTGGAGGTAGCCGACGGGTCGCTCGCCGATCGCGGACCGGGTGAGCACTTCGCGGCGCTCCGGACCCATTCTTCGCTCAGGGCCGAGCTCACCCGGCTCCAAACCGAATTCCTCGGCCAGGCACCCGCGAAAACGCTCCGCCTCGCCCTCGATATGCAGGGGTCGATGCGCCAGGGCATGTCTCACGATATGCATATGATGGGCGACGGAGGCTCTATGGCTGACCAGGCTATGGGGATGGGTGACGGCGGGGATTCCTCTTACGAGTGGGAAGATACGATGGCTGCTATGAACTCACGCTCGACCTCGGCCATGCTCGAGTGGCAGCTCGTCGATGAAGCGACCAAAAAGGCGAATATGGACATCACTGATTGGAAGTTCCGCCGTGGCGAGCAGGTCAAGATCCGTATTGTGAATGATCCGAAATCGATGCACCCGATGCAGCACCCGATCCACTTCCATGGCCAGCGATTCCTCGTGCTCGCGACTAACGGGGTGATAGAGCCGAACCCGGTCTGGGTTGATACAGCGCTCGTCGCCACTGGAGATAGCGTCGATATCCTCCTCGAGGCGAGCAACCCGGGTATCTGGATGGTGCATTGCCATATCCTCGAGCATGCTGAAAGCGGGATGATGCTCCCGTTTATGGTGACCGAAGACTAGATCGGTGAAAACGTCGGAGACCGGTCCTGCTCGGCAGAGAACGACAGGTATGATATACTGATTTTCAAACGTATATCAATCTATGACGCAAAGAAAAATCTCGCTCATCGCTTCGCTCGCTTTCCTCGGCGGTGCGCTCGCCCTTCTCTCTGGCTGCAGCTGGGAAAACCAACCGGCTGCCGAAAAGAAGCCCGAGGCGTCGCTTCCGCTCGATCGGCTCAAGACCGAACCGGCTCCAGCCGCCGAAACTCCCGTTCCAAAGCCTGCCGCTAATCCAAACCCCAAACCCGCTATGACCAAGCAGCAATACCCCGAAGCCCCAGCCATGACGATCGACGCGAGCAAAGCCTATACGGCGACGCTCGAGACCGACAAGGGGACGATCGAAATAGAGCTCAATGCCAAGGCGACCCCGACGACAGTCAACAATTTCGTCTTTTTGGCGCGTGAGAAGTTCTACGACGCGACCGTTTTCCATCGTACGATACCGGGCTTCATGATCCAGGGCGGCGATCCGATGGGTACCGGGATGGGCGGCCCGGGCTACCGCTTCGATGATGAGGCATTTGACGGCGAATATGAACGAGGCGTGGTCGCGATGGCCAATGCCGGACCAGATACCAATGGCAGCCAGTTCTTCATCATGCACGCCGACTACGCGCTCCCCAAGAACTATGTTATCTTCGGCAAGGTGACCAAGGGGCTTGAAGTCGTGGACGCTATCGCGACGGCACCCACCCAGCCAGGCGGCGAGGGCTCCAAGCCGGTCACGCCGGTCGTGGTCCAGACCGTGACGATAACAGAGCTGTAGGGTACGCGAGAGGTATCCTCGTCGCTGTTGACGGGGGTACCCTTTTCGGGTATACTGCAGAAGCTTGAAACAAAGGCGGCAACGCCTTTTTTCGATACTTTTTGAAGAGCTCTCCCGTATGGAAACCCGTAATATCGCCATTATCGCCCACGTCGACCACGGTAAGACTACCCTGACTGACGCGCTCATGCGCCAGACAGGCGCTGTCACGGCCGAGGGTGCTTCGATGGACTCCAATGCTCTCGAGCGCGAGCGCGGCATCACCATCTACGCCAAGAACGCCTCGCTGACCTGGAAGGATACCAAGATCAATATCGTCGACACTCCGGGGCACGCCGACTTCGGCTCGGAGGTGGAGCGAGTCCTCCGTTCGATCGACTCGGTCATCCTCGTCGTCGATGCCCAGGAAGGACCGATGCCCCAGACTCGCTTCGTCCTCAAGAAGTCCCTCGAGCTCGGGCTTCGCCCCATGGTCGTCATCAACAAGATCGACAAGCCCGCCGCTCGCCCAGACGAGGTCAAGGAACTCGTCTACGAGCTCTTCCTCGATCTCGGGGCCGATGATCATCAGCTCGAATTCCCAGTCGTGTACGCTATCGCCCGCCAAGGGAAAGCAATGCGCGAACTCGGCGAAGAGGGCAAGGATCTCGCTCCGCTCCTCGACACCATCCTCGAGCATGTTCCCGCCGCGCCGCATGATGTCGACAAGCCCCTGCGGGCCCAGCCGTTCAATCTCGGGTATGACAATTTCGTCGGCCGGCTCGCTATCGCCCGCGTCTACGATGGCAAACTCTCGGTCAATGACTCGGTCATCCTCCGCAATGCGAGCGGCAAGTCCTCGACAGGCCGCATCGTCAAGCTCTTCACCTTCCGCGGCATGGAGCGGGTCGAAGCTGCTTCGGTGGAAGCGGGTGATATCGTCATGATCGCCGGACTTCCGGATGTCGAGATCGGCGACACTATCTGCTCCGATCACTTTGCCGATCTCCTCCCCGCGATCGCCATCGATGAGCCGACCATCTCGCTCGATTTCATGGTCAATGACAGTCCGTTCGCCGGCCGCGAGGGCAAATTTGTCACCAATAAGCAGCTCCGCGAGCGCCTCGAGAAGGAGCTCGAGATCAATGTCGGACTCAAGATCGATTTCGCTGATGATCACTACAAAGTGTACGGCCGAGGCGAGCTCCACATCTCCATCCTCATCGAGAACATGCGCCGCGAAGGCTATGAGGTCCAGGTGTCGCAGCCCCAGGTCATCGTCAAGGACGTGGACGGTATCAAGTCGGAGCCGTTCGAAGAAGTGACCGTCGAGTGTCCCATGGAAGTGACCGGCGCCGTCATCGAGAAACTCGGGAAGAGGAAGGGCATCATGATGGATATGCGCGAAGGGTCGGGTGGCTATCAGCGGCTCATCTTCGAAGTACCGACCCGCGGCCTCCTCGGCTACCGGGGCGAATTCATGGTGGATACCCGCGGCGAGGGGACGCTCTATACCCGGGTGCTCGGGTTCCGTCCGTATGCCGGAGAAATCGACCACAAGGATGTCGGTTCGATGATCTCGATGGAGACCGGCAAGGCAGCCGCCTTCTCGCTCGACAATCTTCAGACCCGCGGCACGCACTATATCGGCCACGCGACCGAGGTCTATGAAGGCATGGTCATCGGCAATGCCGCCAAGGGCGAGGACATGACCGTCAATCCGATCAAGGGGAAGGCGATGAGCAATATGCGCTCCTCGGGCGCTGACGAAGCTATCAAGCTCACCCCGCCGTGGGAGCTCTCGATCGAGCGCGGGCTCGAGATCATGAATGCCGATGAGTACCTCGAAGTTACCCCGACGTCAGTACGTCTCCGCAAACAGCACCTCAAGGAGACCGATCGGGTACGAGCCGCCAGAAAGAAATAAGCTGGGCTACGAGACCGGGCAGTCGCCCGGTTTATTCATGGTTGGAGACTGTTTCCGGAGCCGATATACTGGTACAAGAAGAGAGGCATTCCATCAGATCCAATCAATCAAGCCTTGCCAATCGACTATGGACAAGAGAGACATCAGCATCATGCTCGCTGTGGGCCTCGTGGTAGCCGGCTGGATCGGCTGGGTCGTGACGCATTATGAGGAGCCGGGCCGAGAGGCGCCCCGAGCGACCGAGAGCGAGGCCGCCCCCTCGCCAGCGCCGCGCCAAGAGGCGCCTGTCGCTGCCTCCTCTCTGGCGGCGACCGAAGAAGAGACACCCGACCCGCTCGATGCCGTCCCGGGACAGGGAGTCTCGGTCACACTTGGCGGTCCGGCGGCCGAAGACAGCGGCTCTTTCCCGCCGCCGACGGTCGAGGTCGTCAATGGCCGACCGGAGCGGACCATCCACATGGGAGTGCGCCAGTACGCCTGGGATCCAGCGACCATCACGGCTAAGAAAGGGGAATTGGTCCGGCTCATCGTCCATAATGCCGACGTAAAGCATGGGCTCGTCATCCCTGAGCTCGGCGTCCTCAATATCGATATCCCGCCCGAGGGCGCGGTCATCGAGTTTGAGGCGAGCAAAGCAGGCACCTTCGTCTTCTTCTGCTCCTACTACTGCGGGGAGGGGCATAGCGAGATGCGCGGCCAGCTTATCATTGAGGAGTAGACAACCGTGTCTGCGCGACCAAGAAGAGTAAGTTTGACTTTTCTGACTAAGTTTGCTAGACTCCCGTCAGTTGGTTATCGCCTCGATGCCAACTCTCACTAGCGAAAGCTGTGATGGCGTAGGTTCCACCTCGCACAATGCCAAGTCAAACTGCATTCACAGAGCCAGGTCGATCTTGTGATAGGTTTTTCTAGGCATGCCATGAGGCATGTCATTTATTTTTTAACCCACAAGATCTATGACAAACCAAGACTTTGCAATTGTTCGTTTCCCCGCTGTTTCACTTCGTCGACTCAATAGCCCGTATGATGAAGAGGGTCGTCGCACCTATGTTGCTGTGGTGAGGGTTAAAGACCTTCCAGAGGCACTTGATCATTGGATGGAGGTTAATCCTAGAGATCCTAATCCAAACTCTGGTGTTTCAAAGAAGATTGAGGCTACTCTCCGAGATGCCCAAGACACTTTCTTCTTCAAAAACCGTGGGATTACACTCATGGTGGAGAGGGTAGAGTTCGATACATCAGACTCCTCACTCGAAATTGCCCTTTCAGACCCGAAAAAGAACGGAATTCTCGATGGAGGACACACCTTTAAGGTTATTCGTAACTTTATTGACGGGATAGATGAGACAGAACTACAAGAGATTACGGCTTGTGTAAAACTCGAGATTATTGAAGGTGTCTCAGATTTCAATGATGCCATCAATATTGTTGAAGCACGAAATACATCTACCCAAGTAAAGGATCAAAGCATTCTCGAACTTCAAGATCAGTTCGAAGAGATTAAGGCTACCCTTGATGGCAAACCGTACGCAAGCCGCGTTGCTTACAAGGAAATTGAGTTCAGTGAAGATGGAAGTCGTAAGGACATTGATATCAAGGAACTGCTTTCTTATCTCGTTTGTTTTGACGCCGAAAAGTTTGGAGATAACGACCATCCTATTAAGGCGTACTCTAGTAAGGGAGCTGTCATTGACCACTTCAAAAACTCACAAAAGGAAGATGGACGTATGTCAAAGTATGTACCACTCCTCCCGAAGATCTTGGAGTTGCATGATACGATCTATCAACACCTTCCTGAAGCCTACAATGCTGGTGGCGGAAAGTTTGGGCAGTTGACTGGTGTTACTTCTCTAGCTAATAAACCGCACAAGAAACGCGTTGATCTCCCGTATATTGGTGAGCAGTCGGATTATCAAATTCCGAGTGGGTTTGTTTACCCGGTACTAGCAGCATTTCGGTCGCTTGTCAGTATTAACGGAAAGCAGTGTCAGTGGAAAGTAGACCCGATATTGTTCTTTAAAGAGATTAAGAAGGAACTTGCAAACCGTGTTGGAGAACAAGCGCTTGGTTTGAAGAATCCAAATAAGCTCGGAAAAGACAATAGCACATGGCGAGCGTGTTATGACTTCGTCCAGCTAGAACTTCTTAAGCGGAAGGCGTAACAGAAATGTAATAAAACGGGCCTTAAAGCCCGTTTTATTATTGGCCTGCGGAGAGCTATAATGAAACCATGCTCATCGAGTGGCTGATACAATTCGGGCCGATCGCAGCGTTCTTCCTCACGTACGAATTGACGGGAGGGGACTTTTTCGTGGCGACCGGAGTCCTCATGGCGGGGATCGTCGTCTCCACCGCGGCGAGCATCCTCCGCGATCGGCAGATTCCCTGGTTTCCCATCTACGCCGCGACCTTTACGCTCATCTTCGGCGGGGCGACCCTCTACTGGCAGGACCCGCACTGGCTCATGCTCCGCGACACGCTCTACGACGGCATCTTCGGCCTCATCATCCTCGTGGCCCTCTCGATGAAGAAGAATATCCTCCGCACCTTCTTCCTGCCCCTCTTCGCGCTCACCGACCGCGGCTGGCAGATCCTCGCCTGGCGCTGGGCCGTCTTCTTCCTCATCATGGCGACGGCCAATGAAGTCGCTCGGCGGCTCCTCTCGGTCGAGGCCTGGGTCTATTTCAAGGTGGTCGCGACGCTCATCTTCATCGTCTTCGGGGTCTACCAGTTCACCCTTACCCGCCGCGAGCGCTTGCCCGAAGAGTCCAATTCCTTCGGGATGCGCCGCCGCGCCTGATCCGCCACCTCTCCATATGTCCGTAGAATTCCTCCACATCCTCTCCTTCACCGCGCTCCTCCTCGGGGCAGCGCTCCTCCTCGTCCTGGGCCTCGCGCTCTGGTTCGAGAACAACAGCATCATCGACATCTGCTACGGCCCGCTCTTCGTCCTCGCGAGCTGGGTACTGGCCCTCATGTGGACCGACTGGTCGGAGCGGCAGATCATCCTCCTCGCGCTCGTCACGGCGTGGGGCCTGCGGCTCGGCCTCCGTATCCTCCGCAAGAACTGGCGGAAACCCGAGGATTTCCGCTACCGGGCGTGGCGGGAAGAGTGGACCAAGCGGGGCAGGCTCTACTTTTTCCTGCGCTCGCTCGGGCAGATCTACCTCCTCCAGGGGGCTGTCGTCCTCGTCGTCCTCCTTCCGGTACTTATCACCTTTGCCAGTGCCCAAGCGCCCCTCGCATGGTATCACTGGGCGGGAGTGGCGCTCTGGGGCGTCGGGTTCGGTTTCGAGGCGATCGGGGACTGGCAGCTCGACCGCTTCATCCGCAATCCGGCCAATGCAGGGAAAATCATGACGACCGGCCTCTGGCGTTACACCCGGCACCCCAATTACTTCGGAGAAGCGACCATGTGGTGGGGGATTTGGATTATCCTCCTCGGGACCCCGCTCTTCCCCCTGGCCATCCTCTCGCCGATACTTATTACCTTTCTCCTCACCCAGGTCTCGGGCATACCCATGCTCGAGCGGCGCTGGGCCGGACGCCCTGACTGGGAAGCATATAAAAAGCAGACCAGCGCCTTCGTCCCGTGGTTCCCAAAAAAGCCTCGTCTTGTATGAAAATGATGGCGCCGGGTACCTCGTAGGAGGCCCCGGCGTTCTTCTTGTATCCATGTCAGCTCATCTGAACCGGCACGCTTTCGGTTGCGTCTGGAATACCGACAGCTTCGGCGAACCCTTGGACAACTTGAGCTTGGACCGGGGATGGCAGCTGCCCAAAGGCGATGACTTGGGCGAAGCTCCCGTCATTGGCCGAGACGATCTCAACGAGACATTGCTCGTGCTGTTCGCGCCATTTCGCATGCTTGATACGTGCCTGGCGCGCGAGGGCACGCTCGAGCTCCAGGAAGTTGAGCACGAACACCCGGAGCCAGTAGCGTTCCCATGCGTGGATGATCGGGCTGTGGCCGAGGCCGATGAGCAGTCGCTGATGCGCCAGGAAAGCCCGGGCTGCTGGTCCGATCTCATCGAGCCGTTTCAACGTACGCGGGGAGCAGTCGCTTCCGGCGAGCTCCAGCTGAAGAAGCATCTCCTCGCGGAAATGGGCATCCGTCAGCTCTTGCATGAACGCGTTCCACAGAGTCTGCCAGTAGCTCCAGGTAGCGTGGACTGGAAAGAACATGGAAGTCTCCGAATCGAGAAAAACAACCACCCGCAGCCGTGAGGCTGGGGGACCGGAAAGCACACCTCTGGTATACTCTCACCCGCCCAAGTCCGCAAGGGGCAATAACTCAGTTAAAAAAGTGTTGCAGCCCTGGCAGTTTCCCGCCAGGGCTGTGATGAACTAATCTGTTGCCGAGAGCCATGAGGCGCTTCAGCGATGTGGTGTTGAGACGCGATGGCTGCCTTGGCGGCTACAACTGCATTGCCCCCAAGAGCAAGTGGAGGTACTTGTTGCGCTGACTGACGATGTCGATCAGGGCATCTGTTCGGAAAAGCTCCCCGAGTGCCACGGCGGTGACGATCACCAACGCCTCACTGCCGGCCTCGGTCCAGCCTTGAGCGCCGTAGAGCCGGTTCTTGATGCGGAAGGTTCCGCCCCAGACACCCCAAGGGGTCACCTCTTGGGGATGCGCGCCCTTTCCGTTCGGATCCGAAGTGGTAGCCCAGGCCAAAGGTTCGCGAATGTCGAAGCTGGCGATTTGGTCCGGGTGTCGGATCAGCTGTTGCATGTCGTTGGACAGCACAAGCGACAACTTTGGGTACTTCTCTCGGGGGATTGTCCCGATCCTGATCATGAGCGAGAGTTGGGCCGAAGGCATGTCGTCGCAGATGGCGAAGTAGCCGCCGGTCTTGGTGATGCCACTTTGGGCCAGGATGCGCCGCAGGTGAGCAGTAGTCTCGGCGGCCGTTTGGGCAGCGCGGGTGGTGAACTCCATGAGCCCTCCTTTCGGGGTCTGGTTGGTGGCCGGTGCGGCCGGGAAAGAACTGGCCGGTCTTGTGACCGAAGAAATATGGTAGCGTTTTTCGCTCTTCGAGTCAATGGAAAAGCCCCCAGTGTCGGGAGCTTTTCCAATCGATCTCGCTTGATGATTTAGGCTGTGGTGTGGAAGCTCTGACGGTAGTCGTCGGTGAGCGGTTTAGCTTCGACGGGATCGGGCTTATCGTCGAACCACATCTCGTAGATGACGGGGATGAAGAAGAGCTTGGCGACACCGGAGAAAGTAAGCCCGGCGATGATAGCACCGCCGAGGCCCATCCAGATGGGGTCGGAGAGGGTGATGGGGATGAGGCCGATAATGGTGGAGAGCGCCGTGAGGAGGATCGGCTCGAGGCGGCTCGTCGCGCCCTCGACGACGGCTTCGCGGACCGAGAGGCCGAGATCGAGATTCTTGTTGATCTTGTCCACCATGATGATGGAGTTGTTGACCACGATCCCGAAGAGAGCGAGGATGCCGATCAGGGCCGGGAAGGAGAGCGGGATACCGAAGAGGGCGAAGAAGATGAAAACGCCCGAGACCGCGATGGGGATGACGAGGAGGACGATGAGCGCCTTACGGAAAGAGTTGAATTGCACCACCATGGTCCCGAAGATGAGGAGGGCCGAGAGGAGCATGGCGTACATGATCGACTGCACGGACTTGTTGTTCTCTTCATTGACGCCGCCGGTCTTCCAGCTGTAGTCCTCGGGGAGGCCGAGCTCGCCGTCGGCGAAGGCCTCGATCTTTTGGTTGAGCTCGGTGACCGAGTAGCCATCGCTGACGCCAGCCGAGATGGAGATGCTCCGTTTCTCATCCTCGCGGGTGATGAGGGTCGGATTGCGTTCGAGCGTGACCGTGCCGAGGGCCGTCAACGGGACGAGCGCGCCAGAGGGTGTCGCGACCAACAGCCGTCCGAGATCGTCGGGGGTGCTCCAGCCTTCGCTCTTGAGACGAATCACGAGATCGCGCTTGTCTTCACCGAAGCGGGCATCCTCTTTGACGGTGGCTCCGCTTCCGAGCGCTCGGAGGAGGGTCGCGGTATCCGCCCCAGAGAGGCCGAGCGCCGAGAGCTTGGCGTCATCCGGCTGGAATGCGAGCTTCTTCCCTTCGCTCGAGATGGAGACTGACACGTTGTTGGTGCCGGGGAGCTCCTCTATGTAGCGTTTGGTCTTCGCGGCGAGTGCTTCGAGCGTAGCAAGATCCTGACCCAAGAGCTTGAGCTGAAGGTCGGATCCGGCCGGGGGACCTCCCGAGAGTTGCGAGACTGAAAGCTTGCCGCCGTTCCATGAAGCGAAGGCTGCTTCGAGGGCGCTTACGAGCTCGGTCGAGGTGCGCTCGCGCTCGCCTTTCGGAACGAGATGCACTGTCATGAGGAGCCGGTTGAATTCTTGTCCGGTCGTGCTTGCGACGGTGTCGACCGGCGAGGTGGCGCCCACTTCTCCCAGGACGAAGTTGATCTCGGGGAAGGATTGGAAACGGGGCATGAGCCCGCCGAGGACGGCCTGACCTTCTGCGGCGGTCGTCCCGGTGGGAAGCTCGGCGCTCACGTAGACGACGTCTACGTCATCGTTGGGGAAGAATTCATTGACCACGTACCCCAGGGGCACCAGCGTGTACGAGAACA
Source organism: uncultured Bdellovibrionales bacterium (assembly GCA_964461975.1). GTDB lineage: Bacteria > Patescibacteriota > Minisyncoccia > Moranbacterales > UBA1568 > SSEF01. Next base: position 5,921 of record CAYWVL010000008.1, on the reverse strand, counting down.
CCATGAAGATGACGAGGAAGACCATGGTACGGATGCGGGCGCGACGCGACGAGAGGATGCGCTCGAGAACGCGGCTATAGAGGAGGCTCAAGCGATCGAAATTGAGCAGGCCATTGTCCTTTACCTCATGGAGGAAGTGGGCCAATCGGGTATGCTCCCAGGCCGTTACCGTGCGGAAGAAAGAGCGCGCCAGCCGGAAGAGCAGGATGAGCAAGACGAGCGCCAGGAGATAGAGGACGGTCTTGGCTGGGCCAGCCGGGAGGACGAGCCACAGGAGGACAGCAATGAGGGCGAAGAGCGCGAAGCGGCCGAACCGCCGCACCCGTTCCGGGATGCTCCCTCCGAGGAAGAAGGCCATGAAGGGGACGACGATGAAGAGGGCGACGACAGCCGAAATGGCGAGCGCCGAAGAGACGACGATCGGGATCGGTTGGATGAATTCACCGATGATGCCGGTCGAGAGGAGGAGTGGGAGGAAAGCCCAGACCGTCGTGATGGTCGTGGTGAAGATGACTTCCTTGAAATCGCGGAAGACGAGGAGTGCCGCTTCCATAGCGGTAAATTTGCCGGAGCGGTAGTAGCTCGCCAGGGCCGAGATGACGACGATGGCGTTGTCGACGAGGATGCCGAGAGCGAGGAGGAGCGAGAAGAGCGAAATGAAATTGATCGAGATGCCGACGAGACCCATCACGATGAAGGTAACGAGGAACGTGAAAGGGATGGCGAGCGCCGCGACGACCGACTGGCGCAGGCCGAAGAAGACGAGCAGCACGAAGAAAACGAGGCCGAACGTGACCGCGAAATCATGCTCGAGCTGGTCGAAGCTCTTGTTGATCTCGTAGGCGCCATCGAAGTAAGTGGCGTAACGGAGCGCGAGGCCGGAATCAGCGCGGAAATTCTCGAGGACAGTCTGGATGGACTGGACCGTCTCTTGGGTATCGGCGCTTTCGGTCTGGTAGAGCGCCAGGAAGATGGCCCGGGTGGGCTCGCCGGTCCGCTCGATGATGGAGGCGGGCACGGTGCCGGGCTTCTCGGTTTCGGAGATCGTGGCGAGAGTGTCGAGCGGAAGGAGCGAGTCGCCGATCATGATGGGGAGCGCACGCAGGCTCTCAAGTGAGAGCGCGGGCTCTTCCTGGCCGATCGAGAGGACGGTGCCTTGGCTCGCGATGGTGCCAGCCGGAGCGTTCTCGAGCGTACCCGCGAGAGTTCGCGCCAGACTCGTGAGCGAGAGTTCGTACTGGAGAAGTCGTTCTGGGGTAACGGTCACGGAGACTTCGGGGTCACGGCGATAGGTGAGGGTCGCCCGCTCGACGCCGGGCAGTTCGCGCAGCTGCTCGCGGAGCGTATCGACGGCCTCGGGCAGGAGCTCGGGATGCTCCGGCAAGGACACGGCGAGGAGCATCACCGGCTGGTTGGTGAAATCGATAACCTCGACAGCCGGATCCTCGGCGCGTTCAGGCAGGTCGTTCACTTTATCAACGGCGTTCTGAACCTCTTCTTTGGCTTTTTCGGGATCGACAGTCGATGAAAACTCCACCACGACGGTCGAGAAGCTTTCCTGAGAGTTGGAGGAGACGCGTGTCACGTCAGAGAGGCCGCTCACGGCATCCTCGACGGGGATGGTGATGAGGCTCTCGATATCGCCAGGGCCAGCGCCAGGATAGACGGTCGAGACGATGACGGTCGGGATCTGGATATCGGGGTTGAGTTCCTTGTCGAGAACGGCGAACATGACCCCGCCGGCGAGCGCGAGCGTCACGGTGATGAGGAGGAGCAGCCGGATACGGCTGAAGTAGCGGCCGATCCAGGTATCGTGGAGCGCGGGATCGAAGTTGAGGCGCTCGAAGAAGCTTTTCGTGTAGGACATCGCGGTGTATCAGGAAAAGAAATGAGAAGGAGCGCGGTTACTGGATGATTTCGACTGCTTCGCCGGGGGTCACGCCACGATTGAGGAGGAGCGTGCTCTCGAGGGTGAGTCCCGAGTTGACGGCGACAAACGACCCGACGGTCTCACCGAGGGTGACGGGCTGCTTCGCGACGAGATTGTCGGCACCGCGAATGAGTACACTCTCACCGCCATTCCCCGAGAGGATGGCATCGATCGGCACGAAGATACGTGACTGGTCTTGCATGAGCGGCAACGAGAGGGTGACGTACTCGCCTTCGGTCAGCCGCTCGGCGAGGGAAGCGGGGAGCGGGAACGTGACTGAGCGCAGACCGAGCGCGTTCTCGCCACGGCTCAGGTAGCCGCCGGAGAGAGGCAGGCGCTCGGAACCGACCTGGAGGAGAGCGGTGCCTTCCGTTCGGATGTAGCGGGCGGTGGCATCAGGGAGATCGGCAACGAGCGTGTCGATGCTCGCTTGGCCGCGGAGGGTGGCGATGAGCGTACCAGGGGCGACCCGCTCTCCGACGCGGACAGCGATATACTCGACAGATCCGGCAGCCAGGGATTTCGGTCGGAGCACAGCATCGCTCGCGCTGGCGATGGCGGCATCGAGTCGGGCCGTTTCGCGATTGAGCTTGAGACGCTCGAGCTCGACCTTGAGGGAGGCAACGGCATTCTTCTCTTCGCGATCACTCAACGAATCGTCGGCGTCGGCGATTTTTCGCTCGCGCTCATTGATCTCACGCTCGAGTCCATACACTCGCTGGGTGAATTCATTGGAGAGCTGGGCTTTTTCGGCGGAGAGCCGAGCAGCATTGGCGCCATAGTCACTCGTCAGCGTGACAAGCGAGGTCCCGGCGCCGACCTGCTGGCCGACGCGCACATGGATCGACTGGACCACCCCGCTGCTTTCGGCGACGACGTCGATGACACCGGATTTCTTTACCTTGGCGGTGGCGGTGACAAAGGCATTCTCTTTGACTGGAAAGGCTCGCGAGGTTTGCGGAGCGGGCGATGCAGTTTCGGTGATAGTCTCGGGTGTACGACTCAGAGAAGCAGCCGCAATCACTCCGAAAAGGAGGATGAGGATGACCGCAAAGCTGGTATTGGGCCGTTGTTCGAGCCACGCAAAGAAACGCCGCATAGATTGGGGTGTGAAAGTTAAGTTCTTTAGAGTAACAGGAAAAACTTCTATTGTCAAGACATATTTTCTTATCCGAGTCAAGGGTATCTGCTACTATGAAAGTACCGTTCTTACTTCCTAATACGCCGCCTATGTCGCTTCACAAAGATATCTGGGAGCTCACGCGTGCCAATACCTGGTTCCGCCGCGAAGTCGTGACGGGCGAGCATTCGCAGGTGATGCTCATGTGCATCCAGCCGGGAGAGGAAATCGGCGAAGAGACGCATGGAGTGGATCAGACGCTCGTCTTTGTCGAAGGCGAAGGCGAGGCGGTGCTCGACGGGAAGAGTGAAGTCTTCGATGCGGGAGATCTCTTCTTTGTACCGGCTGGGACGAAGCATAACTTCAAAAACGTCGGTACCGAGCCGCTCAAGCTCTTCACCGTCTATGCCCCGAGCGAGCATGCCGCCGGGACCAACCACGAGACCAAAGCGGATGCCGACCGTGACGAACACGAGCAGCATGGAGTGTAATTTCCAATATCCAATATCCAAGCGTGATTTTCCCTGTTGGGAATGAGAAGTTGGTAACCGGCAGTGAGGAGCTTCGTATTGTGCAATTTACATTTTGAAATTCTCTATGTCCTGGGTTGTCTATGCATTTCTCGCGGCGCTCGCGGCTGCTATTGTCGGGGTGCTCTCCAAAATCGGCATCGCCGGGGTGGATGCCACGGTAGCGACCACTATCCGAGGCCTCTCCATCGCAGTCTTTATGGGCGGAGCAGCTCTTCTCCTTGGCCGATTCCAGGGGGTGATGGAGAGTTCGCCCAAGGCCATCCTCTTTATCGTTTTGACCGGCGTATTCGGAGGCCTGTCGTGGCTGTGGGGATTCCTGGCGCTCAAAGCGGGGGGTGAAGCGACCGCAGTCAATGCGATCGATCGTCTTTCCCTCGTCTTTCTCCTGGTGCTCGCAGTGCTCTTCCTTGGAGAGGAGTTTACCTGGGCCAAGTTCACTGGCGTCCTCTGCATCATTCTCGGGACGCTTCTCGTGACGCTCAAGCCCGAGCAATGGGCCGGTCTCGTCGCGTGGTGGGGGAAGTAGCTGGTAGTGTATAGTAAAAGGAGGCAAAAAAGCCTCTTTTTTCGAAGGATACGGAGTCGTTGCCATCTTCGTGCCTGCATCTCATGAAAAAAATACTCCTCGGTATTCTCATTCTGGCGCTCCTTTTTCCCGTTACTTGGGATATGGGAGAGGTTATGGCTGCGAGCAAGTCGGCGCGCAAGCTCATCGCGACTGAAGGGCAGTGCTTTACGGTATCCGGCTCCAAGACGGTCCGCTTCGGGACCCCGACCAGGTGGGTGGAGAAACAGGTCAAGGGGAGCGGCGTATGCTCGGTCCGTTTTTTTGGTCGGGATCCGGCCCCGTATCAGTTCAAGTCCTGCACGGTGAAGAAGTCGAGCAAGAAGAAGTCTAGCGGGAGCGGAGGTGGCGGGAGCAGCAGTTCTTCCAAGAAGACGCTTACGATCAATACGCTCGGATCGGGGGCGGTGACTTCGGCTCCAGCCGGTATCAGCTGTGGGAGTGTCTGTTCTGCCAAGTATTCTTCAAGTCAAACAGTTACATTGACGGCGACTGCGGGCGCAGGCTTTGTTTTTACCGGATGGAGCGGCCCTTGCGCTGGGACGGGTACCTGCTCCGTAAAGCTTTCCTCGAATCGTGTCGTCGGTGCCACGTTTCGGCCGGTGATCAATGGGGTCTGCGGTGCGGCTGATGGCGCGCGCTTCACGTCCGCTCCTGAGCGCGATCTCTGCACAACAGGGACCGCTTCCCAGGTTGAACTCCGCGGCGATCGATTTGGCTGGAGCTGCGCGGGGTCGCGGGGCGGTGCGACGGCAGAGTGTCAGGCCGATAAGGCGGTGATTCCTGCGACAGCTCTTCTGCTGGCCGGACCGACGACGCTCACTACCGGCGTCGTTTCGAGCAATTTTACCGTGAGTGGCAATGGAGTCTTTACTCGAGATATTACGGTCACGCCAGTGGTGAATGGCGGCGGCACTTTCTCCCCGACGACCATCATCCTTTCAGAAGCCAATCGTACCGGCACGTTCCGGTACACGGCCGGGTCTGCCGGTAGCAAGACGATCACTCTGACCAATGACGGGTCACTCACAAATCCAGCCGGATGGGCGCTGACGGTCGTTGATTCGCCAGTCGACGGCACCTGCGGCACGGCAGATGGCCAATCGGTCTTCGCCCCGCCAAGCGCCAATCTCTGTGTTGCTGGCACGGCCTCGAGCGTCACGACCAATGCCTCGACGTATAGCTGGACGTGCACCGGGACGAATGGCGGTTTGACCGCTGGCTGCTCTGCCACGCGCCTCATCGCTCCGACCGCGACCATCAGCGCTTCGCCTACAACTATCACCTCGGGACAGTCGAGCACTATCACCTGGTCCTCGACCAATGCGACGAGCTGCACCGGAAGCAATGGCTGGTCCGGGACCAAGGCCTCGTCAGGGACGCAAGCCGTCTCTCCGACAAGCACTACGACCTATGCGCTTACGTGTTCCGGTCCTGGCGGGACAACGGGGACCCAGAGCGTGACGGTCACAGTAACTGCCGCGCCGATCAATGGAGCATGCGGCGCTTCTCAAGGCGGATCATCAACGACTCCGCCAAGCACCAATCTGTGCACCGCTGGTAGCGCCTCGAGCGTCACGACCAATACCTCCACATACACTTGGAGCTGTGCCGGCACCAATGGCGGCACCACGGCTTCCTGTAGTTCGACTCGGCTTACCCCAACCAATGGCACTTGCGGTTCTGCCAATGGACAGAGTTTCTCATCCGCTCCCTCAACGAATCTTTGTTCAACAGGTACTGCTTCGAGTGTCGCTACGGACGCGAGTACCT
>CAYWVL010000007.1:15340-27159 GCA_964461975.1 uncultured Bdellovibrionales bacterium | reverse complement strand
CCCGGGCGATGCGCTCGCGTTTCTCAGCTGGGACATGGTCGAGGGTGCGCATGTTGTGGAGCCGGTCGGCGAGCTTGACGATGACGACCCGGATATCCTGGGCCATGGCCAAGAACATGCGCCGCAGATTCTCGAGGTAGTACTCCTCCTTGTTGTCACGCAGCTTGATCTTGCCGAGTTTGGTGATGCCCTGGACGATTGCCGCGACTTCTTCGCCGAACTTCTCCCGGATCGTCTCGAGGGTTACCGGCGTGTCCTCGGGGACATCGTGGAGGAGCCCGGCCATGATGGTCGTGGCGTCCATGCCGGTTTCGGCAAGGATCTTGGCTGCATGGAGCGAATGGGTGATATACGGATCGCCCGAACGGCGGAGCTGGCCCTGGTGGGCTGCAGCCGCAAAGGCATAAGCCTCCCGGATACGTTTCTCATCATCCCCTCGGAAGGGGAAGCGAGCAGACTGCACGACGGCATCTATGGTAATCTGGTCCATATGGTCACTTTACCAGGGGAGGGGAAACCTCGCTACTGCCAGCAGGCTCGCAGTAGGCGTATCCAGTATACTACCATCAGTCATGAAAAAAGCCACCTGGAAAATTTACATGAGCGCTATCGTGGCTGGGATCGGTCTTGGGCTACTGCCGTTGATGGATGCGGGACGCTGGCGGTTCGAGCCGGCGGTACAGGATGCGCTGACTGTCTTTCAGAGCATCCTCATAGAGGCGATCCCATTCTTGCTTCTTGGTTCGGTCGTGGCGTATGGGATTCGGCACAGTTCGGCGGCCGATTGGCTTCGCGAAGCTTTACCGCGGCGGCCGGTGTTTGGCATCCCTGCCGCAGCATGTCTTGGGGTTTTGCTCCCGATCTGCGAATGCGGCAATGTTCCCATAGCTCGGTCGTTGCGTGAACGCGGTCTGCCTGCGGCGTACGCTACCACCTTTCTTTTTTCCGCACCGATTCTCAATCCGGCGGTCTTTTTCTCCACATGGATCGCGTTTCAGGGCGATCCCAAATTCATTGCTGCCAGATTTATTCTCGGATTTATAATTGCCATCGCGCTTGGTGCTTATGTACATGTGAGTGAACGTACCTCGCATCCGATCTGGCGTCAGGATATTCTGTCGACAACCGGCTGTGCGACTGATTGTTCAAACCAACGTCGGGTCGATGCTGGGAGCGTGTCGTCATCGCACCGTCATGGTGGGGGACCCTTGGATGATTTTTTCCGTATCTTGCCTTTGGTTGCCCTCGGGTCGCTTGTCACTGTGATTTTTCAGTCACTGGTAGGACGGAATCTGTTTTTTGATGCGGAATGGAGTGAACCGCTCTTGATTATTTCCATGATGCTCCTCGCATTTTTTTTGGCTGTCTGCTCCAGCGCGGATGCATTTCTTGCTTTGGGGTATAGCGGTCTCGTGTCGCCGGCCGCGCTGCTTGCGTTTCTAGTATTTGGACCAATGGTTGATGCGAAGAACGTGCTGATGTATCGGCAGCTGTTCACGCGACGAGGCTTAATTCTCATAGTGCTCATGACCGCGGAGCTTGTGTTCATCGGAGCGATGGGATTTCGTCTGATCGAGGTCCTATGATGCGGAAAAGGATATTCACTTCATGGTTGGGAATAGCCGTCACAACAGGGTGGGCTGTCCTCATGGGCGTGTTTCTACTGGAAGGGTCAATCCGACTGTTTATTAGTCCGACGAGTTTTTGGATTATTGTCGTCGAAATCGTTGGTATAGCGCTCCTCCTTGCATATGAATTCCATCACGAGGAGTCATATGCGCTTTCGGGAGTGGGTGTGTTGGGGGTGTTGCTCGTCTCCTTGCTTTTCGTTCAGCCGACAAGTCTCTCTTACGTTACAGCGGACCTGCGGGCTGCGGAGCAGGTCGCTCTCAGCTCAGTGCCATCGTTCGAGCGGGCGCGACTGGAGAAGTCAACGAGCGAATTTACCCTGCTCGAGTGGTTGGCGGCCCTTGAAGACCCGACCGAGCGTGTGCGATATGCTGGTCGTCCGGTCCAACTATCCGGATTTCTGTGGTATCAGGATGGCCAGCCGATGTTGGCACGCATGCTCATAACTTGTTGTGGGGCCGATGCGCGTCCCGTGGCCATGCCGCTCGGTGAAGGCGGTCCATGGCCGGCTGAAGGGACATGGATCGACGTCACCGGGAAACTTCAGCTCACTCCAGACGGGTATCGCATACAAGCCTCCACTGTCGATGAGATACCAGAACCAAGACTTCCTTATGCGGAATAATCCAGCACGTGTCGACCTCTCTCTCGCGTTTCCATTTGGCTTGCTCGTTGCCGCCGCCAGTTTTTGTTTTCTCGCGCAACCCTCTCTCCATTTCCGCCTGCATGAGGAGTCCCTCTATCCCGGCTCTCCGCTCGTGGTGGGGTACAGTCAGCCTCTTCGCGCAGAAGGAATTGAAACGAAAGTGAAGGTGCTTGACGAGGTGGGTAATGGTGTCCCAGGGGCTGTCGCTGTCCGTACGCGATCTCTCGTATTTACGCCTGAGCGGAATCTAGAGCCGGGCAAATCCTACGAGCTGCTGATCGAGGGGGTTACCGGCCGCTATGGTTCTACGGTGGCGGAGCCGTACCGCACCCGATTTCGTATGCCGTTCCCATCCTGGCTGTTTATCAATGAAGCGCAGCAGCTAGCACTGATAGATTCTTACGATAGGCTGCAGGTGCTTACGTCGGCTGATATCTCTATCCAGCAGTATTCAGTGGGTTTGGAGCAAAAATGGATTGCGATCTATAGTCCACGGGACAATCAGTATACCAATGGCATTCTGCTAGGGAATCCGACCGGTGACGGATATAACGTAACGGCGTTGCCTCTCACCGAAGTAGCGCGCTACAGCCACGTCTGGCTTTGCGATCACAGTCGCGTGGCTCTGGCCCTGGCTCCGAGTGGCGGGGCTGACGCGACCATATACGCATGGCGCGTTGATTGGGGCGCTGCAAGTGGTCCCGCACTGGAACGTATCTGGGAGCTCCAGAGCGAGACCGTCGCGAGCGGAGACGATATCGCCTGTTCTCAAGAATCACCTCGAGTGGTGTATCGCGGGACAGATGGAGGTTTTGTGAGCGGTTTCATCGGCGAGTCGACCAGCTATCGAGCGGGCAATTTTGATCAAGTCTACGGCATTGGTGCTCGTGATGAGGGAATCCTTTTCCAAAAACAGCGACAGAACCGGGAAGGAGGGACTGATCTGGAACTCGTCTGGCTGTCGCAGGAGGGAGAAAGCCACACGATCGCTCAAACAGATGCCATGGCTTGGCATTGGTCGGTAAGCACTGATGGTCAGCGCGGAGTGGTTATCTGGCATGATTTCATTGCCAACGAAGATCACTATCGATTTTTGAACATGCAACCTGTACTTACGACCGCCACGGACCGGAGCATCGGAGCCGGAGAGCGAATCAACGTGGCCGACATATCGCCTGACGGGTATCGGGCCATGCTCGAAATTTCGGACCGTACGGACATCACGCGCGCCGGAGTCGGATTCCGACTGGTCGGACAGGAGGGGACGATTCGAGAGTATCCCTGGCCAGGCACATCGCCGAGATTCTTGAGAGAATAGCGTTGCACAAACCCGCATGAGACCCTGGCGGTGTCTCTTCTTGGCGCCAAGGAATCTGGAAAATTCCCCAACGGGGAGTGGTATATGTGATTTTTTGTAAGTATTCGAAGCAGTATCAGAATGTTCTAGTTCCCGGAGAGAGGTCTTCTCTCCGGGAACGATCTGGCGTCGTTAGGACGCAGAACGAGTGATTGCCGTCCGAATGTGGGCTGATACGCAACCGATGATGCCACCCCAGACAAGAAACTCGATCTGGGTCGACATGATGTGCTGATGAGGCGCCATCAGCATGGGCGCGGCAAAACCAAAGCCCTGCGTCGCTGGTGCAGACTGCCGGAGGCCAAAGAAAAGAACGAGAAGGCAGCATATGCCGCCGGCAAAGATGAGCGGAGCGAGCCGGGAATTGGCCTCACGGAGGAGAAGCCAGAGAAATCCCGTGTCGAAGAGGGCGTGGATCCCGTAGAGGGCAAGCTCTCGATCCGAGTAATGGCTACTGTGCTTGGCATGACCCAACCATTCGAGAATGAGGTGACTCAAAAGAAAGAGTAGCCCGATGGTGTGGTTTTTCCCCCGATGCGCGAGCCAGCTGAGGATGATGCCAGCGCCGGCAGCCGCGTAGAGCTCGAGGCCGAGTCGATGCCAAGGAACGTTGCTGGCATGGATAAGCAGACACGACAGATAGCCGAAAAGGAAAAGAACAGAGAGCGGACGCAGGGACACGGTAAACTCCTCTAGTTGTGCCTCAGGGTGGTCGCTGCTTGACTTTGCAACCAAGTTGCACTATAGTTCAAAAACGTAAATAATGCAACTGAGTTGCTATATGCGGATAGCCTTCGTCGGAAAAGGAGGAAGCGGCAAAACTACCTTGAGTAGTCTGTTTGTGCGTCATCTCTCTCAGCAGGGGAAGCGAGTAATGGCGATTGATGCCGATATCAATCAACACCTCGCTGAGGCACTTTGTGGCGACAAAGTAGCTTTACCGGCACTTGGCAATGAAATACAGCGAGTCAAAGAATATCTTCGCGGAGAGAATCCGAGGATACCTGCTGCGGATGTCATGCTCAAGACAACTCCTCCTGGAAGTGGATCGCGACTCCTTACAACGGATGAATCAAACCCGATATTTGATTACTTTGCTCGTGAGGTGAATGGGATCAGAATTATGGCCACAGGATCATTTGCAGACGAGGATATGGGGGTGGCTTGCTATCACTCGAAGACAGGAGCGGTCGAACTCATCCTCAATCATTTACTTGATACACCTGATGAATATATCGTCGTTGATATGACTGCGGGTGCTGATGCGTTTGCGTCGGGTCTCTTTACGAGATTTGATTTGACAGTCATTGTCGTGGAACCAACAAAAAAGTCGCTTGCCGTGTATGAGCAGTATCGATCGTACGCTGATCCGTACAGAATGCCAATAGTGGCCTTGGGTAATAAGATTCAGGATGCGGCAGACGAATCCTATCTCCATGAGAAAGTCGGTGCTGCGCTCATTGGTTCCTTTGAGCTTTCTGACTTTGTGCGTGCCGAAGAACGGAATGGACTCAGAGACATTTCAAAACTTGAGCCAAAAAGTCTGCATGCGCTTCAATCGGTAGTCAAGACGGCAGCTCGTTTACAAAGGGATTGGAAACGATCGCTCGAACTCGCCCAGATTTTCCATCGGCGCAATGCCGAGACCTGGGCCAATGCGCAGCTTGGCATCGATGCGAGCAAGCAGATTGATCCCGACTTTCAGTATGGAGTGAGTTGATCGAGCACCTGGAGTACAGCCATGAGGAGATGTGACAGACCGTCTCTTCTTGGCCGTACTTAAGGTGCGGTACTTGTCTCTTCCCAACTTGATAGGAGATAGCGCCATGTCGCTTGTTGTTGCCCCAGACCTCCTCGCGCGGGCCGAGGCGGATTCCCTCGTTCCGTCCGACTTCATCGACTGCATCAGGACCTCGCTCCCGCTCGCGTGGGCCATCGTGTCCGAAACGATTCAGGCGGCCCTGGGCCAGAGTACCGTCATGATCTTCGATGACCCAAAGCGAGTCGACGACGAGACGCGCGGACAGATTCTGCGTCTGTTCGCATCCGATGCCATGCGCGGTGCGATCCAGGCTTTCGTTCGGGAGGCTTTCGAGGATCCCAACGCACGAATCGCGTTCCAGAACTGCCACAAGGTCGGCGTCTTTCCTGGCACGGAACGTGGAATGGTCGCCTGGCACGACTTCACCTCGCCGCGCGGCCAGTTGCTCGGTCAACGTCCCGAGCTTCTTCACTGCTGATGATCTCGGCGGCAGTGCACATCGAAGAAGGGAAAGGCTGGCGGTGGAACGTGCTTTCCGTACGTTCAAGCACCCAATCCTTTGACCTCTGGCTATGCGGTGATGCAGCTCACCCTTGGCATTGCCGATATCCAGGAGCAGTCTCAAGCGAGGGGAGATCGGCAACGCTCTCTCCTCCGCTCGAGGACATGTTCCGGCGCTTTTTCGAAAGTGGTGGCAACCCATTGATTCCGTATATGGAAGTGCCTGGGCATTTCTCCGAGCTGCACAAGCTATTGGGTGATGCGACCGCGCTTGAGTGAACACACTCGGCGCGGCTTTTTCTTGACTTTTGCAACTGAGTTGCTACTATGAAGAAAAACAACCTTTATGTGTGCCGCTTGCGGAGATATTGCGCAAACACCCAATCATATCGTCACGGCGATTGCCGCAGTACCGATGCTTGGGTGGTTCGGTTATGTGATCAGGAAATGCCGGCGTCTTCTCTCGAGGGTGCGTAAGAATTAATCCTTGTGGATGTATATGCTCGAAACCTGCCTGAAGCAGCTTGAGACCAATCTTTTCCGCGAAACAGAGACGCGCAAGCAGATACTTGCCATTTTGCATGAGGCCACCAGTCCGCTTGCTCCTCTCGAAATATTGGCGCGCTGCCATGCCGTAGGTCGCAAGGCTAATAAGACGACCATCTACCGGGACCTTGAGGCGATGGAGCGCGCGGGTATCCTACGGCGGGTGATGGTGAGTGATCGGACCCAGTACTTCGAGCTTACCGAACGCGGCCATCATCACCACTTCGTCTGTACCGGGTGCCAGGCTATACAGGATATCGCTATCGATGACGAGGGGCTCTTGCGACAAGCGAAGAGGGTCGGCGAGAAGCTCAAGTTTGCAATCGCAGAGCATGCAGTGGAGTTCTACGGGCTCTGCCGCAAGTGCCAGTCACGCGCATAATTTCATGAGACCAATCGTATGCAGAAACTGATAATCGGTGCAGTCGTCGGATGCTTCGTGATTATCGCGATCATGTGGAGTATGGACGGGGAGCAGCGTGTCTCGGATGTCACTCAGCCCGAGTCCGGATCGCAGGCAGTGTCGGTCGTGGCTACGTTCTATCCGCTCCAGGAGCTGGCCCGGACTGTCGTCGGTCAGCGCGGCGCGGTCACGGCGATCGTGCCGGCCGGCTCCGAGCCGCATGACTACGAGCCATCGCCCAAAGACATCAAGGCACTGTATGAGGCAGATTTGGTGATCATCAATGGCGCCGGCATGGATCCGTGGGCCGAAAAGCTGGTGCCCGAGCTCGCGGCCCAAGGCGTAGCGACGCTTGTCTTGGCCCAATCGGTCAACTTGCTTCAGGGTCATGATCACAGTCATGCTGACGGGAGTGATGAGCACACCCACGATGGGCATGACGAAGACGTAGCGGCCCACTCGGCAGAAACACCGGAGCTTGTGGCAGACGGTGAGGCTGTCGAGTCAGATCCGCATTTCTGGCTTGACCCGCTCGTCGCCGCGGGACTGGTGGCCGATGTCGCCCGGATTCTCGGTGAACGCTTCCCTACGTTCCAGGCAGAGTTTGCAGCCAATGCGGAGTCGGCCAAGGATCGATTGTCGGCGATAGACCAGGCCTATACATCGGGACTCGCCAGCTGCCGTCTGGACGAAGTGGTGATATCGCATGATGCATTCCGGTATCTCGCCCGGCACTATGGCTTCGAAACGCATGCGCTTGCCGGACTATCGCCTGACGCTGAGCCATCACCCAAGCGACTGTCAGAGCTCGCCGCGGAAGCCAAGGCCGAAGGCATCAAGTATATCTTCTTCGAGACGCTTGCGAGCCCCAAGCTTTCCGAGACCCTGGCCCGTGAAGTCGGCGCCGAGACGCTCGTCTTCAATCCCATCGAAGGCGTGACAGCCGAGGAGGCGGCTGCCGGAGTGGGCTACTTCAGCCTCATGGAGTCCAATTTGGCAGCGCTCCGAAAGGCGCTAGAATGTAAGTAATGTCTGATTCGCTCCTCCAGCTCGACCAGGTCACATTCCGCTATCAGGAAGAGCTCATCCTCGATAGGGTGAGCTTGACCGTTGAGCGTGGCGACTATGTCGGGTTGGTCGGCCCCAATGGGAGCGGCAAATCGACCCTGGTCAAAGTCGCGCTCGGGCTCTTGCCGACCCCAGCCGGAGCGGTCCGGCTTTTTGGACAGCCCCTCGCGGATTTTGAGGCATGGGCCAAAGTCGGCTACGTGCCTCAGCATGTCTTCCGCAATGAGCGGAATTTCCCGGCGACCGTCCGTGAAGTGGTCGAGAGCGGCCATATGGGACGCGCCCCGCTCTGGTGCCAGTTCGGGATCGGCGCCTGCCACTCGATCGATGAGCCGCTCGCGCTCACCGGCATCACGCATCTCGGTCAGCGCCGCATCGGCGAGCTGTCGGGAGGGGAGCGTCAGCGGGTCTTTATCGCCCGTGCTCTCGTCTCGCGTCCGGAACTCCTCATACTCGATGAGCCGACTACCGGAGTCGACAGCCGCGCCCAGCAGGATTTCTATGCGCTCCTGAAGCGGCTCAACGAAGAGCATGGCCTGACTATCCTTCTCATCTCGCATGATCTCGAGGTCGTGGCTCACGAAGCTAGGACGGCTATCTGCCTCAATCGCGGCATCGTCTACCAGGGTCCGGCGACCACGCTTCATGATCAGACGGTGCTCCACAAGCTTTTCGGGGAACGCGTGTATCACCACTAGCCTATGCTCGCCGATATCCTCCAATACGAATTTCTCGCCCGCGGTCTCTTCTCCGGCCTCCTCATCGGCCTCCTGGCGCCTCTCGTCGGGATGTTCCTCGTCGTGCGGCGTTTCTCGCTCCTGGCCGACACGCTTTCGCATGTCTCGCTCCTCGGAGTCGCCGTAGCGGTTTTCTTCAAGCTCCCCATATTCCTCGGGGCGCTCCTCGGGGCGCTCCTCGGCGGCGCGGGGATGGAGTGGCTCAGGCGTTCGGGACGCGTCATGCATGAGGCGATCCTTGCGCTCTTCCTCTCGGGGAGTCTCGCAGCTGCTCTCGTCTTCCTCGCGCTCGTCCAGGGCGTCAATATCCGTCTGTTCTCCTACCTCTTTGGGAGCATAACCACGGTCTCACCTGCCGACCTCTGGTGGCTCCTCGCGCTCTCGATCGGCATCGTCCTCTTTCTCCTGCTCTCATACCGCAAACTCTTTCTCATCGCGCTCGACGAAGACCTCGCCCGGGTGGATGGTGTCTCGGTCGATCGCTACAATCTTCTCTTCATTCTCCTCGCGTCACTCGTGGTGGCGGCGGCCTTCCCCATCGTAGGCGTTCTCCTCATCGGGGCGCTCATGATCGTGCCGGTTCTCTCGGCCATGCAGTGGCGGCTCTCATTTCGTCTCACGCTCCTCCTCTCGGTCGCTCTGGCCGAGGTAGCGGTCATTGCTGGTTTTCTCTTGGCCTACCAATTCAATCTCCCCAGCGGGGCGACCATTGTCCTCACGGCACTCGGAATCTTCCTCCTTTCCCTGGCTGGAAACGGCATTTTCGTGGCTTATTTGAAGCAAAAAAACGTGTCTCTGCTCTCTTGACAAAATCACTACTTTCCTGTAGAGTGGAGGCAAACAAAGAAGCATCCAATGATCCTATCAAGCGATGCTTTTTTTGTTTCCAGTAGTACCCCACAACCCCCACGACAGGAGTCGTTGCAATGCAATACCCATTTGTTTCCTTCCGCGCCGACATGGCTCACGTGCGTCGGGCTGGCCTCGCCATGCTGGACGACGTCGATGTCCGGTTTGGCATCCGTGAGTTCTCGAGGGGCTCTTTCATCGTCCAGGGCCGCTTGGTCAAGGAAGGGTTGGAGTCCATCGAGCTGGTCACCGGCTGCCCGTTCGACATGGAGGACCTCGGGCGGGAATACGCGCGCCTCGAAGTCCTGGACCAATCGCTGATCGCCATCACCAAATCGGTCACCGATTGCGAAGTGGAAGGCGAATCGGACGGCGGCGCCATGTTGACGCTCAAGGTCGGCGACCAGAGGCTTCAGTTCCGTCTCTACCCGCAGGACGGCGGCGAACGCTTCAACCTCGGCGACTGGTTCCAGCTTCCTGTGCTGTCGGACGAGAAGCAGGCAGCCTGAAGGGCGGCGGGCGGCAACAAGAAGAACAAGATCCGCAAAGCGGACAAGAGAGGCGGGTAGCGAGTTTCGCTCCCGCCTTCACCATTTCCTCCTTATTTTTCGATACATTTGCCCGACTTTTTGCGGGTATGCTAGAGTGGTGTGTCGGGGCCAGCTTTGGTCTCGAACAATGGTTCCTCAACCTCTACCGCGAGGCGCGTCATGATTTATCTGAAGGAAGACGAAGTGGTCGTGACAAGTCGACCAGAGGTTGGTGCATCAGCTGAATACCGAGAGCGTCTTTTCCAGTCGCCTGTGTTCAGGCTGTTACGCGACAAGATGGTGGCCCTACGCCTTATGTGCGATTGGAGTGATCCAGAGAGAACGGGGTGGTATTTCCGTTTGTCGATTGGATCGTTGTCCAACGATGCCTTGTCCATCGGCGGAGTACCTCAGGCAGGATTCTGTTCGGAGTTTCTTGCCGAGACGAGTCGTTTTCCCCTCGCTCGACTGCCGAATAGCCATCACGTGTTGAAGCGCTGGACAGCACTGCAAGAGACAGGACGGTACGCCCAGAGTTTCGGAGTCGGCATGCTCCAGTATTTGCACGTCCATGTACCGATGAAATTGGAACTGGACTTCGAGTACTGGGCCCCAGCGCCATTCAGGGTCCACATTCCAGGTGGCGATCCGATACCTGGAATGTTGCCGTTGGAGCTGAAGCTTGCCGATTACTTCTACGAGAAGTCGTCGGTTGACGACTGACGGGAAACAGGGAGGGGGAATACCAACGGCGGGGAGCGCAAACGCGCACCCCGCCGTAAAACTTTTTGAGACTATTTTTTGTCGAGCTTGTGAGGGTTGTGCATCGGACACGTCTTGTCGCTCCTCGCTCGGGAATTGTTTTCGTGCCTTCCCCGCCCGAAACGCTCCGAGAGCGAAGCGTATCGGTGCGGGCGGGCATCATGTGGTGCCTTTTTCGACTTTATCTGGTCGATGGTTTGGGCATTCTTTTTTGCTGCACCGTTCGGGTATAGTCTTGGTCCCCTCCATCATCAATGAGCCACAGAGCTTACAGAGATTGCCGGTCGGCTTGGCCTTGATGGCGTGCTTGCAGGTCGGGTAGTTGGAGCAGCTGTAGAAGATGCCGTAGCGACCGCGCCGCTCGGCCATCTCGCCGTTCTTGCAGACAGGGCACTTCACCCCCGTCGTCACCTGGGGCGCATTCTCGTCTTTCTTGATGTACTTGCACTTGGGGTAGTTGTTGCAAGCGATGAACTTGCCGTATTTGCCATCGCGTTCGACGAGCTCGCCCTTCTCGCACTGGGGGCACTTCTCACCGGTCGCCTTGGGGCCCTCCAACACCGTGCCTTCGAGGGTCAGCGCGCCGGTACATTTGGGGAAGGTGGCGCAGCTGTAGAACTTGCCGCTCCGACCGAGCTTGATGATCATGGCGCTGCCGCAGACCGGGCATTTGATGTCATCCGGAGCCGCGCCCAGATCGGACATCTTGGCGAGCTTCCCTTTGCTCTTCACTTCCTTGGTGAAGGGGCCGTAGAAATCTCGGAGCGTCTTCTCATATTCGCGCTTCCCCTCGGCGATCTCATCCAGCTCATCCTCCATCTGGGCGGTAAAGGTGTCTGACACGAAGCGCTCGAAGTGTTCGGAGAGGAAATCGTCGACGACTTCTCCCGTCTCGGTGGGGAAGAGCGTGCGGCCGTCCTTCTCGACGTAGCCGCGGGTCTGGATGGTCTGGATGATGGAAGCGTAGGTCGAGGGTCGGCCGATCCCGCGTTTCTCAAGCTCTTGCACGAGGCCAGCTTCGGTGTAGCG
>CAYWVL010000007.1:0-15330 GCA_964461975.1 uncultured Bdellovibrionales bacterium | reverse complement strand
ACCCGCTTCGAAGACTTCTTCTGGCGATCGACCGTCTGCTCGGAATAGCGGTTCAGCGGACGTCCGGTTCGCTCCGATAGTGCCAGCGGCACCACTCCCAGCCCCACCCCCTCCGCCTCCGACGATCCGTCCCACGAACTGTTTGGCGGCTTGTTGGGCAAGCTGGAGTGCTTGGGCCGCTTGTTCGCAGCGTTGGGCTGCAGTGTCGAGCTGCTGGGCGACTTGTTTCGGACGAGGGTCGGCCGATCCCGCGTTTCTCAAGCTCTTTCACGAGGCCAGCTTCGGTGTAGCGCTTGGGAGGCTCGGTCCACTTCTCTTCACTCTTCAGGTCTCGGAGGGTGAGGGCTTCGCCGACGGATACATCGGGGAGTTCGACATCTTCGCCGCGGGCCGCGGTGTCTTCGGCGAGCCAGCCCGGGAAGACGACGATCGATCCCGTGGCCGAGAAAGCCGGGAGACTCGCGTCGTTCGCGGTCGCGGTGATCTTGGTGCGGACGAGTTCGGCGTCGGCCATCTGCGAGCTGATCGCGCGCGACCGGATGAGCGCGTAGAGGCGCTTCTCATCATCGGTCTTGCCGTACTGCTTCCCGTCGATATGGGTCGGGCGGATGGCTTCGTGCGCTTCCTGGGCGTTCTTGGATTTGGTCTTGTAGACTCTCGGCTGGGCGTACTTGTCGCCGTACTGCGCGGTGACGAGCGCGACGATAGCCGCGGCAGCGTCTTTCCCCAGGTTGACGCTATCGGTACGCATATAGGTGATATGGCCGGCCTCGTAGAGTTTCTGGGCGGTCTTCATGGTCCGGCTCGGGGCGAAGCCGAGGCGCGAACTGGCGGCTTGCTGGAGAGTCGACGTCGTGAAAGGAGGATAGGGGCTCCGCTTGGCCGGGGTCTGTTTGACATCGCCGACGATCCAGCTGGCGCGCTTGGCCCGCTCGATGAGATCGGCGGCAGCTTGCTGAGCCGCGGCTTCATCGGCTTTGGGCCGGGGATCGGTGGTATGGGTGAGGATGAGAGTGGCGCGCTGCCCGTTCTCAAAGGTCCCGGTGAAAATGAAAAATACTTCCGGGATGAAGGCGCGGATCTCCTTCTCGCGTTCTACCAATATATGGAGGGCGGGCGACTGCACGCGGCCGGCCGAGAGACCGTAGCGGAGCTTCTTCCAGATCAGTCCCGAGAGGTCGTAGCCGACGAGACGATCGAGGACGCGGCGGGCCTCCTGGGCTTTCCTGAGGTCGACGTCGAGTTTGCGCGGGGACTGGATCGCTGCCTTGACCGCGGCCGGCGTGATCTCGTAGAAGAGAACACGGGCCGGCTTCTTGATCCCGGCGGTCTCGGCGACATGCCAGGCGATCGCCTCGCCTTCGCGGTCGGGGTCGGTCGCGAGGAGGACTTCCGAGCTTTTCTTGGCGAGGCGCTTGATATCCTCGACGATATGCTCCTTGCCGGGGGAGACGACATACCGCGGCACGAAGCCGCCCTCGATGTCGATCGCGTCTTTGTTGGATTTGGGGAGGTCGCGCACGTGGCCGACCGACGCGACGACCTTGTACTCGCCGTCCAAGTATTTCTCGATGGTCTTGGCTTTGGACGGGGATTCGACGATGAGGAGTTTCATGGGGTGGAGGGGGCGTTCAGTTGCCGGGAAGGTTGCGTGCGCTGGAGTACCCACTGCGCATGCTCAACCGGCTAGCCCTTTAACTTAATATACTGCATGTTTCCGATATTTTTTATGAGGCCGCGCATTTCGAGTCGCGTGATGAGCGCGGCAGCACGAGTCGTCTCTAGTCTAGAGGCTTCTATCACCTTGTCAATGTGAAGTCCGTCGCGAGAGAGCTGGCGCAAGATCGCCGACTCGTCCTCGGTCAGTTCGACCGGGTGTGTTTCGGCATCAGTTGACTCGCTTGGAGTGAGATCGAGTTCGGCAAGGATGTCTTGGACGCTCGTGACGAGTTTGGCTCCTTCTTTGATGAGGGCATTGGTCCCGGCCGAGAGTGGGGAGAAAATAGAGCCTGGGACGGCGAAGACGTCGCGATTGGCATCCACAGCGAGGCGAGCGGTAATGAGGCTGCCGCTTCCTTCCTTGGCCTCGACGACGACCGTGCCCATGGTCATGCCGGCGATGATGCGATTCCGGGCGGGGAAGGTGCCGGTCGCAGGCGGCGTGCCCGGGGCGTACTCCGACACGATGGCGCCGTGACTCATGACAGACTGCGCGAGGCGCAGGTGGCTCTGCGGGGCGATCGAGGCATCGTCGACACCGCCTCCGAGGACCGCGATGGTCGGAGCCTCGGCCGCGAGCGCCCCCTCATGAGCGATGGAGTCGATTCCGAAGGCAAGCCCGGAGACGATGGCGACGCCGGAGCGCGACAATTCTCGCGAGAGCTCCTCGGCCACCTGTTTGCCGTACGGGGAGTAGTCGCGCGATCCGACGATGGCGACAAGAGGCATGTCGTTCCAGCCGCGCCAGCTACCGCGCATATAGAGGAGCGCTGGCGGCTGCGGGATCTCATGGAGGAGCGTCGGGAAGCCGGGATCGGTGAATGGTATCACCTCGATCTTGGACTGGGCGAGCTTGGCTTCTTCCGCCCCTGGATCGATAGCGGCACGCTTGGCATCGAGCCCGGCTGGGTTGAAGCGGCTCTCCCACTTGGCTGCCTGCCAGTCGCGCTCGCTCGCTTCCCAGGCCGCCTGGGCCGAGCCAAACCGGGCCACGGCCTCGCGGAGGGTTTTCCCGCCGCAGCCAGGGATGAGATTCAGCAGGTGAAAGACGAGGGATTCGTTCATGGCGAAGTATTGTACGTCAATGCTGGTATTTGGGCAAATCACAGCACTATAGAGTAGTGAATGACGTTAGGTCTGGTTAAAATTTCCTGGTGATCTGGAACTATATAAATAGCGTGGAACACAGACTACAGTAAAAAGTTCAAGGGGTGGCTTGGCATTTGCCTCACCACCCCAACGGTTACCGGTCCGTGTCAATCGAAAAGACAAAGACATCGCTTGGCAAAACGATACCGGGTTTCCGTCCGAGGCGGTCGTAGAGGTAGTCAGCCTCTGCTATGCCCTTGAAACCCAGGCCTGCGTCATGCGATACGAGACCAACGAGCTTTGGCTTTTCGCCCTTGACGCCTGTGGCGAAGCTAGTTCGATTCTCGTGGTTACCTGCCACGAATGTCCAGACGATCGGCGTTGGCGCCAACTCGAGCAGGGACTTACGCCGGTAAGACGGGTGGTCGTCCGTCTTCTCGGTTTCCAGCAGAAGATTGCAGGCTGCCTCCCAGCTGGTCGTCACGCATCCCTCGATGAGGCCGATGTGCTGTACAGCGCTTGCCAAAGTCTCATGTTCTACGGCCTTCGTCCGATCGAGGTCCATGGCACGGACAGGCAGCATGCGGAAGCACTCCGTCAACCCGTAGCACTGTTTCGGATGGCTTCTTCTCAAGTACCTATCTGCCTCTCCCCCGATGGGCGAAACGCTGAAGCCTGTGTGAGAGAACTGCTCCAGCAGGTTGCGAATATTGCCCGCGTTGCCGATCTCGAGCATGTGGAACTCTGTGCTCTTACCGACAAGAAAACGTTTGGTTGCCTGGTGCCACAGCCTCCCCCGATAGCTCGCGAACCGTTCGAGGATGTCTTTTAGAACACCCTGTGACTCTTCATGTGTCAACTTACTTAACCGATCATCCATGATGTCAGTCCTTCCTGTAGAGGAATATCCGCAATCATCCCTATGACGAAAGCGGCACTGCCATATAAGCATCAGTTGACTACTTTCGCAAGTATCAGTGATGGTGAACAAGCTACCAACGTGCACCAGGGCCCGGGTCTCTCGCATGAGACTCGGGCCCAAGACATTTTGTATACTAGAGAGTATGAGACAAGAGAAGCAGTACTGGCTCATGAAGAGCGAGCCGGACGAGTATTCGATCGACGATCTCGCGCGGGACAAGCGCGCACCATGGTTTGGCGTCCGCAATTACCAGGCACGGAACTTTATGCGCGACCAGATGCGAGTGGGGGACGAGGTCCTCTTCTATCATTCGAGCTGCCCCGAGCCAGGGGTGGCAGGTCTTGCGCGCGTGGCGAGCGCCGCGTACCCGGACGCGACGCAATTTGATACAAAGAGTCCGTACTATGACCCAAAAGCGAGCACGGACAATCCGCCCTGGGTACTCGTTGATGTAACGTTTGTCCAGCAATTCAAGCACGTTGTGACGCTCTCACAATTGCGCCACGCAGCATCCTTGAAGCAGCTCATCATCCTCCGCCCCGGCAACCGGCTCTCGATCACTCCAGTGACGAAGCGCGAATTCGACGCCATTAAGCGACTGGCTGCCTAGTAGGTGCAGTGGGGATTGGGGACTTCATCCGGATCGAGGCAGCACTCGCGATCGATGTGCGCTCGCTTGTGCTGGTCGCTTTTCTTGGGCTTATCGTTCTTCTTGGCGCACATTTTGCGGCCGTTGACAACTTTGACTTTGGCGGCGATCGGCGGCGCTTGCGAGACGTGGAGTCGGACGCTATTGGGCGGGACACCCTTGGGGACGGGGACGTATTTGGTGTAGACAGGCAGTCTCGGCCGCGCTATCGGCCGTAGAGCTGGCGGCGGAATCTCGGCAATCGGAAGACTCTCGAGGTGAGGGCCTTGGAAGGCAAAGGACGCTGTTACATGCTGCCCGGTGGCACGGTCAATGTAGCCGGTCGGCACGGAGGAGAAGGGGCTGCTCGAGCCTGAGAGCGCGCGAGAGTGAGCGAGGTATCGATCGAGCGCCATCCAACAGTACCCGGTTGCGACACCGAGACATGCGGTGAGAGTCCACCACAACCAGCCATTCGGGAGGATGCTTCTAAGCAAGGTCATACCACCTTGGATAGCACCAAACAGGCCGGGAGGCAAGCCTCGCGTCTATTATTGCTTGGTCACGATATTCTTGCAGTGGCCGATGGCGAAGCACTCGATATTGTCGATCGTGGTCATGAGGATGCGCTCGAGCGCCTCGCGCGAGTAGAAGGCGATATGCGGGGTATAGACCACATTGTCCCGCGTGAGGAGGGCGTGGTCCTTGGCGAGGGTCTGGAGCTCTTCCTTCTCTGCGTGGTCGCCGAGGAGCTCCTTCTCTTCGCGGACGAGGAGCTCGCCTTCGAGGACGTCGAGTCCCACGCCGGAGAGGATGCCCTGGTCGAGGCCGCTGATGAGTGCGTCGGTTTCGACGAGCTCGCCGCGGGCGGTATTGATGAGGATCGCGCCGGACTTGAAGAGGGTGATGTTGTGCTGGTTGATGAGATGATGCGTCTCCTTGGTGTAGGGGGTATGGAGGGTGACGATATCCGACTGCTCGAGTACCTCATGGAGCGGCGCGTAGCGGAAATCGAGCACCTCCGAGAGGAAGCGATTCTCATAGGCGTCGTAGGCGATGACTTCCATGCCGAAACCTTTGGCGATCTTGATGACGTGGAGGCCGATCCGGCCCGCGCCGACAACGCCGAGCGTCCGTCCCTTGAGATCGAATCCCTGGAGTCCGTCGATATTGAAATCACCCTGGAGGCGCCGGACGTGGGACTTGTGGACGTTTCTCGAGAGCGCGAGGATGAGGGCAAAGGTGTGCTCGGCGACCGTGTTCTCGCCGTACGAGGGGACATTGGAGACGGTGATGCCCTTTCCCTTGGCGGCCTCGAGATCGATATGGTCGAAGCCGGTCGAACGAGTGACGATGAGCTTGAGTTTGGGGAGGCGATTGATGACATCCGCCGTTACTTTGCTATAGATGAAGACCGAGAGCACCTCGCACTCGGCGAGGCTCGCTATGTCGCCCTCCTCGATGACGCGGTCGAAGAAAGAAAGCTGGTGCCCGGCGAAACGCTTCTCGAGCGTCTCGCGCTCCCACTTCTGTATCTCAAAAAAAGCGATGTGCATAGATGTCCATTCAACAGTTATCGCCTCTCCAGTATACGCTGATTGGGGTCAGATTCAAAACAAAACCCCCACCTTGAATGAGGGGTGGGGATTGATTGATTTGGTCAACGTTAGTTTCCTGGAGATCGCTGCTATTTTGCTTCACCCTGATTCTGTTCGGTCTGCTTGCGCATGGCTTCTTCCATGGCGGCTCGGCGCTTCTCCATAGCTTCAGCTTTCAGCTCATCACTCTGCCTGAGCTCTTCTGCGAACTGCTCCTCAGGTGTCATGGAGGGTGTCATGGAGTTCTGACGCATGACCAGGTATCCAACCACCAGAATCAAGACGACGACTGCACCAACAATAAGTGCGCGCATAGTTACATATGTTACTGTTTGCCTTACCAGTATAGCATCATCCGAGGCATGTGGCAGCGTCCTGTCAATGGGTCAGAGAGACTGGGCTATTCGACGATGAGCTTGCCCCAGTGCCCCTTGGCGCGGTGGTCAGGCTTGGAGCAGTAATACTCGAAGGTGCCGGTCTTATCGGCCACGAATTCGATGACGACTTCCTGGTTGAGCGGCGTCTCCACTTTGCTGATGCCGAACTCATCGAGATTGAAATCATGCATGCCTTTGGTGTTGGTCACCTTGACGCGGACGAGGTCGCCCTTCTTGACTTTGATCTCTTTGACCGAGAACCATACGCCCTTGTCGTCGTAGTACGAAGTCATGGAGAACTCCTTGACGGGAGCATTCATCTTCTTGGCGGCGTCGACGGCTACCTGGGTGGCAGCACCAGTCGCTTTGTCGATGGCCTTTTCTCCTGCTGTCACCATGCTGTCATGGGCCATATCGGCCGTGTGATCCATCGCCTCTTCAGCTGCTTTGGGGTTCTCCCGCATGAGGAGGTAGCCTGCGATCGCGGCGACGATGACCGCCCCGATGATGAGTTTGGACATAGGATGTGAGAAATTGAGTTACCAGCAGATTATATCATGCGCGCACGTCGCTTTGAATGGTCTTGGCTGGCGGGTCGCCGGCGGCCACGGCGCTCCCCGTGGCGGATGATCCACTCCGTCGCCGGGGTGAGCGACTGCTCGCGCCACTCGGCGATGATCTGGCGGGCGAGGTTGGGCGCAACCTGCGCGAGATCATTGAGATTGTTGCCGACGGATTTCTGGACGAAGCGGTCCGGGTCTTGGCGCAGGTTGGAGAGGATAGTCCGGTAGAGGTCGGGGTGCTCGAGCGCGACACGACTCTGCCTTGCCCAGGGGAGGCGGGGGCGCACGCCTTCGCTCGCGAGCCGGCGGACATGCGGGCTCTCGTCCTGGCTCCAGGCGATCAGGCGTACGAGGGTCGGGCGCGGCTTCCTCTCGAGAAGCGGCCGGATGGCGAACTCGCCGGTAAAGCGCTGGGTCAACTCGGAGATGAAGGCGAGCGATGCTGACCAATCCCGCTCGCCATGGCGCTCCACGTAGCGCCCCACGGGCCACAGCCACCAGCCTTCGCGGAACATGCCGTGGGATTCCCGGAGCTTGGGTCCGAGGAGTTGGCTAAAGAGCCGGAGATTCTCGGAGTAGTCCGCTCTGAGGAAACGCTCAAAGGCATCGGCATAGACGTCCTGCCGGGCGAGGAATTCCTTGCCTCGAATCTGTCGCTGGATGTATGTGACGAATTCGTCTTTGGGGAAGCGGGGAATGATGCTCCCGAGCTTGTCGGCCCAGAGGCGGGCGCAGGCCGTACCGTAGTAATCTTTCAGTTTCTTGGCCATAGTTTGCGTTCATGAGAAGAAAAGGCGGGCCCGAGCGCAAGCGCCGGACCCGCAAGTCCTTCGGAAAGGACGTCGTTGGGACTGGTACCACCGTTGGTGGAGTATCTGTAGCGTACCACAGATGGGCCGGCTACTCCACGATCAGTTGGCCGCGGGGGGTGCTCTCTTTGGCTTCTTCTGGTTTGCCGGCGACGTATTCGTAGGTACCCGGGAGGTCAGCCACAAACGATGTGGCCATTTCGGCCCCGGCGGGCGTCTCGAGGATGATGCCGAGCGCGTCGAGATGGAAGCTCGGGAGGTCGGCCGAGCCGGTCACCTTGAGCCGGATGAGCTCGCCTTGTTTGGCGCGGATCTCTTTGATGGAGAAGCCGTCCTGGGCCGAAGCGGTGAGGGAGTATTCGTGGACCCGGCTCTCATCGGCTGGCGTCTCGCCGACGGCACGGTCGGTCTGGCTTGTCGGCGTGCGGTGGCTATCCCAGTACCACCAGCCGAGGCCGACGAGGAGAATGGCGACGAGCGCGACGAGAAATTTCATACGGTTTGTATTAGCGATACTCCTATAGTATCACTCGCGTGTGGCGCTGTAGAGGATTGTCAAGATAGACAACGAGACATGCAACAAGAGACAGGAGACAAGTGGACAGAGGGAAGTGCAAGCATAAATGACGACCGCTGGTTATGTCGGGAGTTGTCGGTGGAAGAAAAAAGGAGCAGAGGGTGTATAAAAATGAACGGGCCCAGCTTGGTATTACCTTGCTGGGCCTGTTTGGTCGGACGAGAGTTCTCTCATCCGACCGTTGGGGCGTCACTTCACTGCGCCGCCGGTGCCGGGTTGGCAGGCGTCAGCACCTGGAGGGGCTGTGCCACGGAGCCCGGCCCGCGGAGGTGGTACTCGACCTTGCGATCGGTGACTTCTGCGGGGCAGCGCTTGCCGGCCTTGTACTCGGCCTCGGTGACCGTGATGACGGCACCGGTGCGCGGGTCGCGGCCGCAGGCACCCCAGGGGGTGGCCGCAGGCTTGGCGCCGATGGCATGGACGAGGGGGAGGCGAACCTCCTTCTCGTCCTTCACCAACTCCACCGCGACCGTGGTCTCGGGCGCTTTGGGGGCGCTCTTGGCAACCGGCGGTGCGGGCGGGGGCGGCGGGATCAGCGCCCTCTCGATGAGCGTGAGCTCGCCGGCATTGAGGATGCAGGCCTGGTTGAGGCTTTTGACCTCGACCGCGACTCGGTCACTGATGGTGCCGCCGCTTCCTGCCGCGACGCTGCCTTGGCGGTCTTCTTTGCCGAAGGCCAGCGCCCAGCTGCCGTTGAAGGCAGCCGCGGACGTCAGGTGCGTGTACTTCACGACCTCGCCGACTTCGACCCAGATACCGGTTGGGGTGACGCGCTGTCCCATCTCGCCTTGGAAGATCATGTTTTCGGGGAGCTTGTGGCCACCGTACGACAGGAAGATCCGGCTGTAGGCAAACTTGCGCGGTTCACCGAACTCATCGACTTCGATGGTCTTGCCGTCCGACCCCTTCTTGGTGGCGTATTGCCACGTGAAGGCGTTCAGGCCGGTGTTGACCGGGCCTTCGGTACGGGTACCGTTGAAGAAGATGTTGCGCGGCGCCGGAATGGCCTTCCCCCGGTACTCGCAGATGTACTGCGAGTCGGTGGTGGCCTGCGGCAGAGCCGGGAGGCTCTGCAGGTAGGCCTGGACCGGGTTCGACGAGATGACCTTGGTGTTGGTGGTCGTCGTGGTCGTGGTGGTGTTGCCGCGGGAGCTGTTGTCGATCTGGATTTGGTTGTCCAGGGCGACACGTTGCTCCGGTGTGACCGACACCGAGTTCCGCATGTCCGGAGACATTTGCGCCCAGATGGACGCTGCGGTACGGATGTCGTTCTGGCTCAAGGCCTGGGCCAGCTGTGTCTGCAGCTGCGCTTGGCGTTGGGCTTGCTGCTGCCGCTGCTCCATTGCCTGGTACTGGTTCGCAGTCAGGGTCGGGAGCGGCGAGCCGCTTGAGGGCAACACGGTTCCGGGGCAGTCTGCGTGGTTGGTACCGACGCGGACGAGCCAGCCGATGCACTCGTCCTGGTTCCATGCCATCGCCGGGGTGGCGAAGGTGGTCGCGAGGACCGTTGCGACGAAACCCAAACGAACGTTGATCTTCTTTGCCATGGTAACTGTCCTTTCTGGGACGTGGGCGCCTAGGGGTAACCCCAGGCAGGGTGGAAGATAAGTGACTAATTGTAAACGAGCTTTGCTGGGTTAGATTTCGGTTTAACTCGGAATCCTACCCAACACACCATGATACATTAAAGTAGACTTTTTGTCAAGTGTATTGTACATATAAATAGACTATTTCTATTCATGGCTTAAATAAGCCATAATTATGAAACTTCGCTCCTCGGTGTATGTAGGGCAGGGAGTACGTGCTAGTTCGCCTCCGCAGACCGGTCGGCGATCCTACGAGAGGGGAGTATGGACAGAGCGAGTCTCACTCCGTATAATCTCAAGTGCTATCTTACCGTGCCTGGGCCGTTAGCTCAGTTGGCTAGAGCACCGCATTTGCAATGCGGGGGTCATCGGTTCGAATCCGATACGGTCCACGAGGTATTTCAGACAGGTTTGGCGCAAAGCACGAGCGGAAGTCATCTCCGCCAAAGGACGGGAGAATACCGTCCCGGGATTTCTTTTTTTCACTGAGCAATCCGGCCGAGCGGAGGGCGGTGGCCGCTCTCGCAGGCGAAGCTTCCACGATTTCCATATGACAGGCTCCACACGTCATTCGAACTCAGTTTTTGATGAAGAACGAGTGCTTGAGACACTCAGGCACTACCTGCCATCCCAGGGGCCGCTCAAGGATTTCGTGCATCACAATAGCCTCCATGCCTTCCAGGACATGAAGTTCTATGACGCGATCTTCAAAGCCTCGGCGATCTTCGGTTACAAGGTGACGTTTTCCCTCGCGGAATACCGCAATCTTTACCGGATCAAGCGTATCCACAAGGACGTCCTGGAGCGCATCATCCGCGAGCGGAAGGGCGATGAGCACTTCGAGGCCTGGCACGACAAAGCGCTCCATGCGACCTATGGCGGAAAGCTTGAGGCGCGTGTACAGGACCTGCGGTACGGATGGCGAAAGCACTACCCCATCGATCTCAATAATGCGGTCCATCCGCTCCTCTTCCGCATCCTCTGCAGCTATCTCGACCAGGGCATCGCCATTACTCCGTTTCCGTTTGAGAACACCGGGCTCCTCAACGCGATCCGCGCGCTGGAGCAGAACAGTTGGATGTCTTTCTTTGCAACCGAGCGGGCGCGTACCCTCCTCCATGATCCGGAGCTTTCTCTGGCGAAACTCCTCGCCATCCTCGTCGGCAAAGAAGAATTTTTTGAAGAGTATCTCTACGGACAGCAATTTGCCCACCGCGGGTGGTCGGGCATGGTCGCCACGCTCGAAGTTCGTCCGGAGAGCCTCCTCTATCCCAAGCAGATCGCTCTCAAGGATCTCCTTGTCCTGGAGTGTCTCATGGAGATCGACGCTCTCGACGCGGCGCTCGGCACGCACTGGAAGCCGCTCGGCGAGACCGTCGGCCGGGAACCCATGGATATCTTTGCAGATGCTGAAGTCGGAGAAATCCATGAGGTGATCAAAATCTGGCATGACGCTTTCGAGTGGAGCTACTACGACGAAGCCTTGGCGGCGGTCGAGGCGAGCGTCGCGTCGACCCCGGTGATCGAGGGGCCAAAGACGTTTCAGGCAGTATTCTGCATCGATGAACGCGAGGACTCGATACGCCGCCATATAGAGAGAGTGGATCGGCGCTGTGAGACGCTCGGTGCCCCGGGGTTCTTCGGCGTGGAGTTTTACTTCCATCCGGCCCACGCCAAGTTCTATGACAAACTCTGTCCCGCTCCCGTGACCCCCCAGTATCTGATCCGAGAGGTCGCTCCGCCCCATGGCCACAGGCCGGCAGAAGAAATCTTGTACACCAAGGGATCGCACACGCTCTTGCGCGGGACGATAGCCTCGTATGCGCTCGGCATCCCTGCGCTGTTCAAGTTCGTCTTTGACCTCTTCTCACCCAGGATGAGCCCGGCCATCGCCAATGCTTTCGGTCACATGCATGACGGGTACGAGCTCACCATCGTCCATACGGGGAAGCGAGACGAGACGCGTGGTCTCCAGATCGGTTTTACCGTCACCGAGATGGCGGATCGGGTCGAGAAGCTCCTCCGAGGCATCGGACTGGTCAGGGACTTCGCTCCCATCGTCTACTACATCGGCCATGGATCATCGAGCGCCAACAACCCCCATCATGGAGCCCATGATTGCGGGGCCTGCAGCGGACGCCCGGGGTCGGTCAATGCCCGGGTAATCGCCTTCATGGCCAACCATGAGGCGGTGCGCGCTGAGCTCGGGAAGCGAGGACTCGTTATCCCGGACTCGACGCGGTTCATCGGCGGGCTGCACGACACGGCGAGCGATGAAATCGAATATTATGATGAGCAGCATCTCTCCTCCGAGCAGCGGACGCTGCATGCGAAGAACAAGGAGAGTTTTGAGCGGGCACTCGACTACAACGCCAAGGAGCGCTCGAGGCGGTTCATGTCCATCGATACCAAGCAGTCGCTCAAGAAGATCCGCAAGGCGATCAAGGAACGGTCGGTCTCCTTCTTCGAGCCGCGCCCTGAGCTGGGGCATGGCACCAACGCCCTGTGCATCGTGGGCAATCGTGCGCTCACTCGCAATCTGTTTCTCGATCGGCGAGCCTTCATGAACTCCTACGATTACCGTACTGATCCTGACGGTACGTTTCTCGCCAACGTGATAGCCCCGCTCCCGGTGGTGTGCGGCGGCATCAACCTCGAGTACTATTTCTCCCGCATGGATAACTCCAAACTGGGGGCCGGTACCAAGCTGCCTCACAATGTGATGGGGCTCATCGGGGTCGCCAACAGCAGCGACGGGGATCTTCGAGCCGGCCGCCCGCTCCACCTGATCGAGGTGCATGATCCTATCCGGCTCCTCATGATTGTGGAGCATGATCCGGAGGTGGTGCTCCGGGTGATCACCGCTTCCCCGGCGCTCTACGAATGGTTTCTCAACGAGTGGGTGCATCTCGCGGTGCTCCATCCGGGCGAAAAGAAGCTCTATCGTTTCAGGGAGGGAGCATTCGTACCCTACGTGCCCGGCACTCGCGAGGTGAGCGTCCTCACGGAGAATTTTCTCAAGGTGGTCGAATCAGCAGCCAAGATGAAGACCAACGATATACTGGATGCGACCCGGGAAAACCTGCCTATCCGGATTCTTCCCCAATAGACCTCTATGCTCATCCCGCTGTTTATTCTCATTCCGCTCGCTGCGTTCGTCGTCTGCACGCTCCTGCCCAATCGCTGGGAGAAGGCTATTTCGGCCATCGCGGTCGGCGCCGTGCTCTCGGTACTCGCGCTCTTTGGATGGACGCTCTTCTCTTTCGCCCAAGCTGGGTTCGTTCCCGTATCGCAGGCGGGGATGACGCTTTACGCGAGCGCCGCCTACGAGTTTTCGGTGCATTTCTATATGGATGTCGTCTCGACGGTCTTCTTCGGAGTGACCTGTCTCACGACGCTCCTCGTGCTTCTCTTCAGCAAGTACTACATGCATCGCGACCCGGGGTTCCGGCGCTTTCACTCGACGATCCTCTTCTTTTTTGCCGGCCTCGCCCTCATCATTTTTTCGGGGAATTTCGAGACACTGTTCGTCGGATGGGAGTTCATCGGTATCAGCTCTTTCCTGCTCATCTCGTTCTACCGCTTTCGCTTCCTGCCGAACAAGAACAGCCTCAAGGTGTTCTCCCTCTACCGGATCGCCGATGCGCTCTTCTTGATCGCGCTGTGGTATGCCCATCATCTCTTCGGGCACAATATCCAGTTTACGGAATTCGCGTCGCTCGTCAGTGCACATGGCAACGAGCTCGTCACCCTCGGCCTCCTCTTCGTAGTCGTCGCCATGATCAAATCAGCCCAATTTCCCTTCTCGTATTGGCTGCCCCGAGCCATGGAGGGGCCCACGACTTCGAGCGCGATTTTTTATGGCGCGCTTTCCGTGCACATCGGGCTCTTCCTCTTGCTGCGCACCGCTCCTCTCTGGGAGGGGAGTCTCGGGCTCCGTGTCGGCATTATGCTCCTCGGACTCCTGACGGTCCTCGTCGCGACGTCCATCACCCGGGTCCAGTCATCTATCAAGACCCAGATCGCGTATGCGTCGGTGACTCAGATCGGGATCATGTTTATCGAGCTCGCGGCGGGGCTCCACGCCCTGGTTCTTTTCCACTTCGTCAGCCATGCGTGTCTGCGCGCCTATCAGCTGCTGATCTCGCCTTCCATCGTGAGCTACCTGGTCCATTACCAGTTCTATACCTTCGAGGCGCCGGCTCAGAAGATCCGCCGAAGCTTCATGGGAAAGGTCCGAGCTACGCTGTTCATGCTCGGGATAAAGGAATGGAATATGGACCGCCTCATGTCGCACCACTTGTGGCAGCCATTGAAACGAGCGGGGCAGTGGCTCAAGTTTCTGGACAGCGCCGCCGCACGAGCACTGCTGTTGATGTTCTGGCTTTTCGGCGCCCACGCAGTCTATGCAGGCGAGGCGACAGCTGCGACCGCGGGCGGGGCCGTCTGGGCAAGCGCTATCCTGAGCCTACTCTTTTTCGTGCGAGCCTATGCAAGCAAAGGCGCCGCTCGCCAGTGCTGGACCCAGATTTTCTTCGGGCAGCTTTTTGTGAACTTGTTCTTGTACCTGCTTTCGGGTGCTCCGCATCAGACTATCTGGCTCTCTCTTGGTGGCATCACCATAGCCTACCTGACGGGAGCCGCCTGCCTGCTCCTCCTTGAAAAGAGCGTCGGCCGCTATGATCTCGTAGCGTTTCACGGGTTCATGTACGCGCACCCTCTCCTCGGCAACGGATTTTTCATCGCTTCGCTCGCCATGATGATGTTTCCGATCACCCCAGCCTTTATCGGAGAAGAAATACTCCTCAGCCTGATCCACGTCGATCACCTCGCCCTCATAGTCTGCTTTGCTCTGGGATATGTGCTGTCCGGCGTCAGTGCCATGCGGCTCTTCTCCAAGGTATTCTTTGGGCCGTACAAGAAGACCTATCATGAAGTGGCCTACGAGTCGTCATAATGGGCCCTCATCGCCGCGAAACGGCCTATACTTGATTCTTTTTGGGTGATGTTGTAGCATTCAGGGTGCTTTTTAACGGGCGATTAGCTCAGGTGGTTAGAGCGCGTCACTGATAATGACGAGGTCCCAAGTTCGAGTCTTGGATCGCCCACATCTGGAACAATCGCTCGATGAGACGACACAGCGGGGTAGAGCAGTCTGGCAGCTCGCTTGGCTCATAACCAAGAGGTCGGTGGTTCGAATCCACCCCCCGCAACAAATAACAGCCCAGCAGGTGACAGATACTGTGGCATCTTCCCTGGCTTGCGCTTTTATTTCCGCGCTGTGCGCCGCGGTGGCCGGGAGACGCATTTTGCCAGGGTAGCTCAGTTGGTTAGAGCACGGGACTCATAAGCCCGGGGTCGCGAGTTCGAATCTCGCCCCTGGTACACAATTGAATAGTCAGCATACACGGGGGCGTAGCTCAGCTGGTTAGAGCGTCTGCCTGTCACGCAGAAGGTCACGG
>CAYWVL010000006.1:7329-27962 GCA_964461975.1 uncultured Bdellovibrionales bacterium | reverse complement strand
GTATTACGCAGCATTCGCATTGCTGAGTCGGGAGTTCGATTCTCCCCAGGTCCACCTGCCATCCTTCCAGAATGCGGCCCTCGGTCGTGCTACTGGAAGTTGTATACAGGATAAGTTCTAGCTCGGAATCCCATGCAACCAGATCCAAAGCCGACCACGCCCGAGCCGCCGCGTTTCCAGCGTTTCATCCAATCGAAGCCGATACTCTTCCTCCTCTCTGGGGTCGAGTGGCCACGCCGCAAGATCCGCGCGCTCTATCGATGGGTGGTCGGCTGGGCAGAGACGCGCCAGGCCGAGCAGGCACTCGGAGCGATCGCTTTCGCTGAGAGCTCCTTTTTCCCCATCCCGCCGGATCCGCTCCTCATCGCGATGGTCATGGCCAAGCCGGCCCGGTTCCTCCGCTACGCCACCGTCTGCACATTCTCGAGCGTCGTCGGAGGCATCGTCGGCTATGCCATCGGACTGCTCTTCTTCGAGACGCTTGGCCGACTCATCATCGACACCTACCATCTCCAGGAGAAGTTCGTCTATATCGGGATTCGCTACGACGAGAACGCCTTTCTCACGGTGTTTACCGCCGCGTTTACGCCGATTCCCTACAAGCTCATCACGGTCGCTGCTGGCGTTTTCCATATCAACTTCGCCATGTTCGTTGTCGCCTCGGTCATCGGGCGAGGGATGCGATTCTTTCTCGTCGCGAGCCTGATGCACAAGCTGGGCGCACGCTACAAAGACTCGATTGAGAAGTATATCGATGTCCTGTCGGTGCTCTTCGTCGTGCTCTTGGTGCTCGGTTTCTTCGCCTTGAAACTGCTCTAACGCGCTCCCGACTGGCATCTACCTGCCCTATCGGCAAGAACGAGAAACGTACTCTGTGGACATGCTCCTCTCGGCACTGATCACTGTCAATGTAGCAGCCCTCTGGCTCATGGGGTGGGACAAGGCCCGCTCTAGGGAGGCGGGAAGACGTATTCCTGAACGCGTCTTTTGGCTGTTGGCCATCAGTGGCGGTGCCGCTGGCATCTGGCTCGGGATGGTGGTCTTCCGTCACAAGACGCAAGTATTCCTCTTTCAAATCGGCATCCCGTGCATTGTCCTCGCGCAACTCGGATTGCTGGCTGCTTTTCAGACCGATTAGCGGCGATTTTTTGTGGGCGCGAGCTCGAAGAGGAGATGGCTGTCCGAACCCCAGACGGGTCGGAGATAGTCAGCGGAGAACTCGGTAAAGGCACGGACTTTGGCTGTGAAGCTTGGCCGGGTATTGAGGCGCATCAGTCGTACCTGGTCTTTGGAAAAGAGGATGTAGCGGATATCGAGCGCCCGGAGTTTGCGGGCGGTCGCTTCCGGTCCGAGTTCGCGCAGCAGGCAGCCCAAGATATCGAGATGCTGGTCCATGACGGCGCGCTGGTCATTGTTATTGATACCGTACCAGGCACGCGATCCGGTGACGAGCATTCTGGCATTCGGATCGGCATTGGCGTATTCACGCACCTTGGCGAATCCAGGGAGCGCGGTGTCGATATACTCGGTTACGGTCGCTTCGCCGACGCCATACCGGATCTGCGCGTCGAGGAGTGAGAACTTCATACGGACCACGGTCTGGCTGATGAGTGCGGCTACGAAGACTCCGCATAGAAAGAGCGCCAGGTAGTGGGATCGACCATCCTGGCAAACGAGCCAGGCGACCATGAGTGATAAGGGCGCGAGAACGGGGAAGAAGTACCAGGGGATGCCTTGTCCCGTGAGCCCCCAGCTCAATAGTGTGGTAAGGACGAGGAGCGCGAGAAGCGCCAGTACCGATCGCTCACGTGGAGAGTAATCGTCAGGCGTTTGTCGGGCCGAACGGAGCGAAACGAGCAGCCAGGGGATGAAAATGAGGAAGAGGCAGCCGACTTCCGTAGCGAAAGCGCGGACGGTGGTATTCATGGTGATATCCCAGGAGAGGAGTGCCGTGCTCAGCCAGTCGGTCTGGTGTGGCGTTTCAAAACGTGCGAAGTCCTCGGCGCTGCCCGTCGCCTGGCATGAAAGCGTGGCCGTGAGCTGATTCACCTCTGCTTGGAGCGTCCGTGGATGGGGAGTATGCGCCTGGTGTTCTATCTGAGCGAATACGGTATGGAGCACCCAGGGCATCCAGGCGATGGAGAAGCAGGCGAGCATGCCGAGCATCAGCACCCCTATCCGCCGCCAATTGGGGCGAAGCTCCAACAGGAGCCAGATGGTGAAGAGCGCGAACGCTGGCGCAAAGAGGAGTGCGGTCAGTTTGACCGTGGCCGCGAGGCCAAAGAGAAATGCTACGACGAGAAGGAGTCTGTGAGTGCGCTCTTCCCAAGCGATGAGACTGGTCCAGAGCGCCATGAGGAGAAGCGCAATGAGAAAACTATCCGGCTTGGTCTCGATGACCGAGAGAGCGCCGGTCATTGGGAGTGAGAGAAAGAGGACAGCGGCCACGACACCGGTCTGCCATGTGAAGAGGTGTCGTCCCAGAAAAAAGACGAGAACGGTGGCGATGAGCACTCCGTAGCTCCCGAGCGAGAGCGGGAAGAATTGTCCTTCGCCGGGGAGCGCCAAACCGAAGCCGACGAGGAGGATCTCGAAGGCAGCTGGCCACTGTGTCACGTTGATTTCTGCTCTCTCAGTCATGAGCCGCACCTGATTGAGGTAGTGGGTCATGTCGTCATAGCCGGTGGGTGCGGGGCGGAGACTGTCTCCGAGCTGAAGCACGATGAGAAAGACGAGGAGGAGAATGGCGAAGGCGGCCAGCCAGCCGGGCCAGAGGACGCGGACAGCGAGGGAGTGGGTACGGCGAAGCAGTGTAGTGATGAGTCGCCACTCAGCGAGAATGAGCAGTCCGAAGGTCGCCTGGAGCGCGATGGGTGAGAGCCAGCCGACCCAGTCGAGCACGTGGATGAGCCCGATCCAGCCTAGGCCACCAATCGCTCCGATGACGAATACCCGGAGTGGTGCCGGTACGTTTTCGAGCGGACCAGAGGGGAGCCAGCGCAGGAGCTGCTTTCCCATGAGGAGGAGCGCGAGTGAAAAGAGGAGGTACCCGCCGAGGAGGAGCGCGAGCAGCTGCGCGTAGTGGATACTCCCAGCAAGCAGTTCGGTCGTGGGAGTGTAGCGGACGACGGCGGGAAAGAGCGCCGGGAAAATATATGTCTGGGCGGCGAAGAGGCCGACAGCGAGACTGCTGCCGATCACGGCAAGGACACCGAGTGGGAGAGAGATGACGGAGCGATGCCTTTGCCACCACCAGAGACAGGGGATCGCTACTGCGCCGAAGACGATCAGCCGGAAGCCGATCCGGAGGAATGTTTCCTCGGGGAGGATGAAGTGGTGGTAAAACCAGACGCCACCGACTACCAGGCTATTGCCGATAAGCAGCGGGACGAGGAAACGCATACGATGACAGGAAAGGCGTGTATTGTCCCATAGGATAGCATATCCCGCCGGCTGGAACAGCTACTGGTGCTGCCAAAAGGTATGGTACACTAAAGACACCAAACAAACACCGTCTATGTCGTCGGAAAGCATCATATTTCGTGATGCCTCAGGGTCGGATCTCGTAAGCCCGATCGTCGAGGAAGCAGTCATCCAGGGGACGTCGGATATCCATATCGAGGCCATGCCCGAGGAGCTCCTCGTGCGGTTTCGTATCGATGGTGTCCTCCAGAATCACGCCCACATCGCCAAAGAGGATCACGATCACGTCATCAATCACCTCAAGGTTCTCTGCAATATCGAGGTCGGTCGTGTGCGACTTCCAGAGGATGGCCACTTCGCAGTGCGCCTCCCGACTGAGGATGGCAAAGGCGAACGGACGATCGACGTGCGGGTCTCGATATTTCCCACGGTCAATGGTCCGACCGCAGTGTTGCGGCTCCTCAATCGGAGCGATATGCTCATTTCCCTGGAGGAGCTCGGCCTCGATGATGACGTCCGCAAACGAGTGAGCGAGCTGACTCTCGGGAGTTATGGGATGATCCTGACGACTGGACCGACCGGCTCCGGCAAGACGACGACCTTGTACTCGATGCTCATGAAGCTCAATAGGAAGGAGCGCAATATCCTCACGCTCGAGGATCCGGTCGAGGTCTTCATCGAAGACATGCGCCAGAGCCAGATCATCCCCGAGATCGGCTACACCTTCGCCAAGGGCATGAAGAGCATCCTCCGCCAGGACCCGGATGTCATCATGATCGGCGAGATCCGAGATACCGAAACCGTGGAGCACGCCGTCCAGGCGTCGCTTACCGGCCGTGTCGTCTACTCGACCTTGCATGCCAATACGACGATCGGCGGTATCGCGCGTTTGATCGACTTGCGCGTCGAGCGCGGTATGATCGCCTATGCGGTACGGGGGATCATCGCCCAGCGTCTCGTCCGGAAGATCTGCGAACACTGCCGCAAGCCCGATCCGCATCCGCGGGCCGAGTATGTCGCCTATCTCGGACTCCAGGGGATGAATATCGAATACAAGAAGGGCGTCGGGTGCCCGGAGTGCGCCAATACCGGCTACCGCGGCCGCACTGGCGTCTTCGAAGTCCTCATCTTCGATGATCAGCTGCGCGCTATGATCGTGGACAAAGCGTCCATGATCGAGCTTCAGCAGTACGCTGAGCATGCCGGTATGACTACTCTTCGCCAGAACGCCATCAATCTCGTCATGCAGGGTGTCACCACCGTGGACGAAGCCATCCGTGTGGTCTAGATTCAGGCACCACCTTCTGATGGAGCTGTCAATTTGCCCCGCGAGGGGCTTTTTGCTACCCTTCCCACCAAGTATGCCGGAATGAGCCCGCGTACCCCTCGCCATTTCTACTCGTGCAACCGCCTCAAGGCGAGAAGGAGAGAAAGCATGCACGGTTATCAGGCATGGAACTACGAGGAAGCCCGCCAACAATTGGCGCGCGCCCTCTTTGCAGTCGGAGCGGTCTTGACTCGTGAGTCAGATCACCCGCTCGTCGTTATGCGCGATGGGCCCAGCGGCCAGGAGCGCGGCTTCAGGCTCAAGCTCCACGAACGGACGCCGGATGCTCCGCTTTCGCCGGTCTACCTCAACCTGCGTACCCCGGATAATCCCAGGCCCGGTCCGCTCACGCCGGAAGTGGTCGAGCTTGCCGCTCATTGCCTCCATCAGCTGGCTTTCCGGCATGAGCTCTCCTGCAATGCGGTGGCCGGCATCCCGAATGCCGGAACTCCGTTCGCCAAGGTGTTCGCTCAGCTTCCCTTCACCTTGCCTCTCCTTCAACTCGACAAGGAAGAGGTGGGTGGAAAGCGCCGTGTGGTTCCGAAGAAGAACCTTGGCCAAGCTGAAGTCCGGCAGGGCAGCACGGTACTGGTCATCGACGATCTCGTGACCGAGGCTGACAGCAAGTTCGAAGCCATCGAAGCGATCGAGGGTGCTGGCTACGGCTACCGAGTCGCCGATGTGCTGGTGCTAGTCGATCGACAGCAGGGTGGTTCCCACCAGCTGTTGAAGCACGGCCAAGAGCTGCACGCCGTCTTCACCATCAGCGAACTTCTGGAGATGGCGATTCGCATCGAGTGCATCTCATCGCAGCTTGGGCGCGACATCGCCCGTTATCTTTGGCTTACCAGCCAGTGATCTGACCCGCTCCACTGACGGTCACACCGTCTAGTCTCGCACCCCGCATCACCGCGTCAATGACGCACCGGTGCGGGGCTCGCTTTTTTCATACGAGGGAGCTACAATGGCTCTGTTAAGGGAAAAACTATGGCAGGCAAGATCCGAGTAGGCATTCTCTATGGCGGCAAATCAGTCGAACATGAGGTGTCTTTGCGTTCGGCCGAGAATGTGGTGGCAGCGCTCGATCGGAAGCGCTTTTTGCCGATTCTCCTCAAGATTGACAAGCGCGGCCGTTGGGAGACGCCAGCAGCAATGTTTTTCAAGCGGGTAGACATAGTCTTTCCCATACTCCACGGCCCGCTGGGGGAGGATGGGACGGTCCAAGGACTCCTCAAGCTCGCGGGCATCCCCTGTGTCGGCTCGGGTGTCCTCGGGTCAGCTATCGGTATGGACAAAGATGTGATGAAGCGACTCCTCCGTGAGGCAGGGCTCCCGGTGGGACCGTTTCTCGTTTTCCGGCAGAGAGAGAAGGTGGCTTACGCGACCGTGGCGAAACAGTTGGGGAAGACGCTCTTCATAAAGCCGGCCAATGCTGGCTCATCCGTAGGTGTCTCCAAAGCCAAAGATACGGCAAGTTTCCGACGGGCGTTGGCGTACGCTTTTCAATATGATAATAAAATCATCGTTGAAAAGGCCTTGGCCGCCCGGGAAATCGAGTGTGCGGTGCTTGGGAATGCCGATCCGATCGTAGCGCTCCCAGGTGAAATTATCCCCACACATGAATTCTATAGCTATGAGGCCAAGTACCTCGACGAAAATGGAGCGCGCATCGAGATACCGGCCAAACTTACCCGATCGCAAATCAAGGCTGTCCAGGGGTTGGCGAAGCGAGCTTTCCAAACGCTCGAGGCAGCAGGGTTGGCGCGGGTAGACTTTTTCCTCACCCGAGAAGGCAATTGGTATGTCAACGAAATCAACACCATCCCGGGCTTTACCAGCATCAGCATGTACCCCAAGCTGTTTGAGGCATCAGGGATCAGCTATACCGAGCTTATTAGCCGACTGATTTCGCT
The DNA here is from genome assembly GCA_964461975.1 of uncultured Bdellovibrionales bacterium. Lineage (GTDB taxonomy): Bacteria > Patescibacteriota > Minisyncoccia > Moranbacterales > UBA1568 > SSEF01. The sequence continues at coordinate 21,299 of CAYWVL010000006.1, read as the reverse complement.
CGCGCTGGAGCGTTTTGACGAGGAAAAGCGATTGGAGACTTCGCGGGTATGAAGTTTTCAGATCTCGCGCAGTACGACTATGTACTCCCGCCCGAACTTGTCCGCCAAGTGCCGCTCGAGCCGAGGGATAGTGCGCGGCTTTTTGTGTACGATACCGCGACTGATACAGTGGCCATTGATACATTCCGCAATCTGGCGCAGTATCTCCCACAGGAAGCGCTCCTGGTGCTCAACGATACCCGAGTGGTGCCGGCCCGTCTCTGGCTCACCAAGCCGACCGGTGGCAAGATCAAGGTCTTCGTCCTCATAAATGAATGGGAAGGAACTGGACTCATCCCGGCACTGGTCGATCGAAAAGTGACGATCGGCGACCGGCTGGCATTTCCGGACGGATCCGGTTTTCTCGCTCGGAGCCAAGAGGAGAGCCGCTTCTTCTTCGAACTCGAGAGCCCTCTCACACTTGCTGTCCTGCTCGAGCGTTATGGGACGACCCCGGTACCACATTATCTCGAGGGCGACGCTACGCCTGCTGAACCATCTCTCCGCAAACGGTACCAAACGATCTTTGCTCAGTCTGGAGCGTCAGTCGCTGCGCCCACGGCCTCGCTCCACTTTACACAGCGCGTGTTCGAAAGTTTGGAGGAGCGGGGGATCACGACGGCTAAGCTCACCCTCGATGTCGGGCTGGGGACTTTTGCTCCGCTCCGAGAGGAACATTTCGAGACAGGGAAACTCCACCCCGAGCGAGTGAGCGTGAGCGAGGCAGCGGCTCGCCAGATCAATGCCGCGAAGTCTGCGCAGCATCCGGTGGTCGCTCTGGGGACGACGGTAACACGCAGTCTCGAGGCTTTCGGCGCGGACGGGCGACTTCGGGCGGGGGACAGGGCGGTCGATCTCTTTATCACGTTGTCCTTCGAGTTCCGTATGGTGGATATGCTCATCACCAATTTCCATCTCCCCAAGACGTCCCTGATGCTCTTGGTCGAAGCCTTTCTCCGACACAAAGGCGCCAAGCGGGGAGTAGTGGCACTGTATGAAGAGGCGATCCGGGAGCGGCTCTCGTTCTATTCCTTTGGCGATAGTATGCTTATCCGGTAGATTGCTACCAGCTATTGTCAAAATGGCGTGGTATCGCTAAGATAAAGTGTAATTTGAGCTATTGCCTGATATGAAAGTGATTCTTACCAAGGACGTGCCGAGTCTCGGAAAGGCTGGCGAAGTCAAGGAAGTCAAAAAAGGGTACGGTTTCAACTATCTCCTGCCGGAAGGACTCGCCGAGCTCGCGACGCCCGGGGCGCTCAAATCCGTCAAGCATATTGTCGCGCGGGCCGAGAAAGAGCGGGCGGAAGCGCTGGCCAAGCTCTCCGGAGCCGTCCAAGCCGTCGATGGCCGCTCGGTCACTATCCCCATGAAGTCCAAGGAGGGCAAGTTGTTCGGTTCTGTCACGAAAGCGGCGATCGCCAAAGCGCTCGGTGGCGAGGTGAGCGAAGATATGATTGTCCTGGAGCATCCGATCAAGGCGCTCGGTGAATACAGCGTCTCCGTAGTCGCCGGGAGCGCGAGGGCGACGGTGAAGCTCTCGATCGTGAGTGAGTAGACTTCCGTATCAGCTGCAACTTGAAAAAGAGCCGTGCTTCGTCACCGAAGGCGGCTCTTTCTCTCTAATCGGATAATTTTCCATAACCTATGGCCAATACCAAAACGAGGAAACAGAAGCATCCGCATCCGCCCAAATATATTTTTGTCGTCGGCGGCGTCATGAGTGGCGTCGGCAAAGGCATCACCGCATCGTCGATCGGCAAGATCCTCCAGGCCCGCGGCCTCGTGGTCACCGCCATGAAGATCGACCCTTATATCAATGTAGATGCCGGCACCATGAACCCGACCGAGCACGGCGAAGTCTTTGTCCTCGCGGATGGCTATGAGACCGACCAGGACATGGGCAACTATGAGCGGTTCCTGGGACTCAAGCTGTCGCGCGACCATTACATGACCACCGGGTCGGTGTACCAGAAAGTCATCGAGCGAGAGCGCAACCTCGAGTATGGCGGTCGCTGCGTCCAGGTCGTGCCGCATATCCCGCTCGAGGTCATCGGCCGGATCAAGCGCGCCGCGAGTGAAGCAGGGGCCGACGTCATGATAATCGAGATCGGCGGTACGGTCGGCGAGTACGAGAACATCCTCTTCCTCGAAGCGGTCCGCATGCTCAAGATCGAGCAACCGAACGACGTACTGACTGTCATGGTGAGCTATGTGCCGACGCCATCCAAGGTCGGAGAGATGAAGACCAAGCCGACTCAGCACGCGGTCCGCACGCTCAATGGGACCGGCATCCAGCCTGACTTCATCATCGCCAGAGCCGATCGTCCGCTCGATGAGAAGCGCAAGGAGAAGATCGCCGTCTTCTGCAATGTCAGACCGGAGGCAGTCATCAGCGCGCCGGATGTCGAGAGTATCTATGATGTCCCGATCAACTTCGAGAAGGACCATTTGAGCGACCGGATTCTGGAGCGGCTGTCTCTCACCGGAAAGCCCCGGAATCTGCGCCACTGGGAGCAGCGGGTGAGTGTGTTGCATCGCCTCAAGAGTAGCGTGAGGATTGGCATTGTCGGGAAGTATTTCAAGACCGGCGACTATGTCCTCTCTGATGCCTATATCAGCGTCATCGAGTCGCTCAAACATGCTGCCTACGCCACGGGTCAGAAGCCCGAGCTCGTGTGGCTCGACGCGACCGAATTTGAGAAGGACCCTAGGCGCCTCAAGGAACTCAAGCGTTATGACGGCATCCTCATTCCCGGGGGATTCGGGTCCCGCGGCGTAGAAGGGAAGATCGCCGTGATCGAGTACTGCCGGAAGCAGCGGATTCCCTATTTTGGACTGTGCTATGGCATGCAGCTCCTCGTGATCGAGTATGCTCGAAATGTCCTGCGAATCAAGGGTGCGACCACTCACGAAATCAATCCCAAAAGCGATGAACGCGTCATCGATATCATGCCTGATCAGCGGGAGAAGCTCGCCAGGAAGGACTATGGCGGGAGCATGCGACTCGGGGAGTATCCGGCCAAGCTCATCCGTGGCACACTCGCCCGGAAGGCGTATGGAAGAGACAGAGTGATCGAACGGCACCGTCACCGCTACGAGGTCAACCCGGAGTATGTCGAGCGATTGTGCGCTGGTGGACTCGTCTTCTCCGGCACCTCGCCAGACGGAGTACTCATGGAGATCGCCGAGCTTCCGACGGCAAAGCATCCTTTCTTCCTCGGCACGCAATTTCACCCTGAATTCGTATCATCACTCACCGCGCCTCACCCGCTCTTCGTGGCGTTCCTCGAAGCCTCTCGGAAAAAGAGGTAAACTGTAGGCATGCACATAGTCTTGAGGCCCTTCATCTTGATTGCCGCCATCCTCGCTGGAGTGATTTCTCCGGGAGTGGCTTGGGCGCGGGAAAATGTGACCGAGTGGTACATCAAGGATTTCCAGGCTGAGTTCGTGGTGGCGGCTGATGCCACTATGACCGTGACCGAGAATATCCTCGCCGACTGCGGGCAGTGCGTGGATAAACACGGCATCTTCCGGATCGTCCCCGTGGTCACGACGACCCCAGATGGCGATATCCGCACCCCGGTCGAGCTCGTCAGTATCACGGACTTCTCTGGTCGGCCGCATCCCTTTGAAACGATTACCAGCGAGAGCGACCAGACAGTGACCTGGAAAATCGGCGACCCGGATATAACGGTCACGGGCGAACATGAGTACCGCATCATCTACCGGGTCAAGAATGTGATTCGTGATCAGGGTGATTTTCATGAATGGTACTGGAACGTCTTGGGGAATTTTTGGGATATGCCGATTGATGCCTACATGGCGACCATCACCTTTCCTGGTCCAGCCCAGGAGACGAATCTGTACAGCGGTTCTCTCAGCGCTCGAGGCCATCCCGAAGCGAAGCTGGAATGGCGAGATGCTCGCACTTTGGAAGTAGCGACTCTTGCTTCACTCCCGTCCGCCCATGGGGTAACGGTATCAACCACCTTCCCGCTGGGTGTCTTCACTCCGTATCAATTCAGTTGGATCGAACGTCTCGCGTGGTATGCTCTCTACCTCTGGTTCTTGATTCCCATCATTGCATTGGCCTACCTCTACCGTATGTGGCGCCAGTACGGTGATGACCCGGCTTGGGACAAGCCCACTGTCGCCGAGTACGAGCTCCCGCGAGAGCTTACACCGCTCTCGGCGGCTGCGCTTCTCAAGAACGGGTCCGTCGACAGTGCGGCAGTGACGGCGGCAATCATCAGTTTTGCGGTGCGCGGCCTGATCCGTATCAAGACCGAGACCAAGAAAGTCCTCGTCTTTAGCAGCACCGAAACCATGCTTGAGCGGGTGGGTGAGGCTAATACAGTTCCTCTCACCAAAGCAGAACAGCTCTTGATGGATAAGCTGTTTGCGTCAGGTAAGACCGTGGTGCTATCGGATCTCCGCTACAAGCTTAATCCGGTACTCGCCCAACTCGGGAAAATTGAGCAGCAAAACTTCATCCAGCTCGGCCTCTTTGAGAAGCAGGGATTCAGTTACCGCAACATCTTTCTCGGTATCGGAATCGTCGGTATCTTCACCTTCATGTTCTTCTCCGGCCTCGCCTGGACGGCGCCCGTGGCGCTCGCGCTCACCTGGCTCCTCTTTATCGGCTTCGGCGCGATCATGCCCAAACGTACCGCAGCGGGAGTCGAACTCCATGCCAAGCTGCGCGGCCTCAAACTCTACATGGAGACGGCTGAAAAGTATCGCCAGCAGTTTCATGAGCGAGCAGGCCTCTTCGAACAGCTCCTCCCAGTGGCTATCCTATTTGGAATGACCAAGGAGTGGATCAAGAAGATGGAAGAGCTGTATGGAAAGGAGTATTTCGCTACCTATCACCCGGCTTGGTTCGTCGGCGGAGATATGGGCAGCTTCGACGTGGCGAGCTTCACCAGTCGGATGGAAAGCATCTCAAGCGCTATCGCCGCGACGACAAGCACCCGCTCCGGATCGGGGGGTGGCGGCTCATCAGGCGGTGGCAGTGGAGGTGGCGGAGGAGGTGGATGGTAACTTTCGATAGTAGCCATGATTCATCAGCAGTCTTACTATCGCTTGGTCATCGGACTCTATGGAGTGACTGTGCCGCTCGTGGTCGCATGGCAATACGAGCGACTGTCATTTAAAGTGGACTGGTTCGATGCAGTAGTTATCATAGTTGCAGCGGTCGCTTTCTTTCTCGCGGTAGCGGTACGGGTCAACCAAGGCCATATCAGCACTTCCAAACGAATGCTCTATGCAGCTGTAGCGCACGGATTCCTCTTTGCGATACTAGAAGAGATTCTCTTTCGAGGGATTATCCAGAATTGGCTGCAGGCTGAGACTGGCAACGCTGCCCTCTCGCTCATTCTGGCTTCGATAATTTTTGGTCTGGCGCATGTCTTGAATGGAGCAAGCGGTTGGTTGCCACGACACTGGAACTGGCAATTGGCAGGCATCGCTTCTCTCGGCGGACTCCTCTTCGGTGGCATCTACCTCTTCTCTCAGAGTCTGACCGTACCGATCGTCATTCATGGAGTGATCTTGGCGCTGCTGCACTTGAGACAAAGTAGCAAAAACCCTCCAGGTCAGGGGAGGGTCGTGAGCTCTGATTGAAACTGAGCGTTTAGGCCTTGGCAGGGATGACGTGGACGAACATTCGCTTGGCGAGTTTCCCCGTAAAAGCCTTGACCTTGCGCTCCTCGAACTTGACGGTGCCGTCGACGAGGGAGAACAGGGTGTCATCAGCGCCACGCTTTACGTTCTTGCCGGCATGGTATTTGGTGCCGCGCTGACGAACGATAATATTGCCTTCGGTGGCAGCCTGGCCGCCATAAATCTTGACGCCAAGACGCTTGGAAATCGAATCGCGACCGAGACTAGTTGAGCCACCTGCTTTACGTGTTGCCATACGGGTAAATTTCCTTTAGACTGCTCTCTCAAGAGTTGCTTCGAGAGTATAACACATCTCCGACGGGTGTCAACAGGCGCTATGGAACGTTGGCCAATGCTCACAGCCCGGGTCAAAAGCTGGTACGAAGCCTTTGGGGAACGGGCCCTGCTCGGCCTGTCCTTCCTCCTCGTAGCCGTCCTCTCGTTCGAGGCGGGCTGGCTCCAGAAGAGCCTGCGCGAGACCGGGGATCCGATCGTCGTGAACGTCGCACCGCAGCCGGCCGCGCCTGCGCCGCCGACTGTCGCTTCTGTGTCGTCTGAAAGCTCTCCCCAAGCGGCAGAATCCACTCAGTGCGTCTTTGTGGGGAGCAAAAAATCCAACAAGTATCATCACCCGGCTTCTCGCTGCGCCAAGCAGATCAAGCTCGAGAATAAGCGCTGCTTCGAGTCGCTCGAGTCAGCCACGAGGGCGGGGTATCTCCCAGGCTGCCTCGAGTAAGCGGGGAGTGAGCGCGCCATCTTGAAAGCTATGGCATAATAAAAAGAGTATTGGACCCCAGGGCAAGCCCTGGACCCCAATACCTCCTGCGGCAAGCCGCAGGGTATGAACTTTTTTTACCGTCACTCCGTTCGGAGAAAAGTATCGAATGCACACTTTTCTCACTCACTACGTTTGGTAATAAGAACATGCCAGCCAAAAACAAACAAGAAATTTTCAATCGGAACAAAGTCCGGTTTCTCTCGCTACTCTCGTTTGGCGTCGGTTTTCTCGACGCCTTCGTCCTCTACGTCATCTCATCCTACTTTGCCGCACTCTCGGGGGAGCGGCTCGTCGGCGGGTTCTATCTGATCATCTACGGGGTGGTGCTCGTGGCGCTCATGTATCTCCAGCCCCTCCTTCACCGCTTCGGCTCCGTCCGACTCCTTCTCCTCATTTATGTGCTTCTGATTGCCGGGAGTTTCGCCTTGAGCTTCTCCGGACCGACATGGATCGGGGCGGGAGTGCTCCTCCTCTTCCTCATCGGGAGTAACCTCATGGGACCAGTGACGGATATCCTTCTCGAGGACTTTTCTTCTGATCAGCTTTCCGGGCGGATCCGCGGACTGTATCTCACCGTCCTGAATGCTGGACTCCTCCTGGCCCCATTCGTCTCAACCTGGACGCTCTCCGAGGCGGGATATCAAGGAGTCTTCGGGGTAATTACCGCGGGGTATGCGCTCATCCTTGTTCTGGCCATCTTCGGACTCCGCAGCCATCGTACCTATAGCCCTCAGCGCATCTCGTTTGTCACGACGCTTCGCAAAGTCATGCGCCGTCGGAACCTCCTCGCTATCTACGCTGTCTCCTGGGTGCTGGAGCTCTTCTACGTCATCATGATCGTGTACTCGCCGATTCTCCTACGCTCCTACGGCTATTCGTGGACCGACATCGGCACGATATTCACGGTGATGCTCATCCCGTTCGTGCTGGTCCAGTACCCGCTCGGGGTGCTTGCGGACAAGCGACTCGGGGAGAAGGAGCTTCTCTTGGCGAGTCTCCTCATTCTGGCGGGAGCGACTGCCTGGGTTGGCCTCACTGGCGCTGCCTCGCTTGGTTTCTGGGCCTGCCTCCTCTTTGTCACCCGCCTCGGAGCGGCCGGGGTAGAGATTCTCAGGGATTCGTACTTTTACAAGCAGATCACGAGCGCCGATGCCGATATCGTCGCCTTCTTCCGCACTGCCCGGCCCACGGCCAATATCTTTGCGGCTGTCATCGGCATATTCTTCCTCATGCTCTTCCCGGCCGAGGGACTGTTCTTCCTGGTGGCAGCGTTTGCATTGTCGGCCTGCTGGGTGACCTGGACCCTTCCAGATAGCCAGAGTGAAGTCGAGCGAACCGTCTGATCAGCCGTTTTCTCGGACCAAAGTCCCATGCTACAATGGGACCGAACCCTATGACCTACGCGGTGCGCTTGGAGCAGTTTGAAGGACCGCTCGAGCTTTTGTTGCAACTCATCGAAAAGGAGAAGCTCGATATCACCCGGGTGTCTTTGGCCAAGGTGGCCGACCAGTATCTTGACTACTTGAAAAGCGAGACAAGCCTCCCTCTGTCATCCCTCTCGCAGTTTCTCTCGATCGCAGCGCGGCTGATACTCCTCAAGTCTCGAGCGCTCCTGCCGCTCCTCGTCTTTACCGAAGAAGAGGAGGAGTCGATCGTCGACCTCGAGTGGCAGCTTCGCGAGTATCGGCGCTACCGGGAGGTGAGCATCACTCTCGGACGCTCACTTGCAAACGCGCATGGGTCATATCCGAGGAACCGATCCCTCACCTGGTCTGCCGGAATGTTCTATCCTCCGGAGCAATTGTCGGCGAGCGATCTTGAGCAGGCCTTCCATAATCTCCTCGGCGAGATCCCGCTCTTTGCCCCACTCGAGGAGCAGGAGCTTGAGCAGGTCATCCGACTCGAGGAAAAAATGGCTGTCTTTCGCACCGAGCTCGCAGCGCGCGCGGAGACTTCATTCCGGGCCCTCACGGCCGACGTGAAGAATCGTCTCGAGCTGATCGTCTCCTTTCTCGCCCTCCTTCAGCTCATCAAGGATCGGCTCATCGTCGTTGATCAACAAGAATTCTTTGGCGATATCGCGGTCCGTCATACGCCTCGCCCATAAATACCTATGTCTTCCCAACCCATTCTTCCCAGACTCGAAGCACTCTTGTTTGTGAGCGGCGAACCGCTCGCCCTCGCTAGGCTCCGCGAGCTCCTCTCGCTCTCCGAGGCAGAGCTCAAGGCAGCGCTCAGCGAGCTGGCCAAGCGATATGTAGATGATAGCCACTCGGGGCTCATGCTTATCGAGCATGACGGTCACGCGGAGCTCGCCACCAAGCCGGCAGCCGCTCCGGATATCGAAGTATTTACCAAAAGCTTTCTCCAAGAGAACCTCTCGAAACCCGCGCTCGAGGTGCTGGCGATCATCGCGTATCGAGGCCCGGTCAACCGCTCCACCATCGAAGCCATCCGTGGCGTCAATTGCAGTTTCACGCTGCGCAACCTACTCATTCGCGGACTCATCGATCGGACCGAGAATCCAGCCGATGCTCGGGAGTACGTTTACTCGGTCTCATTCGCGTTGCTGGAAAAGCTCGGCCTCGGCCGGCAGTCTGACCTCCCGAATTTCGATACGCTTTCCCGGGATGCTCGGCTCGAGCAGGCGGCTGAAGCTTCGCATGAACAGTAATTCCCTCCCTCCCGCTCTCCGTTCTCTATGTTGAGATTTCTCCTTTTCCTCGTTCTCGTAGCGATCACCTTCGGCACTTGGATCTGGCGTTCTTCGCCGGAGCTCCTCTTGGATATTGCGACAAGTGAGTGGCGTTCGATCGAAGAGTGGAAGAATCGCGCCACCGCCACTCCTGCCACGCCGTCTACCGCTCCTTTGCCGGTCATTACCGAGGATCGAGGTGCCTCGACTGTCTTCCGTCCGCGACTCCGAGATTTCGCCCCTCGCCTGTCGGTCCCGACCGCCCATGCGTCGGTCATCATCGACGCCGAGACCGGCGAGGAACTCTACAGCAAGAGCGCTCATGAATCGCGCCCGATTGCTTCATTGACCAAACTGTTTACCGCCCTCATTGTCATCGAGCGGGTCACAGATCTCGATACGCCAGTTACGATCGATGAGGAGGCTATCTATGCCGAGGGGACGCGAGTCGGCTGCCCTCGCTCCGGATTTTGCAACGGCGTCCGTCTGCGAGTGGGGGAGCAGGTCAGCGTGCGCAACCTCCTCAAGGCAGCCCTCATGAATAGCGCCAACGACGCTGCCATCGCTCTGGGAAAGCATGTCGGGGGATCGCAGGCCGGTTTTGCGGCGCTCATGAATGCTCGAGCGGCCGAACTCGGGCTGACGAGCTCGCATTTCTGCACGCCATCGGGTCTCGAGCCTGACGGACGAGAAGCTGAATGCTACTCAAGCGCAGCGGATATCGCCCGCGTCGCCGCGGCCGCGCTCAAACAGCCGATCCTCTGGGAGATGATGCAGGAGGAGAAGACCTTCATCTCCTCGATCGATGGCCAATTGACCCACGAGATTTTCAATACGGACCAGCTCCTCGGCACCATGCCCAATCTCGTCGGAACCAAGACCGGCTTCACGCCCCTCGCGGGCTACTCGCTCCTGGCGGTAGCCACCAATCCCAATGGCGACCACCCCGTGATCGCAGTCGTCCTCAATGATCCCTATCGCTGGGACAGCGTGCGCTCTATGTTCTCCTGGAGCTTTCAGGCGTATGATTGGATATAGGAGTGTTCTTACCGCATGAACTATGGAGACCATCGCTCTCGCTGATTTTCAGAACCTGCCAGTCGTCATGAATATCGTCAAGGTACTCGTCACGGGGATGCTGGCTTTTGTCATAGCTTTCCTCTTGACGCCGCTCTGGACGCATGTTCTCTACAAGTATAAATTCGGCATCCGCATCAAAGAAAACGGCGTTGCTGGTGACAAGCTTACCTTTGTCTCCAAGCTACACGCCTGGAAAGCAGGAACGCCTACCATGGGCGGACTCATCATCTGGATGACGGTGCTCCTCCTCGCCTTCGCGTCCGAGTGGATTTTCCCCTGGATCGCCCAGCTCACCGATACCAATTTCATCGCTCGTCTTGATTTCCTCAAGCGTTCGCAGACCTGGCTCCCGCTCTTCACTCTGGTCATGGCTGGCATCCTCGGCCTGATCGACGATTATATGAGCGTGCGGGGACTCGGCACCAACAAAGGCGGCGGGATGCGCTTCCTCTTCCGTTTCTGGTGGTTGTTTGCGATCGCTGGGCTGGGGGCGTGGTGGTTCTATAGCAAACTCGGCTGGGACGTGCTCCATGTACCGGCGCTCGGGGATTTCAATATCGGCTGGTGGTATGTGCCGCTCTTTCTCTTCGTCATCCTCTTCGCCGCGATTTCTTCCAATGAGACAGACGGACTTGATGGGCTCGATGGCGGCATTCTTCTCATGGCCTTCAGCTCCTTTACGCTCATTGCTTTCATGCACAACAAAATAGACCTCGCCAGCTTCTGCGCCGCGGTCTCTGGAGCACTTCTGGCATTTCTCTGGTTCAACGTCTACCCAGCCCGCTTCTTCATGGGCGATACCGGAGCCGTAGCGCTCGGCACCACGCTCGGTGTCGTCGCCATGCTCACCAACTCCGCTCTCGTGCTCTTTGTCATTGTCTTCATCTACGTGCTCGAATCTGGGAGTGTTGCCGTGCAGCTCTTCTCCAAGCGTTTCCTCGGTCGGAAAGTCTTCCTTGCCGCCCCGCTTCACCATCATTTCGAAGCCAAGGGCTGGCCAGAACCGAAGGTCGTCATGCGCGCCTGGATCTTTACAGCGATTACCGCCCTCGTCGGGGTGATTATCGGCATCGTCGGAATGGGGTAAATTTAATTCAGAGACAACTTCATACATTTTATGGCACTCCGCACACTCGACAACCTTGATCTCTCCGGAAAGAAGGTGCTGATGCGCGTCGATTTCAATGTTGAGCTCAAGGATGTGGCGCACGTCCAGGAGGGCTACAAGCTTGAAGTCGCTAAAAAGACGGTCGACACGATATTTGAGCGGGGAGCGTCAAAGGTGGCGCTCTTGACGCACTTCGGACGACCGAAGTCTGCCGATGACCCTGCATTTTCTACGAGGCAGATTGTCGACGAAGTGAGCCGCGTCTTGGCGAGACCAGTCGCTTTTGTCCCGGCGGTCGAGGGCGAAGCGGTCGCCCAGGCACTCACGGCGCTCGCTCCCGGCCAAGCGCTCCTCCTGGAGAATGTCCGTTTTCACGAAGGCGAAGAACGCAATGATCCCGAGTTCGCTCGGTCACTCGCGAGCTCGTTTGACTGCTATGTCAACGAGGCTTTCGGGGTGAGCCACCGTGCACACGCATCGGTCGTCGGAGTCCCGGCGCTCCTTCCGAGCGCTGCTGGTCTCCACCTCATCGAAGAGACTGAGCGGCTCAATGCCATCAAGCTGGCTCCCGAACGTCCGGCTGTCGCTATCATCGGCGGAGCCAAGATCGAGACCAAGCTCCCGCTCATCCACGCTTTCGAGTCGATCTACGACTGTGTTCTCGTGGGCGGACGGATTGCCAATGAAGCGCTCGACCAGAAGATCAGTTTTCAAGACAATGTCCTCCTTCCTAAGGATTTCGATTCGGATCGGCGCCTCGATATCGGCCCGATGACCGCCGCCTACTATGCCCAGATCATCAAGAAGGCTAAGACGATCGTGTGGAACGGCCCGATGGGCAAATTCGAAGAGAAGCCGTACGACATCGGTACCAACCTGGTCTTGCAGGCCATCCTCGAGAGCGATGCCAATGTAGTCATCGGCGGCGGGGAGTCGCTTGCTGTCCTGGAGGAAGCGGGAGTTTTCCACAAGATCGGCTTCGTCTCTTCTGGCGGTGGGGCGATGCTCGAGTACCTCTCTGGCCATTCACTTCCCGGACTGGACGCGCTTCAGGCCGCCTAATCAGCTTATCCGTTTCGAACCCTCACTCTTATGGCAACGATCGAAAAAATCCAAGCGCGAGAAATCCTGGACTCCCGGGGGCATCCGACCGTAGAAGTTTGGGCCAAACTCTCCGATGGGACTGAGGCGACTGCTGCTGTACCCTCAGGTGCCTCGACCGGGACGCATGAGGCGTGGGAGCTGCGCGACGGGGACGCTAAGCGTTACCGCGGACTCGGCGTGCTCACGGCCGTGGCCAATGTCAATACGGAGATCAACGCGGCAGTTGCCGGCATGCATGCTTCGGATCAAAAAGCCCTTGACCAGGCGCTCTGCTCGCTCGATGGGACGGCCAATAAGTCCCGACTCGGCGCCAATGCGATCCTCGGAGCCTCGCTCGCGGTCTGTCGCGCAGCCGCTGGGAGCGCCCGAGCGCCTCTCTACGAGCATATCGCCACGCTCTTCGCTAGCGGCAGCGGCCCGCTCGGGCTCCCCATGCCTATGTTCAATATCGTCAATGGCGGCAAGCACAGTAATTCCGGGCTCTCGGTTCAGGAATTCAAGATAGTCCCCATGGGGATCACCGGCTACGGCGAGCAGCTCCGGGCGGGAAGCGAGGTCTTTCACGCGCTCGCTGATATCCTCGCAAAGGCCAATCTGCCGACGAGCGTCGGTGACGAGGGCGGCTATGCTCCGCGCGTGGAAAGCCACGAGCGCCAGCTTTCTTTGATAAGCGAGGCGATCACCCAGGCCGGCTACGCTCGCGGCGCGGATATTTTTCTCGACCTCGATGTCGCCGCCCAGTCGTTTTATGATCCGGCTGAAGACCGCTATACACTCGAACCGGAGGGTGTGGCGCTTTCCCGCGACAACCTTATCAACCTCTACCGAGAATGGATCGAGCGCTTCGATATCATGTCGATCGAAGACGGGCTCCACGAAGAAGACTGGGACGGCTGGGCAGCCATGCGGGAGAAACTCGAGCCGATCCGGACCAAGAACGGCCGCTCCATCATGCTCGTCGGTGATGATCTCCTGGTCACCAATACCGAGCGGCTCAAGCAGGCGATCGCCGCCAAAGCGTGTACCGCGGTGCTCATCAAGGTCAACCAGATCGGCACTGTCAGTGAGACGCTCGACTGCATGCGGCTCGCCCGGGAGCATGGGTACGCGACCATCGTCTCGCACCGATCAGGCGAGACGACAGACGATTTCATCGCTGATCTCGCCGTCGGAGCGCGCGCCGAATACATCAAGACCGGTTCGCTCGCACGCGGGGAGCGCCTCGCCAAATATAATCGTCTCCTCGCAATCGGTGACCAGCTCTCCCGCTAGCGCCAACTACTCACCCCAAACCAACCCCATCACTATGCGTCGTGTCATCTGCGTCGGTTCCGTATCACGTGATATCTTTTTTCCGACCAAAGAGGGAGTGCTCCTCCAAACTCCCGAGGATGTCACTTCGCAGATGAAGGTGGCGTTCGAACTCGGGGGAAAATTCCGTGCCCACGACCGCTATGAATCGATCGGCGGTGTCGCTGCCAACGTAGCGGTCGGGCTCG
>CAYWVL010000006.1:0-7319 GCA_964461975.1 uncultured Bdellovibrionales bacterium | reverse complement strand
CTCGGTACGGAAGTCTCCTGCTACAGCCGGGTAGGGGGCGACGAACTCGGCCGCTCAGTGAGACAGACCCTGGAGCAAGAAGGGGTCGTGACGGATGCGCTTGAGATCGATCGGGCGGTCAAGACCGACTTGTCGGCGATCATCGTGATCGAACAGACCGGGGACCGGATTATCTTTCACAATCGTGATGCCAACGAGCACCTCGTCATCGACCCCCGCAAGCTCGACGGGGCGGACTGGCTCTACGTAAGCGCGCTCAATGGGCGGTGGCGCGACAATCTGCTCGCTCTCGGACGTTCCGCCAGGGAGAAGCATCAGCGTATCGCGCTCAATCCGGGGCAGCATAATCTCAAGGATGATCCGCGGCTCATGCTCGACTTCCTGCGGTCGGTCGACGTGCTCTTTCTCAATAAAGATGAGGCGATCGAGCTCCTTCTGGCCAATAAGATCGAGACGCGTCCGGAGCGGCTCAATGACGAGCGCTTTCTCCTCGAGACCCTCCAGAAGTACGGACCTACGACTGTCGCGCTGACGGATGGCCGACGTGGAGCCTGGGCGAGCAATGGCAAGGAATGGTGGCACGCGGACAGTTTCGAGCCCCATGGGTTGGTGGATACCACCGGTGGCGGGGACGCCTTCGGTTCAGGTTTTTTTTCGGCCTATCTCAAGGGGTACCCCATCGAAGTCTGCCTCCAGTACGGCATCTGCAATGCTGGCAATGTGGTCGGTTTTTTCGGCGCGACCCCGGGATTGCTGGATGAAGCAGCGATGGCCAGTCTCGTCGGCCAGGTCCGGCGGCAACGGCTCGCCGAGTGACAATTGCCACGGGCGCTTCGCTTGGGTTGGGCCACAACAATGCTATACTAGGTGTATAGATACGCACTCGTTATGAGTTTGTTTTCTCGTTTTGGCTGGGGGCAGCAAGATGATGTGCTCCTGGCGCTCGATATCGGCACCGAGGTGGTCAAAGCCCTCGTGTTTCGCGTTAACCGCGAGACGCGGATGGGCGAGGTTATCGGCGTCGGCCGCGCTCCGCAGCGAGTCGGCAATATGCAGAGCGGCGCCGTGTCGGATATCAATGGCGTGATCAACTCTTCGCGAGAAGCGATCGAGCTTGCGAAAGAGCATGCCGGCATCAAGCATGTGGAGAAGAGCATCATCGGTGTCGCCGGTGAGCTCGTCAAGGGCACGACGACGACCGTCCACTACGAGCGGGTCAACCCGGAGCTCAAAATCGGTCTGCCAGAGCTCAAACTCATCATCAGCAAGGTCCAGGAGAAGGCCTATGAGCGTATCAAGCGCCAGCTCGCTCTCGAGACTGACCAGCCGGATATCGAAGTCAAGCTGATCAATGCAGCGCTTGTCGATGTGCGGATCGACGGCTATCGGGTCAAGAATCCGTACAGCTTCCAAGGACGCGATGTCTCCATGAGCGTTTTCAACGCGTACGCGCCGATGGTCCATCTCGGTGCGCTGCAGACGATCGCGGACGAGCTCGACCTCGATCTATTGTCAATTGTCGCCGAACCATACGCGGTAGCCCGCTCGGTCGAGGTGGAGGACATGATCGATTTCAGCGCTATCTTCGTCGATATCGGCGGCGGTACGACCGATATCGCCGTCGTGCGCAATGGCGGCCTCGAAGGGACCAAGATGTTCGCGCTCGGAGGTCGCGCCTTCACCAAGCGCATTGCCTACGAGTATAAGTGCACCTACGAGGTGGCCGAGCAGATGAAGCTAGATTATTCGATGAAACGGCTCAAGCCGGCTGATCAAGAGCGCATTCGGACGCTCTACGCC
This sequence comes from uncultured Bdellovibrionales bacterium, assembly GCA_964461975.1. GTDB lineage: Bacteria > Patescibacteriota > Minisyncoccia > Moranbacterales > UBA1568 > SSEF01. The sequence goes on along the minus strand of CAYWVL010000006.1, from coordinate 5,519 downwards.
GATGATTGCCGCGTCTGGCTCGGCGGCGTCGAACTTTCGCTCATCGAGTTTGCCGAGACGGACTATCTCCCGTCGCGTATCTACCTGTGCGGCGGCGGCTCCGCCCTCCCGGAGATCAAGCAGTCGCTTCTCTCGCAGGACTGGTACAAGAATCTCCCGTTTGCCCGGCGACCACCAGAAGTGGGCTTCCTCCAGCCCAAGGATATCAGGCGGATTATCGATTTGACCGGCGAATTGACGACCCCCCAGGATGTGACGCCGCTCGGCCTGGCCCATCTCGCTCTTATCGAGTCTCTCGAGGAAGAGAAGATGCTCTCCGGGATCCTCCAGGAGAGCATGCATTCGCTCGAGTACCGGTAAACACGCAAACCTACGCGGCAAAAATCAACACTATGCGGGAAATCCATTACATCGACGTCGACGAAGAAATCATCACAGCCGTCAGCCGGTTGCGTCAATCTGGCCAGAATGAGAATGTCTTCGTTTTCCCGAAGCGCGCACTCATTCTCCAGAGCCTCGTCAACCTCCGCCTCTTGGAGCGGGAAGCGGAGAAACTCGGGAAGTCTATCATCGTTATGACGCAGGACGAGACCGGGCAGCGTCTCGCCGCCAAAGCCGGACTCGCCGTCGAGAATTATCGCGACCGCCAGCAGCTGGATCAGGACAGCACGCTCCAGCCAACAAGTTTCCCGACCGAAATCGAACGTCTGCGCGAAACGGGACCAGCCGTAACGCGCCATCTTGGATCCGACAGCTTTTTTGGACCAGGCATGCCGAGCCGGCCGGCACTTGCGGAAACGCCACCCGAACCTGCTCCAGCTGCTCCCACCCGTCTTCCGGTGCGGAGTCGCGACTCGCTCCCCTTGACGAGTCTCAATTCTTTGCGTCGTCCAGAAATCACACCGCCAGCTCGGCCCGTGTCGGCTTTTCAGGCGCCGGGGGAACGGAAGCCGGTCCCACTGATGCCCGTTGCGCCGCCCGTAGCATCATCCCTTCAGAGTGATCAGTCGAGGGGAGGCCGCCTGGGCCGCTTTATGCGCCAAGAAGCGGTCTCTCCTACTCGGGGAGACGCTGCAATCAGCCTGGCCGGCTCCGCGTACGGTGTACAGGCGAGACAGGCAGTCCCTCCGACAAACCGGGCCGCGAGTGATCGATCTCATCTGGCCTGGATCGGCGGAGGAGTGGTTCTGGTCGTCGCGCTCGTCGCGCTTGGCTGGTATGCATTTTTCCCCGAAGCAGTCGTGACGCTCGTGCCGCAGTCAGCCGAACAAGTCGTTCGACTTCAGGTAAATGGTTCCACGGCGGCCAACGCGGCTACTGGGGCGCTCCCGGTGCGAGTCTGGGGGATTGAGAAGTCTGTCCGAGTGACGGAGAGCGCGACAGGCGCGAGTACCGCCTCCGAGAATGCCAAAGCCAGGGGGACCATCCGTATTTACAACGACTTCAGCAAAGATGCCCAGCCCCTAGTCGCGACCACTCGCTTCGAGACAAGCGATGGCAAGGTGTTCCGTCTGGTCCAGGGAGTCGTCGTCCCAGGAGTTACGGGGGAAGGCGATGCTCGAAAGCGCGGCATGATCGAAGCGAGCGTCGTTGCCGATCAGAGCGGGGCCAATTTCAATGTCGGACCGTCTACCTTCACGATCCCCGGGTTCAAAGGCAGTCCCAAGTATGACAAGTTTAGCGCCGAATCAGTACAAGCCTTTACGGGCGGCGGTACCGCTGGTACAGCCGGCACCAATGCCGTGTCATCTGAAGACAAGGACCGCGCTGCCAAGAAGGCTTTGGAGCAGGCGCGCGAACTCATCCTGGCCGATGCTCGGGCGGCCCTTCAGGACGGCGAAGTCGTAATCGATCCTTCGGTCCAGATCACACTCGTGAGTGATTCGACCAGCCCACCCTTGGGCGGCAGCGCAGAGAACTTCGAGTACGAAGGACGCTATAGCGCCAAGCTCTTTATGGTAGTGGAGCAGGCCGTCCGCGACCGCATCCAGGCCGAGCGCGTGACCGAGAGCGGGGTGACTTTGGTCCCGAAGCGCTTCGATATCGGCTATGCCGCAGTCTTGCCGAAGTACGACACCGGCACGCTGGATATGACTCTCGAGAGCACAGTCCTATTCCAAGCCGAACTTGACGCGGCGAAACTCAAGGGAGCGCTCTTGGGGTCGGACGAGGATGAGATCAGGGAATTCCTGAAACTGCATCCGGAGATCGAGCGGCTTCAGGTGGAATTCGATCCGCAACTCTTTATCTCGACGCTGCCCGCAGACACCGATCGAGTCACCGTCGAGGTAGTCGAGGCGGCCACGACCGAGAATTGATTTCCTCCCTCGAGCCTGCTACACTGGAGCGAGCCCGCTGCTCCTCCCGCGACAAACGTATGACACCGATCCCCGATCAAGATACCCTGCAAGCCAAACGACGCGCCCAGAGCGACCTCTTTTCACTCGATGCCGACCGTAGCCGGCTTGCCCTTCGTCGCGACGAAGTGGTGGCTGCTATCCATCGTTTCCAGCAGATTGTCCGCGAGCACGAGCAGTTCATCCTCGGCGAAGAGGCCAAGCTGAAGAAACTCGAGACCGAAATCGCCGAGCTCGACGCCGAGATCAAGCATCAGAAGCGAAAGCTCCAGAGCCTATGACCAAAGACACCTACGTCCGGATCGTCCGATCAACGCTCGCAGTCGATCCCGATATCCGTATCCATGATTCCCAACTCTCCAAACTCGCTGCCCTCGGACGGGAAGTAGAGCGTGGACGAGCGGCCCGCGATACCGTGGGTGATATCGAATCGCTCTTCTCTCCCTATATCGGCCGACCGCTTCGGGAGGCGCTCGACAAAGCGCTCCGCTGATCGATACCGCATATGCTCACCTCACAGGAACTCCGTGACAAATATCTGGCTTTCTTCCGAGAACGGGGCCATGCCATCCTCCCCTCGGCGCCCTTGGCCCCCGAGAATGACCCCTCGGTTCTCTTCAATACCGCCGGCATGCAGCCCCTCGTACCCTACCTCCTCGGGAAGCCTCACCCGATGGGCAAGCGTCTCGCCGATGTCCAGAAATGCGTCCGCACCGGCGATATCGACGACGTCGGCGACGATACGCACCTCACCTTTTTCGAAATGCTCGGCAATTGGTCTTTGGGTGACTATTTCAAGCAAGAGTCTATCCAGTGGTCATGGGAGTTTCTTACCGATAAGCACTGGCTCGGACTCGACCCAGCCATGCTCTCTGTTACCGTCTTCGCGGGAGATGCCAATGCGCCGCGGGATGAGGAGTCGGCTGGTATCTGGAGAAGCCTCGGCGTCCCGGCAGAGCGCATCGCCTACCTTCCGGCCGAAGACAATTGGTGGGCGGCTGGCCCAACCGGCCCCTGCGGACCCGACACCGAGATCTTCTACTGGGTAGGCGAGGGCGCGCCCCAGGGCAACAAGGGTACCCATTCCAAAGAGTGGATGGAGATCTGGAACAACGTCTTCATGCAGTACAATCGTCTCGATGAGACGACGCTCGACAAGCTCCCAGCCCCTTGTGTCGACACCGGGATGGGCCTCGAGCGGACCATCGTTACACTGAACGGCCTCAAGCATGTCTATCAGACGGATGCTTTTGCTGATGTCCTTTTGGCAATCGAGCAGTTGGTAGGCAAGGAAAATTACCAGGAGCGCTCGGGCCGCATCATCGCTGACCACCTCCGTGCTGCGACGCACATGATCGCCGACGGCGTGGTACCAAAAAATGTCGATCAAGGCTATATCCTGCGCCGTCTTATCCGCCGTGCCATCCGGGAGTTTCACCGCATGGGGCAGACCGGGCCGTCGATTGTCACCATTGCCGAGCTCTATATTGCGAAATTTGCGCCCGTTTACGCCACAGTCAATGGAAACGCGGATCGCATTCGGATTGAACTCGCTCGCGAGGAAGAGAAGTTCCGCGCAACTCTCGCCAAAGGTCTGCGTGAATTTGAACGCCTTGTCCAGGCCAGTAAGCTATCTGGGGAAAGTGCCTTCGAGCTGTTTGCTACGTATGGTTTTCCTCTCGAGATGACCAGAGAATTGGCTACCGAACAGGGTCTCACGCTGGATGAAGCTGCTTTCCAAGCCGAGTTCAAGAAACACCAGGATCTCTCTCGGACCGCGGCGGCTGGGAAGTTCAAAGGCGGCTTGGCAGGGGATAGCCCCAAAGTCACTGCCTTCCATACCGCTACTCACCTAATGCTGGCCGCTCTCCGCAAAGAGCTCGGGCCGCATGTCCACCAGGCCGGCTCCAATATCACCGAAGAGCGTACGCGATTTGACTTCACCCATCCCGAGAAAGTCCCGCGCGACGTGCTCGATCGAGTCGAGGCCTATGTTAATGAGGCTATAGCCAAGGGCGCCACCGTCACGACGACCGTCATGGACAAGGAGGCTGCCAAGGCCGCTGGCGTGGAGGGGAGCTTCTGGGAGAAATACCCCGACCGGGTGACCGTCTACCAGGTAGAGGCTCCCGATGGCACCGTCTATTCGCGCGAGCTCTGCGGCGGCCCCCATGTCGCGACCACCACCGATATAGGGCGCTTCGGGAAGTTTACGATCATCAAAGAAGAAGCCTCATCAGCCGGTGTCCGCCGCGTCAAAGGAGTGCTAGAAAAGGCTTAAAATTGACAATATCGGCCGAGTACGGTACAGTGTCCAGGTACCAGAAATCACGCTTATGATCGCTATCATCCAGACCGGTGGGAAGCAGTACCAAGTCGCTGTCGGCACCAAGCTCAAGATCGAAAAGCTTGAGGAGGCAATCGGCGCCAAGGTCGCGTTCCCGGCCCTCTTTATCGGCGACGAGAAGGCCGTCCAAGTCGGCGCCCCGAGCCTCACCGCAACCGTCGCTGCCACCGTGCTTGCCCACGGGAAACATGAAGAAGTCAAAGGCATCCGCCACAAGGCCAAGAAGCGCGAAATGACCCGCTACGGGCATCGCCAGCCGTACACCGAAGTCGAGATCACCAAGATCGGCTAAGACCAGCGAAGTCGAAACCCCGCCACTCCGGCGGGGTTTTTACTTTCTTGATACAAGTGATACTACTGAAGCTCCTTCCGGTTCTCAAGCGATGAGGAGAGGGTGAGCTCGTCGGCATACTCGATATCGCCGCCGGTCGCCATGCCGCGGGCGATCCTGGTCACGCGGACGGGGAGCTCCCGCAGCTTGGTCTTGAGGTAGAGCGATGTCAGGTCGCCCTCGGTCGTCGGGTTGAGCGCCAGGATAACCTCACTGATCCGCTCCGATTCGACCCGGGCGAGGAGCTCGCGGATATGGAGCTCTGCCTCGCGGCTGTCTCCCGACCCCTCGAGGACGCCGCCGAGGACATGGTAGCGTCCGCCAAAACTTCCGGTGCGCTCGATCGCGATGACATCGAGCGGTTCCTCCACGACGCAGAGCACTCCGGTCGCGCGCTTCTCGTCGCTGCAGAAGACGCAAAGATGGTTCTCGGTCACGTAGAAGCAGCACTCGCACGCCTTGAGATGCTTCAGATTCTCGAGAC
>CAYWVL010000005.1:0-31090 GCA_964461975.1 uncultured Bdellovibrionales bacterium | reverse complement strand
AAACAATTTCTTGCTGATAATGCATGAGCACTTGTTTGTGTTTCAAAAGATATGAAAGTTAAAAAAATACAATCCATTAACTTCGGAACATTTAAGAGCTTTCAATGGAATGGAGCTGTCCCAGAATTTCACGACAAAGTCAATATTTTATTGGGCTGGAACGGATGTGGAAAGACAATTATTTCAAGACTGTTACGATCTTATGAAAAAGGGGTTATTGAGACTGGTGGCAGAATTGACGGGGCCACTTTTACAGTCGGATTTGATACTGGTTCGAAAAAACAAAATGAACTTTTTGGTTATGAAAGCAAAATTCGGGTTTTTAATGAAGATTATATAAAAGAGATTATTGATCAAACTCATTTGAAATATGTTGTTGCTATAGGTACAGCAGAAGTAGATTTTTCAAAGAAACAAAAAGAATTAGATGATGCTAAGGGTGAATTAGGTAAACTTCCGCAATGTAAAAATGAATATGATGATATATCTGAAAAAGCCTCTAAGCATATTAGAACAATAAGCGGCATAGGTCATATTAAAAAAGATCCTGTGGTTGAAAGCAATGGAGTATTTAACTCGTATTTCAAATCTTCTTTCGAAAAAAGAGTGGACTGGTTAACAAAGCAAATTGAACAAGAAAAACAGCTAGAAAATTTTATACAAAGTGAAGATGAACTGAAAAATCTTTTAGCAACAATTTCAAATTTATCTGAAAAAGAAAGAGAGTATAAAATTCTTAAAAAATGGAATGACTGGGTAGTAGAGAAGCTAGGAAAAATTAATAAATATTTGAAATTTAGTCCAGTTTACGAAAAATCTGTTAGATTGAGTAGTTATCCTGACGGAGGAAATGAAGAAGATTGGATTAGAAATGGTCTAGATTTACACAAACTCTCCAATGAGAGTGAGCAACTCAATATATGTCTTTTCTGTGGGTCAAAAATTCAAAATAGAGATGAGCTATTAAAACACTTTTCTAATGATGTCATTGAATTAAATAATGCCCTAGATGCTATGGGTAAAAGTGCTGAGGATGCTTTAAGAGAGATTATTACTTGCGAAACTTTTTATGCTTCGGAAAAAACAAACCTAGAAACCTTTTTTACTTCTTTGCAAGAAAAGATAAAATCTAAAAAAGAGAATAAAATTAAAGAAGTAGATTCCTGTGAATTTGATAATCTTTTCACTAACGAAGAGGTGTTTGAGGTTGATAAAACCGCATGGACTGTTGAGATCCATTATGTTGCGACCGAATATCAAAAATATCTTGATAAAAAGAAAATTTATGAGGATTGCTTAAAAAGTCGAGTAGATAAAAATAGTGAAATTAAAAAAATAGAACAAGAACTGAAAGAGCTTAAAAAGAAAGCAAAAAATGTTCAAATTCCTGCTGATAGAATAAATAAACTATTAGCGTCAACTTTTCCATATAAAAAAATTGAGCTCGATGATTCGACTGAAGAAATTGGGTATGTTTTGAAAAGAGATGGTGTTGAGTGTATTTTAGATAGTTTAAGTGAGGGTGAAAGGAACTTTCTAGCACTTGCCTATTTTTTGCTTTCAATTAACGATGAAGAGGATAAGCTAGACAACGATGCGGTTATTGTTGTAGATGATCCTGTTTCTAGCCTTGATTCTGATTCTCTTTTTCAAGTATATGCAATTTTAGCTGGTGAGATTGAGCGAAACAATAATCGTCAATATTTTGTCTTTACTCATAATTTAGATTTCTTCGGGCATCTGCTTCAAAATTACAAAAAATCAGACGGAAAATTAAAAGATGATTTAGTTAGTTTTTATCAGATTGGCATGAATGGTGCAGGCTCGGCAATAAAAACACTTGATGAAAGTCTTAAAAACTATAGGTCTGATTATCTGTACGCAATTACCAAATTGAACGAGATTAAAGATAGCACAAATTTAGATGATGCAATATTAGCCGCCAATTTGCTTCGCAGATCCATTGAAACCTTTTTACATTTTAAATATGGACATGGGGATTTAAGAAGCAAACTAACACAATTATATGCACATTACAAAAAAGTTAAATTGAGAAACTCAAACCCCACAGAAAAAGACGGAATCGAACAAGAAGTGAGTCAAGAAGAAAAAGTAATGTATCGTTTTATCAATCACGGGTCACATGAATTTTTAGGGCTTGAGAAGTATGACATCACTGTTTTACAAGGTAGCAAGCAGAGAATTGAAAATTATTTCAATGTAATTAAAAGCGTGGATAAGGATCACTACAATACTTTTGGAATTTAATAAAGGGAGCCACTCGCGAGAGCGAGTGGTTTTCTGTGCGCGCACTGGGCGGGTGGGGCAAGCACATATAAACTTGCTTGTGCCTAACACAATCCGTTTTTTAGAGTTACCACAGGCTCAAACGAAGCCACAAAGCAAACACGGAGCAAACACCGAGCAGGTATCGTGAGCGAATGCGAACGGCCTATGCGAGGTGGTTGCAAAGTGTGAGCGGATACTAGAACTACCACAAAACGCGGATGCGGAAGCGCCTCGCACCGACGCGAATGACGGAGGAAAGGACGGACAAAATATCGCCATAATGCTAAAATATAAATACAAGTCCTTTCTGGAGGAATGAAGCGTCGGAACCAAAACCAAAAATTTTCCTTTCCATTTTTTGCCGGCTCCCCCCACACCCCCCGCCGAAAGAGGAATTGTAAGGAAATTTTTGGTTTTGGGATCGCGACCGAAGGGAGCGTGCGAGGCGCAAGTATCATTCGTCAAAATCCTGCGGATTTTGTCCGAAATACATTCGAACTTCGTTCAATACACACCGCGGTAGTCGTTTTACGTGTCCATGCCCCGATAGCTCAACGGATAGAGTACCGGTCTTCGGAACCGAGGATGGGGGTTCGATTCCCTCTCGGGGCACCAAGCGCAGTCGTTTTGACTGCTATTTCTCCAGGACAGAGCGGAGCGAGGTGCCGTTCATGATGCTCGGCTTCTCGATTCCGAGGAGGTCCAGGATAGTCGGTGCGACGTCAGAGAGGAGGCCTTGGACTTCGTTCTGCTCGCGCATCATCTCGTCGGCCTTCTTCTCGCGGTGGTTGGTCGGAGTGATGTACCAGAGCGGGATGGGCGAGGTCGAGTGCTCGGTGTCTTTGCCGCCGGTCATCGGGTTGATCATCTCCTCCACGTTGCCGTGGTCGGACGTGATGATCATGGCGCCCCCGGCCTTGAGGATGACGGGGATGATCTTGGAGAGGCTCTTGTCGGTTGCCTCGACAGCTTTGATTGACGCCTCCTCGTTTCCAGTGTGGCCGACCATGTCGGGATTGGCGTAGTTGACGAGGATGAAGTCGTAGAGGTTTTCGCCGATTTTCTGGATGAGCGTATCGGTGACTTGGGGCGCGCTCATCTCGGGCTGCTCGTCGAAGTGAGCGACAGTGGGTGAGGGGACGAGGACGCGGTCTTCACCCGGAAACGCCTTCTCATTGCCTCCGTTGAAGAAGTAGGTGACATGGGCGTATTTCTCGGTTTCGGCGATGCGGAGCTGCGTGAGGCCCGCTTTGGAGAGCGTCTCACCGAGACTGTCGTGCACTTCTTCGGGCGGGAACGCCACCTTGACCGGCAAGCCCTTCTCGTACTCGGTCATGGTGACGAAGGTGACGGCGAGCTGGCTCTTCCTCGCAAAGCCGTCGAAGTCCGGTACGGCGAAGGCTTTGGTGAGTTCGCGGGCGCGGTCTTCGCGGAAGTTGAAGAAGATGACCGCGTCGCCATCCTTGATGGTGACTGGAGCATCTTTGCGTACGATGAGGGTGGGCTCGATATACTCGTCCGTCACGCCTTTGGCATAGGACTGCTCGAGGTAGACGAGCGGATCCTCTGCGGTCGTGCCTGCGCCTTCGGTGAGCATGCGGTAGGCCTGCTCGACCCGATCCCAGTTGTTGTTGCGGTCCATGGCGTAGTGGCGGCCGGTGAGGCTCGCGATTTCACCGATGCCGATGAGCTGCATCTCGCGCTGGAGCTCCTGGATCTGTCCGAGCCCCGAGGTCGGGCTCGAGTCGCGGCCGTCGGTAAAGGCGTGGATAGAGGCCTGTTCGAGCCCTTGCTCTTTGGCGAGGCGGAGGAGCGCGAGGAGGTGGTCTTTGTGCGAGTGGACGGACCCGGAGCTGACGAGTCCCATGAGGTGGAGCCGGGAGCCGTTGGTCTTGACCTGGTTGATGGCCTCGAGGAGGGTCGGATTCTCAAAGAAGCTCCGGTCCTGGATGGAGAGAGCGATTCGGGGGAGGTTCTGATAGATGATCCGGCCGGCCCCCATGGTCATGTGGCCGACTTCGGAGTTACCGGCGGTATTCCAGGGGAGTCCGACCGAAATGCCGGATGCCTGGAGGGTCGTCATGGGGTAGTAGCGGTTGAGCTTATCGAAGGTGGGGAGGGTCGCCTCGCGGATCGGGTTGCCGTGGACGGTATTGGAGAGACCCCAGCCATCGAGGACGACCAATACAAAGGGGTGGTAGCGCATAGGTGGTGGAAACGATGTGTTTTGGCGGAACAGAAACCTGCGGGAGAATCGTAGTCTGCCGCGCTCCCCAGCTAGGATAGCATTTTTCGCTGTCGCCAGAAAGCTACGAGTGGCCGCAACAGTCTGCTGTGCCAGCTTTGACAAAAGCCCTCGGGAGGCGTACCTTGGAGGAGAAAGATAATCATTGTTTTTCCGTTCCGAGACCGTATTTCTCGATTCTTTCCGCACCGTATGTCGCAGAGTTTTTTCTTGACTGTCGCCACTGCTGGCCCCTCACTCCTTGTAGGACTCCGTTCGGAGGTTCGCTAGGCTGGTTTTGTCTTGGATACGTGTGTGAAGATCGGGAATGCCGTTTCGGACGCCATTCCTATGTTGTCATTGATATGGCTCGCCGGCGGCCTCATCGCCGGTACCGGAGTCGGTTACCTGATCCGCCAGCATCTGGCCAAGCGCCAGCTCTCCACCGCCGAGGGTCAGGCGGCGCAGATCGTCGCCAAGGCGGAGAGCCGCCAGCAGGAGATCATCCTCGAGACCAAGAAGAAGGCCGTGGCGCTCCTCGAAGAAGCCAAAGCCGAGGAACGCGTGCGTGAAGAGAAGCTCTCCAAAGAGGAAGACCGCCTCGAGAAGCGCGAAGCCGAGCTCCAGGCGCTCGCCAAAGAGGCCGCCGCGGAGAAGGAGCGGGTCGCTGCGCGGGCTGCCGAGATCGAACGGCTCAAAGAGGAGGCCGAGAAACTCAAGCAGTCCGAGATGGCCGAACTCGAACGCCTCTCCCAGCTCTCCAAGCCCGAGGCCGAGGAGCGTCTCATGAAGCTCGTGGAAGAGGAGAGCAAGGATGCTCTCGTGAAGCGCATGTCCAAACTCGAGAATGAGGCCAACGATGCCCTGGAGAAGCGCTCGTTCCAGATCATGGCGACCGTCATCCAGCGCTACTCGCGCACCCATGTTTCCGAGTTCACGACGACGACCATCACTATCCCGTCCGACGAGATCAAGGGCAAGATCATCGGCAAGGAGGGTCGCAATATCCGCGCCCTCGAGAAGGAAACGGGCGTCGAATTCATCGTGGACGATACGCCCGAGTCGATCATCGTGTCCGGCTTCGACCCGGTCCGCCGTGAGGTGGCCAAGATCGCGCTGGAGAAGCTCATCACCGATGGTCGTATCCACCCGGCCAGGATCGAGGAGGCGGTCGCGGAGGCGAGGAAGGAGATCGATACCAAGATCAAGGAAGCCGGTGAGGCTGCTGCCTACGAAGCCGGCGTCCCCGGGCTCCATCCCAAGCTCCTCTATATCCTCGGGCGCCTGCGCTATCGCTACAGCTACAAGCAGAATGTGCTCCTCCACTCGCTCGAGGTGTCGTACCTCTCGGCGGCCTTGGCGGCTGAGCTGGGGGCCGATGTGGCGACCGCACGCAAAGCCGGCCTGATGCATGACATCGGTAAAGCGGTGGACCATGAGATCGAAGGGACCCATGTCAAAATCGGAATGCGTATTCTCGAGAAATTTGGTTTGGGACAGAATGTCATCGATGGGATGAAGTCGCACCATGACGAGTACCCACATGCCTCGATCGTCTCCTATATCGTGACCGCAGCTGACGCACTTTCAGCAGCGCGACCGGGCGCACGCAAAGAAACGGCTGAGAAATACATCAAGCGCCTCCAAGAGCTCGAAACGCTCATCAATACCTTCCCGCAAGTGGAGAAGTCCTATGCGATCCAAGCTGGGCGTGAAGTGCGCATCTTTGTCAATCCAGAAAAGACCGATGACTATGGCGCCATGAATCTGGCTAAGGATGTCTCCAAGCGGATTCAGGAAGAACTCCAGTACCCAGGAGAAATCAAGGTTGTTGTCTTCCGCGAGACGAGGGCAGTGGAATACGCGAGGTAGGGAGATAGAATATAGGAGTTTGGAGTGAGGAGAAAGAAGTTTGTAGTTAGAGCAGATCCCCGACAGCGGGGATTTTGCTTTATATGAGCCAAAGTTTGTTATTTTCATTTGATGAGGCTTGACAAGAATATGAAGAGGTGCTAGGATATTGGCACCATCAGCTAGCGTCTCAGTACAAAAGCGTGGTGGTGTACGTACCTTTCCTTGACTTGATCAGAGTTCCGGCGCAATGGCGCCATCGTTGCTTCGCGGCAGGGCAGTGGTCCACCGCATCTGGTTTATTCCGTTCCGTGCCACTACGGCCCATGTGTGCACTGTCGGCAGGGTAACGTGCCCCGCTGGCGTTTGATGAAATCGTTCCCGATATCGCTGCAGCACTGTGCAGCACCCACCCGCTTGGTCAACCTTAGGGACTCCAAACCCCTTCGGAAGACCAGCGGGCCTTCTTTTTTTAGAGTGATGTTGACGCGATGGCACAGAGGTGCTATTTTTTGTTTCCGTAGCTTTCCAATTGAGGTGAGTCATGCAAGAAAAACAGTATTTTTTCTGGTGGGTAAAGTGGTTTCTTCTCCGATTTATCGAAAACTGGCAAAAGACGATCGAACTGCGCCCAGTTTCAAGAACAACGGATCAGGTGCGAGTCGGCGACATTGTCTGTTTTAACAATGAGGTTGAACGGCGAGTGAAGGACATTCGGTACTATGTGACACTTGAGGCAGCGCTTCGAGACGAGAACCCAGAGAGGATCTGGCCAGGGAAAACGCGTAAAGAGATTCTTGGGGCCGTGAGCAATCTTTGAACTTAAGGGGACGGACTGAAAGGGCATTACGCAAACGCGCGGTGCCCTTCAAACATATATAAGGTTGACAAAAGTCGCTTCATAGAGCCACAAACGGGTTGCGCAATTTCTCTTTTTGGCTTATCCTCGGGATAAAGAGGATCGCTCCTCGTAAACAGTAAAAATTGAAACTAGCAAGGGAGGTGGATGATATGAAGAACGTGAACAAAGATATGCTGACGCACGCGATCTGCGAGCGCACCAGCCTCTCCAAGAAAGATGTCGAGCTCGTGCTCGAGTCGCTCGAGGATGTGGTGACCAATGAGCTCCGACAGGGGAACAAAGTCACTCTCACGGGATTCGGCACCTGGAAAGTTTCCAAGCGCGCGGCCCGCGAAGGCATCAATCCGCAGACCAAGGCCAAGATCATGATCCCGGCCATGACCGTCCCGAAGTTTACCGCCGGCAAGTCGCTCAAGGAAGCTGTGAAGTAAGACGTGTCACTCGCAAAAGATAGGAGCAGAATCCCGCCATCGACGGGATTTTGCTTTTCCGGAGCCTCCCGCCCTCGGTGAGGATGGATTATTGCGAGGTTTGATAAAAGCGCCAAATCGGGCTAGTATGGACGAAGCTTTCCGCGAGTCAGCGGGAGAGCGGAGCATAGTATAGTGGTAGTACGCCGGGGTTCTTGCCCCGTTACACAATGCCGGAGCGTAGTATAGTGGCAGTACGCCTGGTTTGGGACCAGGTGGTCCGAGTTCGATTCTCGGCGCTCCGACGGGTAATGTGTAACGGGGTGAAGGACCAGGTGGTCCCGGTTCCCGTCCGAAGGAGGATGCTTCCGGGTGCTCCGACAAGTCATAATGCGTAACCTCTAGCTCTATGAAACTCATCCTTGGGCTCGTCGTCGGTGTCGGGTTGCTCGTAGCGGGTCTCTGGTACTTGAGCGGCATGGAAGCAGCCGATCCCGCGGTGCTCCAGGTGGCCGCGACCGACCGCAAGCAGGGGCCGGAGTCGCCCAAACTGGTCCTCATCGAGTACGCGGACTTCGAGTGTCCGGCCTGCGCCGCCTATCAGCCCGTTCTCAAAGAGGTGAAGGAAACCTATAAGGACGATCTCCAGTTCGTCTACCGCCACTTCCCGCTCCCCATGCACCGGAATGCCATTGCTGCAGCGCTCGCCAGTGAAGCGGCGGGAGCACAGGGGAAGTTCTGGGAAATGCACGACCTCCTCTATGCCAAGCAGAAGGAATGGGGCGGCAAGCCGGCCGAAGATCGCGGCCTGTTCGAGAAGTACGCGACTGAACTCGGGCTTGATCTCGAGCGTTTCAAGGGGGATATGGCAAGCGATGCCACGCGGGCTGCAGTCGAGAGCGGTCGGGAGAGCGGGTCAGAAGCCAATGTCCGCGGCACCCCGACGTTTTTCCTCAATGGCGAGCAGCTCGACAATCCGGCAAATGCCCAGGCTTTCAAGGATCTCATCCGAGCCAAGCTGGAGGAGAAATAGTAACTGCTCCTCCTCGTATGTCTCGCCAGAGGTACAACAAATTGGTGCGGGACAAGATACCGGAACGGATCAAGGCCAACGGTGGCGAGCCGGTGACGCGAGTTTTGAGCGATGCTGAGTATACGGCCGAACTCAAGCGCAAATTCCAGGAAGAGCTCGACGAATACCTCGCGGCCGAGACCCCCGAGGCGCGGCTCGAGGAGATGGCCGATATCTTTGAAGTCATCACCGCGCTCAATGAGGCCGAAGGCCGTCCGCTTGACGCTGTCATCGCGGCCCAGGCCAAGAAGCGTGCCGAGCGGGGAGCGTTCACCAAAAGACTGTATCTCGAATCCGTCGAAGAATAGCCTATGAAGAAAGTCGTCACCATCGGCGGCGGTACAGGGAGCTTCATGCTCCTCTCCGGTTTGAAACAATATCCGATAGAGCTCACCGCGATCGTCTCGATGGCAGACGATGGCGGCTCGACTGGGGTGCTGCGCGATGAGCTGGGAGTCCTCCCGCCGGGCGACGTGCGCCAGTGCCTCGTGGCGCTTTCGGACAGTCCCGACATGCTGCGTCAGCTCATGAATTACCGCTTCCATGAGGGCGGACTCGATGGGCACAGTTTTGGCAACCTGTTCCTCTCGGCCTTGGAGAAGATTACCGGCGATTTCGGGAGCGCGGTCCGCGAAGCGGCCGATATCCTCGACACCCAGGGCCAAGTCGTCCCGGTAACGGGCGATCGCACTCATCTCTATGTGCGCGCCGAGAATGGCAAACTGATCGAAGGGGAGGACGCGATCAATCACTCGATCATCCTCGACCGGGCCAAGGCGACGGATTTCTACCTCCGGCCGCGGGCCAAGGCCAACCCCGAGGCGGTCCGGAGCATCCTCGAGGCGGACATGGTCGTCATCGGGCCAGGCAACCACTACTGCTCGATTCTTCCCAATCTCCTCGTCACAGGCATCCCGGCGGCCTTGCGGAAGACGCAGGCGCGGATCGTCTACAACTGTAACCTCGTCAACAAAGCGGGCCACACCACGGACTTCACGCTCGATGACTATGTCGCCGAGCTCCACCAGGTGATCGGCGCACCGGTCATCGACTATGTGACGTACAATACGCGACTGCCAGCGCGGGAGCTCCTCGCTCGCTATGCTGCCAAAGAGCATGGCAAGCTGGTCGCTTTTGATCCGGGTGCGCGGAAGCGGCGCTACCGTGTCGTCCGGGGCGATTTCCTCTCGACCGAAAAGGTAGTCCGGAAGCCCGGCGACAAGATCGCTGCTATCCGCGCCTTTATCCGCCACGACGCCGACAAGCTCGCCAAGACGCTCGTCATGCTCCTCGAGCTCGACGGGTATGAGCATATCCTCAAGGATATCGTGTAGTCTTGGCCGATAGGCGAGGGGCTAGGGAAAAACTTGACGGCAGCCCTAGTGTTTTGTACTATCCGAGCCAAGTAGTTCTTTCGAATTTTGGAAGCGATGTGGTGCGAGCGGATGGACCAGTGGGGTTTGTCGACCCTAGTGGCCCGTTCGCTCTCACCCTCACAGGTGTGTCGTGCGGGAGTCCTGCAGGACTTCTCTTGTTCCCATCTCTCTCAACGGCCCCAACCTCAACAAGGAGAACTGGCCATGACGACCCTGAAGACCCTGAAGAAGCGCCGCGGCCCGATCGGCATGGAAAGCCTGCTGCTGGCCGCCGTGAGCTCGTTGCGCCCGCTGCACGTCGCCGACGACGCGCCGCCGAAGAAGTCGGTCTGCTTCATCAAGCGCAGCGAAGGCGGCGACCAGGAGCTCGACAGCGGCGGCCCGGGCGTGCAGATCACCGACGGCAAGAAGGCCTCGATGAGCGGCACCAAGGAAGGCGGCATCTACAGCGGCCACGCGGGCGCCAGCGGCACCAAGGAAGGCGGCGGCATCGTGCGCGACAAGGCCAGCGGCATCCGCATCGGCCGCGGCCACGCGGGCGCCAGCGCCGAGCAGACGACCGAGATCGGCCGCTACGTGCGCAGCAAGCAGGTCGGCATCGACGGCACGGCCCCGCTGGCGCTGCTGCACGGCGTGAGCAAGGCCCAGTTCGGCGGCGCGCGCTTCTGAAGACCGGCGCGGGCCCGGAGAACGATGCGGATCGCAAATCCGCCACACCCTCCGCCGGCCCGCCCGCTTCCACCACCAGGCCAGACAGCTGGCCGAACACTGCGGGGAGAACTCTCCGCCAACCATCTCGCAACCCGGGCCCCACGTACACTGTACTGGGGCCCAACAAATTTTCTAGACCGCTTCCCTTCGAGCCACCAGCTCGTTTTTTGTTTTCTCAGCTACCTCACCGTATCCAGCTTGAAACGCTATCGCATGTTATGTCGGATACTTATGAAATGAGTAGTGTAAGTATACTGACCGCTGCTTACAATACTTCCCACTTTCTTTGTCTGCCCAAAGAAAGTGGATGCTTACGGCATGGAAAAAGAAAAGGGGATGGCAGGGTTGACACCGCAGGGTGCGTTCGCTAGTATCGGAGTCAGTTCTTTTTGGGCTTTCCTCGCATGAGTGGGCGGATCAGTCGGGCTAGAGTCTCGGCCTTGCTGATCCGCTCGCTCACCCTCGGGTGCTGTCGAGCGGGCTTTCCGCAACAGTAACGAAGGAGAAAAGGAAGGAGGTCCCGATGGACCTCGGTATTGCCCTCGGGGCGCTTGGGCTCACTGTCTGCCTCTTGGCCGCGTACCTTCGGATCGCGGAGCAAAGGGCCGAAACCGTAGCCAATGACGGCAGGGAGATGGGCGTCTCGCTGCGACTGACAGTTATCCGTGGATCAAAGCGGATCAGCTCGCGGTTGCTGGCGGCACGCTCGAGCCGAGAGCGTCTCCAGGGTCATCTTGGCCCCAGCCGGGGACCGACACCCACCTACATGGGTGTCCTGCTGGGCATGGCGTTGAGCACCGGAATGAGAAGCCGGAATGCTGGCGCGAGGCCCCGCGGCCCCGCATCAACCACCGCGTATGCTCGTGAGAGCACCGCACCTACCACGAGGAGAGGAAAGATGAAGCCACAGATGGAGCTGCAGCGCAGCTTCGGCGGCCAAAATCGCCGCTACGAGAAGAAGCCGAGCCCAGCCGGTTGGACCGGCCCGTAGGGTCAGGACCTGGGTAGTTCCCCTGGTTCGCCTTGCGGAGCGCGGCCCTTCTGACCTGATCATCGAATAGGTCCGCCTCGAACCCTAGGACACGAACATCGTCTGAACGAGGCAAACCAACAACCTGTCAGTGGACGGGTTGGCCACCTAAGAAGTTGGCAGACTGTAGATTCGGCACACATGTGGCATTCCCGCCATCTAACCGAGCCTCGACCGACCAGCTATAGGTATGGCATGCGAACCTTGGGAGCCGAAGCAGGCTCCCTGGAGGGCCCCACACAGCAGCGCTGTTGTCGGGGTCCCTTCAATTTTTATGACAATTCCAATCGCTTGGTCGGGCGGGAGATGAGCGTGGGATCGGTCTTCCAACCATCATTCACATCGACATAGAGTTCGAGCTCATTGCCATCGGGGTCGAGGACATAGAGGCTGTGGGTGACATGGTGGTCGGCGGTACCGATGATCCGGGCTCCGGCGCTCTCGAGCTTGGCATAGGCCGCCAAGAGCTCATCGTCGGTAGTACCGATCTTGAAGCCGATATGGTAGAGACCAGGCTCTGGCCGCTCCTTGGGGCGGGGGACGGCGTCGATTTCGAGGAGAAGCAGCTCATGATGGGTGCGGCCGGAGGAGAAGAGCGCCATGCCCGGCTCTTGCGCGGGAATCTCCCGGAAGCCGAGGGTGTCGCGATAGAAGCGGCGCGAGCGTTCGAGATTGGTGACAAAGAGGACGACGTGGCCGAGTTCGTGGATGCGCATACTGGTTTGGACTAGTTTTCCCAGGATAGCATACGGCTGACATTCTCATATTCTCAAGAATGTTGGAATGTTTTGGTGGGGTATCGAGACTTTGACGAGGCTTGTTTGAGCCAGTACAATGAGGCACATGGCAAACTTTCCTCTCACATTCCTCCGCAAAGAGCAGGTGGCCGACGGCACCTGGTCGTTCTATTTCGCGAAGCCGGCTGACTTCCAGTACGAAGCCGGACAGTACGTGGCACTCGTCCTCCCGCGTCTCGTCGCTCCCGACAAGCGGGGGCCGGTGCGTTCGCTCTCGTTGTGCTCTGCTCCAAGCGAGCCCGAGCTCGCGTTTACCGTGCGTCTCACCGAGAGCGGCTTCAAGCGCTCGCTCGCGGCGCTCGAGCCAGGCGAAGTCGCCCAAGCCACCAAACCGATCGGTCACTTCACGCTCTCGCACGCGGCGGATGGCAAGCGGATCGTCTTTCTCGTCGGCGGTATCGGCATCACGCCGGTCCGGAGCATCCTCGTCCAGGCTGCTGCGGAGCGCTCGAGTCGAGATTTCATGCTGTTTTATTCCAACCGTCTGCGGAAGGACCCGGCCTTCCATGACGAGCTCCGCGATCTCGAGCTCCCGGCCTATCGGTATATCCCGACTTTTTCGCAGGAAACGCTCCCGTGCACCGACGGGACCGAGGAGCGTGGCTATGTGTGCGAGGCGATGCTAGCGAAGTACCTCTCGGTTGCCGAGATAGCCGAGAGCTGGTACTATCTCGTGGGCGCGCCGGCCTTTATCGAGGCGATGGAGAAGATGCTGGCCTCGCTCGGAGTCGCCGAGGAGCGCATGGTCAATGATCCCTTTACCGGGATGGCTAGTGCTTCACAAAAGATAAACTAAAAAATTTAATACGTTGAGAAATTAAGTAGTGTATAATGAAAAGTAAGGAAACTCTTGTTGACAAAATAAGTATTACGTGATAGATTTTTTGGCTGTTTATGAAGCAAATAATCGAAAGAATTTTCTCTTGGGTTCCTTTTCCTGACCAAAAGGGAAGGGAGAATTTGGCCCAACTTACTACCGTTTTAAGTCGAGATGGTATTGATTTTCATATTGAGCAGTACTCGGATGAAACAGGGGCTTATTTTGTAGCTGAATCTACAAATACACCGGGCAAATCTATCCTGACAACCGGAAAGGATTTGGTTAATCTTGATAAAAATATCAAGGATGCAATCTTTACCGCTTACGAGATCCCGGCTTTTCTGTGTTCTGAAAACGACATCAAATCCGGGTTGACCAATCGGGATCAGAAGCCAGTGCTCAAATATGCCACGCGCTAACTATCCATCGGACAGTAGTCAGGCACGCATATTGAAGGCATTTGAAAAGCTTGGATTCTGGAGGTTGCCGAGCCGTTACGGAAAGGGTAGTCATCAACTGGTACGTTGTCCAAAAACTGGTGAGGTGATTACGGTACAGTATCAGGTATATAAGGTACTCATCCAAAAGTATTGTAAACGAGTTGAACAGCTCGGTTATGATGTTGAGGAGTTCATTCAGTACCTTTGATTTTTTTTGATAATATACGCGGGAGTAGCACAATGGTAGTGCATCAGCCTTCCAAGCTGACTACGCGGGTTCGATTCCCGTCTCCCGCTCATCAGAGAAGCCTCACTCGAGGCTTTTTTCGTTTGGCGCTATACTAGAGGACACGCCTATGGAAGAGTGGCCAGCGGACAATAGGGGAGAGACATTGACGCCGTGGTGGCGGAGGTATGGACTGGCCATTGCGGTCGGCGCGCTCGCCTGTGTTCTCATCGCGCTCGGCATCTGGCAGTGGCGCTCGAGCGAGCCTGTCAGAGAGGTAGCCGCTCCGACCGCGGCTCCCGACGACCACGCGCTTTCGGAATGGGTGACTGCCGACCCGGCGCTCGAGGGCGGCATCGAGTCAGGGGATCAGAAATTCGTCGAATTGCCGCCCCTTCCGCCGCCGCCTGCCCCGGATATCGAGCGCATGAAATACGAGGGCTGCGTCGCCGATGGCTTTCTCTCCGGCTACGGGGATGATATCAATAGCTCGATCGCCTTGGTGAAGCGGTCCAAGTGCTACTCATTCCACCGCGCCCTCGAGACCTGGCGCGCCGCTCCGGACTTCAAGAAGGCCCGCGAAATCCAGGCGGAGGTCGGTCGCACCGACGTAGTCTATGGCATGTTCATCGCCGAAGCCATCGCGACCAATGAAGATTACTACTACCCGGCCGAGGATCGGGAGTTCGACTTCGGTAAGATGTGCCGGTCGGGCACCAAGAACGATTGGGGCGAGCATACCTGCAAGCCGTCCTTCGAGAAAAAGGAGTACCGCAAATACCTCCGCTACATCACCGAGCGGGCGATGGACATGGGTATCCAGAATTTCCTCTTCGGGCAGATCTTCTATCAGGAAAAGGCTGATCTCTCGCAAGCGATCATCCCGGAGATCATCCAGGAGATGCGCGACTACGCCGCTTTCCGCGGGATGGAAATCGTCATCGGTGCCCAGACCAACGATATTGCTGATCCCGTCTACCTCGGGTATTTCGACTATATCGAGGGAGGCGTCGGACTGGACCCGGATGGCACGGTCGAGTCGGGACCCTGCTACAGCCGCTGGTGGAAGAAGCCGGGGGACTGGTGCTGGGCGCTCCTCTGGCATCCTGATTTCAAGGCAAAAGCCAAGCATGTGATCGTCCACTTCGATTGGAGCGGCAAGATCGGCGATGACATGAGCGTCTTCACCCGCATGACCAAAGCGGAGCGCGAGGCGACGATGCGCCGGCTGCACCGTCAATTCAAGCAACAGAGCGTCGGGTTCCTCTTGCCCTTGTTCGCGACGCTGCACCGGGAGAATGATGGCTGCTATGGTCCCAAGAAACGCTACTACTCCGCGCATCGCAAATATACCTGTCAGGACGAGGAGGCGATCGATGCTATCCTCTCCGGGAAATAGTCTATACTAGAGCTATGGATGAGACGACGAGAAATTTCACTCGGCGCGTGGAGGATTTTACTTGCGGCCACTGCGGTGCGGTGGTGGTCGGCAACGGGTACACCAATCATTGTCCGCGCTGCCTCTATAGCCGGCATGTGGATATCCATCCGGGGGATCGGGCCGCCGCCTGTCAGGGGCTGATGGCGCCGGTCCATGTCGAGCGCTTCGGGTCCGGCTACAAGGTGCTCCAGCGCTGCGTCGTCTGCGGCCATGAACGCAAGAACCAGACGACTGCTGACGATAGTCTCGACGCTCTCCTCGCGATCATCGAGCGATCGGCCAAGACCAATCGGTAGCGGCCCCCCGAATCGCTGCAGCAATCGAGGGCGTACCCGGGTAAGGAGAGCGGAAAAATGTGACTCACCTAACATAAAAAAGCGCCGGCTTTCCAGGAGGCCGGAATTCTCGACATCGGGTATGCACTGGAAAAATATGGCACTACCGTCCGGTGAGGATGTGATCGCGGACTGCGAATCACGCCGCAGCGGACTCTCTGAGCAGGAGGTGCGTGACCGACTGGCTCGCGTGGGCCCCAACCGCCTGGTGGACGCCCGTTCGCCATGGCGTGGCATCGTGACTCGCCGGCTCCAGTCCTCGTTCCTCTATCTTCTCATCGGGGCTGCTGTTCTCTCTTTTGCCCTGGGGCAGCGCATCGAGGCGCTCCTCATCGGTGTTTTCGTCCTTATCAATGTCTCGCTCGAGGCCTATCAGGAGTATCACTCGGTGAAGAGTCTCGAGCTTTTGCGGCGCTATCTCATTTCGCATGTGCGTGTCCGCCGGTCGGGCGAAGTCATCGAAGTGAAGAGCGATGAGCTGGTGCCAGGGGATATCGTGCTTGTCTCCGCCGGCGACCGACTCGCGGCCGATCTTCGATTCTTCCTCACGACCGGTCTCTCGATCGATGAGAGCGTCATGACTGGCGAGAGTCAGCCGGTCCTCAAAGAGAGCGAGCCACTTGCCTTGGCGAGCACCGAGATGCACGCGGCGGCCAATATCGGGTTCGCGGGAACCGTGGTAGTGACTGGCCGAGGCGAAGGCGTCGTTATCGCCACCGGGAAGGGTACGGCTTTGGGCGGAGTCGTCCAGCATACCGATGATGTCAACCACGAGACGCGCTTCGAGCGGGGACTGCGCTCGTTCAGCCGCTTCATCCTCCGACTGGTCGCGATCACGCTCTTCGGAGTCTTTATCGCCAATGTCATCCTCCGGCATGGCGAGTCGAGCGTGGCCGAGCTCCTCATCTTCTCCCTCGCGCTCGCCGTATCAGTGATCCCGGAAGCGCTGCCAGTCATCGTGACCGTGGCGCTCTCTCGCGGGTCAGTGCATCTCGCCCGCCAGAAAGTCGTCGTCAGGCGCCTCTCGGCCATCGAGGACCTCGGGAGTATCGATGTCCTCTGCACTGACAAGACAGGGACCCTGACCGAGAACGCGCTGGTCGTCTCGGATCTCGGGGGCCGCGACCAGGAGCAGATTCTCGAGCTTGCGAGCATCGCTTCGATCGAACCGCTCCTCCATCGGGGTATGCTTCACGATCCCTTTGACCTGGCGCTCTGGCATCGCCTATCGGAACCGGAAAAGGCGAGCGTCATCGGCGTGGAGCGGATCGAGGTGCTTCCTTTTGATCCGAAGCGTCGGCGCAATAGCGTCCTCGTGAAGCGCGGCAAGGAGACACTCCTCATTGTCCGGGGCGCCTTCGAAGAAGTGCTCACGCGGACGAGTCTCCCTCGTGCCGAACGGGAGAAATGGACTCAGTGGGGAGGGGAGCGCGGACGAGAGGGAAAGCGCGTCCTGGCTATCGCCACTCGCGTATTCCAGCGCAAACCCAAGCTGACGGAAGCGCTGGAGGCGCAGCTCGACTTCGTCGGACTCATCGCCTTCGAGGATCCCATCAAGCACTCGGCGGCGGATACCATCGCTGAAGCGGAGCGCCTCGGTATCGAGGTGAAGATCATCACCGGGGACAGTCGCGAGGTCGCCGGTGCCGTAGCGCATCGCGTCGGTCTCATTGCCGATCCGGCCCAGGTGGTGACGGGCGCCGAGCTGCTGGCCTTGCCGCTCACGGCGCGGCGGGAACAGGCGCTCAAGCAGCGCGTTTTCGCCCGCGTCTCTCCCGAAGAGAAATATGCCATCATCAAACTCCTCCAAGAGAAGCATGAGGTAGGATTTCTCGGCGAGGGAGTCAACGACGCGGCCGCGCTCCAATTGGCGGATGTGGCGCTCGTCGTCAAGGGAGCGGCCGATATCGCCCGCGAGTCCGCGGACGTGGTGCTGCTCCAGCGCAACCTCGGCACCATCATCACCGGTGTCCGCGAGGGCCGGATGATCTTCGCCAATATCCTCAAGTATCTCCGGATCACGCTAACCTCGAACTTCGGGAACTTCCTTTCGGTCGCGATCGCATCGTTTTTTCTGCCGTTCATTCCGCTCCTCCCCATCCAGATCCTCCTCCTCAATCTCCTTTCGGATTTCCCCATGATCGCGGTGGCGACAGACACGGTGGATCATGAGGAGCTCGAGAAGCCCAAGAGCTATCAGCCTCGGGCGATCGTCCTGACGACACTCTTGTTCGGCCTGATCAGTTCCGTCTTCGATCTTACGCTCTTCTGGCTCTTCGCCCGCGACGGCGAAGCGGTGGTGCAATCCGCGTGGTTCAGTCTCTCGGTCCTGACCGAGATCGCGCTCATCTTCTCGCTGCGGAGCCGGCTGCCTTTCTATCGAGCGACTCGCCCGTCGCTCATACTCCTGGGGCTATCGCTGATCGCTGTGACGGCCGCGCTGGTCATCCCGGCGAGCGCACTCGGTTTCTCACTCTTCCGTTTCTCGAGCGACTCGCTTTATATCCTACCGGTCGTCGGCGTGATGGTGGCGCTCTACTTCCTCACCACGGAGCTTGTGAAGCGTCGCTTCTGGTCGGGGCGTGATTTCTGGTTTTCCCCAAAACAGGTATGAAGCGAAGTGAACTATCGCGACTCGCCTGGCGCCGCCTTATAGCGATACTCCTCATACTTCTGATCAGTGCTGGAGTTCTGGAGAATCGGGACGAGGCCTGGGTTCTGGTCGAACGCTGGCTTGAGGCAGACGGCTCTCGGTCGACGGAGGCGCCCGGAGCAGTGATCGTGAGTCGGGTGGTGGACGGCGATACCTTTGTCCTCTCGAGCGGCGAGCGCGTGCGCCTGATCGGCATCGATACCCCGGAGAGCGTCAAGCCTGGCACCCCGGTCGAATGTTTCGGCCGCGAGGCGAGTGAGCATCTCAAACAGCTCATCGAAGGCAAGTCCGTACGTCTGGAGCGGGACGTGAGCGATACGGACCGCTATGGCAGGCTTTTGCGCTATGCGTACCTGGGCGACGAGCTCATCAATGAGCGGCTGGCGCGTCAAGGCTACGCGACCGCTGCCAGCTATCCGCCCGATGTCCGAGAACAAGAGCGGCTGCGACAGGCCGAGCGCTTGGCTCGCGAGGAGGGGATCGGACTCTGGGATCCGAAGCGCTGCCCGAGCCGGTGAATTCCCTTTGGTATACTGAATTGACCCGTATGAAACGCTTCCGCTCGCACCCCTCACTTGCTGCTCTCCTGCTCGTGGCTATCGCGCTGCAGCCTGTTTTTGGCTGGGCGGCTTCGGATGCGGAAACGATCATTGCCGAATGTCAAAAGCGGACCGGCATGGGCCGCGAAAGCTGCATCGCCTTCATTAAAAAGTATATGAGCGTGGAGCGCTGCGAGCAGTATACGTCGCTCTCGGCACTCGAATGCGCCAAGAAGCTCGAAGAGCTGCGTCGGACGCCTGAATTCCAATCCAATCAACCGGATCCGAAGAGTGCGTCACCGGCCCCTCGCCCGACCCCGCAGCCTGCGCCAACCCCCAGTCCTTCTTCGTCTGGCAGCCTTCGAGAGCGCGTGCTCGAAGTGAAACGCGATAAGGAGCATCGTCTGCTTCTCATCGAAGAGGAGACCGCCAAGATCATCCAGCTGTTGGAAGACAAGGGCTATGCTACCGACGCTTTGAATGAGCGGTTGCGACTCTTCCGCGAGAAACGTGCCGCAGCGCTCTCGGCGTATGATCAGTACGCGAGTTTTGCCGCAGACCCGACCCGACCTCCGCTCGCGGAGCCGCGGCGACTGGTCGGACAGGTCTTAAACGAATCCGCCAGTTATTATCGGACGAGTCTCTTGCCGGCGCTCCGTGAGGCGGTTCGGCAGGTTGCTACCAACGATACCCTATGACGAGGCTCAAACAGATAGGTCTTGCCGTGCTGATTACGCTCATGTTCGTCGGTTCGGGAGCGATGATCGGGTGGATCGGGTTCCAGGAGCACTTCAGGCTCTTGGCTCGTTCGTTCCAGCAGGAGGCGGCCGAGGTTGACGAAGCTCAAGCACGGGCCGAGGAGTCCCAGGCGCTTCAGGATCACTCCGTCATAGAGACTCCGGCCGAAGCTGAGCAAGTGCTCGAGCTCTTGGAGGGTCGGCTGCGTGCTCTCGAGAGAGACGACCTGCCGGAGGAATAGCAGGATAGACGCTCAGGCTATTTTCCGATACACTGGGAGAGCCTTTTATAACATTTTCCGCGAAGTATGAATCTCTACTCCGTGTCGGTCCCGGTATTTGTGAAGACGCTTACCAATCTGAAGGGGATCCTCGCCAAAGGCCAGGCATTTGCTCGCGAGCAGGGTATCGCCGAAGCGGAAATGCTGGCGGCGCGGTTGGCCCCTGACATGTTCCCGCTCTCTCGGCAGGTGCAGATCGCGTCCGATGCCGCTAAGGGTATCGCTGCGGGCTTGGCTGGCGTAGAGCGTCCGGTCATGGAGGATACCGAAGGGAGCTTCGATGAGCTGATCGAACGATGCGAAAAAACGATTCACTTCCTCCAGTCGCTCACGCCCGAGCAGTTTGAGTCCGGCGAGACCCGGCTCCTCCCGTTTCCGTACGTCGAGGGGAAAGTGATGACTGGCGAGGAGACGCTCCTCCAGTCCAATCTCCCGAATTTTTTCTTCCACGTGACAGTCGCCTACGCTATCCTGCGGCACAAGGGTGTTCCGCTCGGAAAGGCTGATTACCTCGGGGCGCTCCCTCTCAAGTAACCTATCCGCATGCAACCGGCATCCGCCCTGTCGATCCGAGGGCTCGAGAAGACATACGACAATGGCGTCACGGCTCTCAAGGGCGTGAGTCTCGAGGTGGCGCAGGGAGATTTCTTCGCGCTCTTGGGTCCCAATGGTGCCGGGAAGTCGACGCTCATCAATATCGTTTCCGGACTAGTGAAGAAGTCGGCGGGCGTCGTCGAGATCAACGGGCTCTCGATAGACGGTGATCACCAGGCAGCCAAGATGCACCTCGGCGTCGTGCCGCAGGAATTCAACTTCGGAATCTTCGAGAACGTGATTGATGTCGTCCTTGATCAGGCAGGCTACTACGGGATTCCGCGGCGCGAGGCGCTCCCGCGTGCGCTCAAACTGCTGGAAGCGCTCGGCCTCTCGGACAAGAAAGATCAGCAATCCCGCTTTCTCTCGGGCGGGATGAAACGGCGTCTTATGATCGCACGGGCGTTGGTCCATGAGCCGACGCTCCTTATCCTCGATGAGCCGACGGCTGGCGTGGATATCGAGCTCCGTCGCGAGATGTGGGAATTTCTCTCGGAACTGAATCAGAAGGGCGTGACGATCATTCTGACCACGCACTACCTGGAGGAAGCGGAGCAGCTCTGCCGCAATATCGCGATTATCAACCATGGCGAAATCGCGGCTCAAGGTGAGATCAAGGCGCTCCTCGGCGAGATGGATGAAGAGACGTTCGTTTTCCAGCTGGCCAATGACGTTCCGGATGCTGCTCGGGCGGCGCTGTCGGTCTTTGGTCCGGTCGTCCGTGAACGAGAAATCGAACTCACCCTCTCCCGAGAGCACGATCTCAACCAGGCGTTCGCGAGCCTTTCGAGCCAGGGTCTCTCGGTGGTGACCATGCGTAACAAGACCAATCGGCTGGAAGAATTCTTTATCCAGAAGATCAAAGCCGCGCGCGTATGAATAGCAAACAACTCTTCGCGTCGTACTCGACCATCGTCCACAAAGAATTCACACGCCTCTTTCGGGTGTGGATCCAGAATCTCCTCCCGCCGGCGGTGACGACGACCCTGTATTTTCTCGTCTTCGGGAAATTCATCGGCTCGCAGGTGGCGTCGATCGGCGGTATCTCGTACATGGAGTACATCGTGCCAGGGATCATCCTCATGTCGGTGATCACTCAGTCATTCATGCAGTCGGCGTTCGGGTATTACTTCGCTAAGTTCCAGCGATCACTCGAAGAGATTCTCGTTTCCCCCACGCCCTACTGGGTGATGATTCTCGGGTACGTGACCGGAGGCGTCTTGCGAGGGGTGGTGACTGGCGCCATTCTCCTCGTCGTGTCGCTCTTCTTCACGCCGCTGGCGATCCATCACCTCTTCCACTTTATCGCCTTCGCCTTGCTTTCGGCCGTGCTCTTTTCACTCGCCGGACTCATCAACGGCATCTTTGCCAAAGATTTCGATACGATTTCGATCTTCCCGACCTTCATCCTGACGCCCCTGACCTATCTCGCGGGGACATTCTATTCGGTGGCACTGCTGCCTGAATTTTGGCGCGAAGTATCGCTCTGGAATCCGGTGCTCTACATGGTCAACGGTTTCCGCTACGGCCTGCTCGGGGTTTCGGATGTGCCGCTGTCGCATGCGTACGCCATTCTGCTCGGACTGATCGCGGTACTGGCAGTCTTTGTATGGCAGCTGTTCAAGACCGGGCGCGGCGTGAAGACGTAGTCCGTCTGCTTGACCAGCGGCGTTTTCTCTCTCTCCCTCTGGTACAATAGAAGGGCCTCATAGGGAGGCCAAAAATTTAAATACCAGCATATGGACGTCACTTCTCGCAATCGTCTCGTTCTGGCCCTCGTGTTGGCCGGGGTAGTGCTCATCGGGCTTTGGGCATGGTTCGGGCGCCGCAGCAGCGAGCCAGTGCCTGCAGCCCCCGTAGCGCCGCAGGCATCGCAGAATGTCTCGGTGGGTGGAGGAACGATGCTACCGACCAAGACACTGTATGACAATCTCAAGCAGTCAAAGAACCATACGACGTTTCTTGCTGCGATGGAGCTTGCCGGCATGACCGCGCTCCTCCAATCGAGTCAGCAACTCACAGTCTTTGCGCCGAGCAATGCAGCCTTCGGACGCTTGCCCCGTGAGGCTCTCCAGAATCTCTTCAAACCGGAGCACCAGGACAAGCTCAAGGATCTCCTCAACTACCATCTTGTGCCGGGGAAATATTCATCCAAAGATTTCAAGGAGGGGATGAAACTCAAGACAGTCCAAGGGCGTGATATCGTGCTCAATCAGAAGGATGGCCGGTGGATGGTGAATGGCGCATCCATGCTTGAGACAGCTGATCTCGTTTCTACCAACGCCATCGCCCATAGCCTCGACATTCTCCTGACGACGGCCGTCCAGCCGTAAGCGGGTATATGTCTCGCTCCCAAACATGGTGGACCATTGCTTTCGCAGCGATCGTCTTGGCTCTGCTCGGCTGGCTCTTCTGGCCAACACCGGAGATTACCAACTTCCCTACCTCGAAAAGGGGCCCCATCGTTTTTGTTGGCGATAGTCTTGTCTCCGGAGTGGGCGCGAGCGAAGGCAAGAGTCTCCCGACGCAACTCTCGCGACTTTTGGGGGAGCCCGTCCTGAACTACGGCGTCGCCGGGGATACGACCCGGGATGGTCTGGCGCGGCTCGCTGAACCCGTTGCAGCCCAGCCACGCCTTGCGCTTATTCTCTTGGGCGGCAATGATTTTCTTCGGCGCGTCGAGCGCTCACAGATTGAAGCCAATCTCGAGCAGATCGTGCGTTCGTTCCAGCGGGAAGGAGCGATCGTCCTGTTGCTCGGGGTACGGAGCGGCATCTTCGGCGGAGGCGCGGATGAGCTCTTTGAATCGGTCGCCGAGCGGACTGGCGCCGCGTACGAAGAGGATGTGCTCAAGGGAGTCTTTGGCGACTCCAGACTTATGAGCGACCCAATCCATCCCAATGACGCCGGCTACGCCAAAATCGCTGAGCGCCTCTTGCCGACGGTGCAGAGGCTGCTTGGTCCTTGATTATCCGCGCTGCGAAAAAAAGAACCGCTACTTGGTAGCGGTTTTCTTCTTGGCTGGTTTGGCCTCCTCGATATGCTTGGTGGCGGCCCAGGTGGCGATTTTGCCGACGGTATTCATCATCCCGCGGCGAGTCTGATAGCTTTCGCTCGTCATGACAGTCTCGCCATTGGGGGCGACGAGTTTGAATCGGTAGCCGCCCTTCTTGTCCCGAGACAGCACGTAATGCGCCTGTTTCTGCATAGGGTTCTTGCTGTGGATTACTTCCCTAGTATACCACTGGCCTGGCGCCACGCGGGCAAGCAAGAGTGCCCCTTGCCCTCCCGGGCTGCCTGTGCTACCCTGGGGGTGCATTGTAAGGTTTCTTGGTCATACTTTTCGCGTGTACGGTGTTCGGCGGCCCTTCGGTGGCACGTGGAGCTGGTTACGATAGAAAACGCGCCAGAAGGTCGTCTTACAAGTGTAAGTACCTAAGACAAGTGTTACCGTATGTCGACACGTTTGTACGTCGGAGGCATCCCGTACCGGACCACGGAGGAAGCGTTGAAAGACGCGTTCGCCCAGGCCGGTCAGGTTGTCTCGACCAAGATCATCATCGACCGGATGACCGGCCGCTCGCGCGGATTCGGGTTCGTCGAGATGGCCACAGCCGAGGAAGCCCAGAAGGCTATCGAGCTCTGGCACGGCAAGGACTTCGAGGGCCGCACGCTGACCGTCAATGAGGCTCGTCCTCTTGAGGATCGCGGCACCGGAGCTCCCGCCGCCTAATCGCTCTCGCGATGACAAAAAACCACCCAGCCGGGTGGTTTTTTGATTGTCTGGTGGCTACAGTTTACGGCGCAGTTCTTCTTCGGTCTTCTTGAGGTTTTCGTCAGAGAAGAAGTCCGGGGCATTGCGCTCGAGATTTTCGATGAGCTGCTCGATTTCCTTCTCGCTCACTCCGTACTCGCCGCCGCTTTCATTGAGCGCCGCATCGAGGACAGCGCGGACATAGCGGATGTCGTCCTCGGAGAGACCTCGGTCGCGCAGGCGGGGAATGACTGATTCGCGGAATTCCTCCCTCGTCACTTTTTTCCCGGAGCTGCCCCCAAAAAGCCACAGCATAGCTATTGGAATTATTTCTTAGCACTGACTTCATCTGCGAGCCTGGCCGTGAATTCAGCCAGAGAGAGCGGGCCGATCTTTCCCTCGGTCCGATGCTCGACGCCGAGCGTCTGTCCGGCTACCTCCTGGTCGCCGATGACGATGAAATAGGGGACTTTCTCGGTCTTGGCGTTCCGCACTTTCTTGCCGAGTGACTCGTCGCTCCGGTCGATCTCGGCGCGGAAACCGGCTTTCCCGAGATCGGCTGTGGCTGCTTCGGCATACGCGAGGTGCTTCTCGCTGATGGGGAGGACTTTCACCTGGACCGGGGCCAGCCAGAGCGGGAACGCGCCCTGGTAATGCTCGATGAGAAAGGCCATGACGCGCTCAATCGCCCCGATAGAGGAACGGTGGACGACGACCGGGCGTTCGCGATTGCCTTCGGGCGTGATGTAGGTGAGGTCAAATCGATCAGGCATGCAGAAATCGTATTGGACGGTGAAAGCGGTGTTTTCTTTGCCGCGCGCGTCCCGCATCTGCACGTCGATCTTGGGGCCGTAGAAAGCAGCCTCACCTTTGGCCTCGACGAAGGCCCCACCCCGGCTTTGGAGGACCTCGCGGAGCATCGCCTCGCCCGCCTCCCACGCAGCGTCATTCTTGTAGTATTTTTTCTCGTCAGCTCGGTCTCCGAGCGAGAGTCGGTACGAGTAGTTCTCGCCGAGCTTGAGACCGAAGACGGAGGCGACATGTTCGATCAGGTCCAGGGCTTTCCCGATTTCTTGGGCCGCCTGATCCCGATCGGCACAGATGATATGTGCGTCCGCCAGGCAGAAGCTCCGCACCCGGACGAGCCCAGCGAGTTCACCAGAGCCCTCGTAGCGGTAGAGCTTGGCAAGCTCGGCGATCCGGAGGGGGAGTTCGCGATAGCTCCGCGGGCGCGTCTTGTAGAGTTCGAAATGATGCGGACAGGTCATCGGCCGGAGCATGAATTCGTGCTCGTCGATCTCGATCGGAGCGTACATCGAGTCCTTGTAGTACGGGTAGTGTCCCGAAGTCTTGTAGAGGTCGAGCTTGGCGAGGTCGGGGGTGTAGACGTGGTGGTAGCCCCACTCGATCTCGGTATCGACGATGAAACGCTCGAGGATGCGGCGGATAGTCGCTCCTTTGGGGAGCCAGAGAGGGAGCCCGGTTCCGACGAGATCGGAAAAGGTAAAGAGTTCCAACTCGCGGCCGAGGCGGCGATGGTCATTCTCAGCGAGGGCTTCGGGTTGGGTAGACTGGTCATGCATAGCTTTACTATACGGATTTTTGGGAGAGAGACAATCCTCGCTGGCGGATTTGACACTGGCAGGACAGAGGGTAAGCTGGAGGTAAGATCTACTGGATCCAGCGGGGTGGCTGGTGGCGCGGGGAAAACGAGCGGTGTGCGCAGCGCGCACTTTCAAGAGGCAGGACTTTGTGTCCTTGCCTCCCTTTTTATTTATTTCCGCTCCTCGACTTCCTGGATCGAGAGGACGACATCGCGCTTGAGGTCGACGGTCTGCTTCACTTCCTTGTCCTTGGTCTTGATCGTGACGGTGACGGGGATGGTGCCGACGCCAGACTGCTTCTCGATGAGGAGCTGATAGTTTTCGGGTTTGATGGTGTCGGGGAGCTGATACTTGATCATGCCGGAAGTCGTCTTGTTCATCACGGCATCGACGAATACGCCGAAGTAAGTCTTGCCAAAGGCTTTGTCGGTCAGCGGATAACCGACGAGGTGGCGCTCGATGAGGGTTGAGCCCTCGGGGACATAGGCGCGCAGGTAGGAGTGATAGTCGCTCGTCTTCCAGTCGCCGCGGGTCGCCGTGTGGTTGTAGTGATGCGTCAGAGTCGCGACGGGCTTCTCGCCGGTGAAGTCGACCAGGTAGTCGATGGACCGCTTCACGTAGTAGTCGCTTTTGAGGGCGCCCATATTGGCGTCGACGAGCATGAGGTAGTCGTTTTTCCACTCGGTATTGACCGCGCCTCCCCATTTGGCCTCAAGCACGGTCTTCTGGAGCTCCGGGTCGGCGAAATAGATCATGATGTCCTTCTCGCGGAGTTCGGCTCTCCCGAGCTCGATCGCCTTGGGGATATTTTCCACTTGCGTGAGCCGCTTCACCATCTCATTGGCGAGGGGCCGCATGATCGCTTTGCGGTTCTGCTTGGCCTCTGCTGCTACATTGTCGCCAAGATAGGCCTTCTCCACGCGTTCCTGGAGCTTGAGCGAGCCATCGGCACTCGTGTAGGTTTCGGGGTAGCCGGGGACCTGGATCGGGCCGGTGATCTCGAGGGCCCGGTCAAAAATGGTCGAGTTGACGGCGATCACGCCGTCGAATTTCTGGCCGCCGCCCGCCAGCCGGTAGAAGTATTGAGCCTTCTCAGCATTGGTGGGAAAGTCAGGCGAGAAGTTGGAATCGCGGAATTTCCAGCGCTTGAGCTGGAGCTTCCTGGTCAGTGGATACGGAGGCGTGACTTTGATATTGATCCGCTGGTCCAGGAGATTGGCGTCCTCGACAAACGTCGAGAGTACTTCGCCATCTTTCACTTTGACGACCGCGTACTGTCCGAGGAATCCGCCTCCGGGCCGGAGCTCGTAATTGTTCTGAAGCATGAGGAGGTAGGTGCGGGTCACGCCATCCTTCTTGAGGACCGCCTGGGTCAGCTTGTCGACTGCCTCGAGTTCCTTTTTGGTGTCTTCTTCGAGAGGAAGGAGCTTGGAGACTTTGGTGACGACCGAGAGCGACTGGAGTGCGAATTCCTGCTTGCCGCCAGGCTTCTTGATAAGCCAAAAGGCTGCGCTCGCCACGAGCAGCATGACACCAAGGACGATGAGAATACGTTTCATAGTGGGCGCGATTATGAGCAAGGGAATCGAGAGTTACTTCCCTATGATACCAAGAAGCCTCCTTTTTTTCCATGCTCCCGGTATGCTTGCCAGGAGAGCTGGGAATAGCGTATAAAGAGCATGCGTGCCTCGCAGAGAAGCGCCGCCGCGGGTATAGTACAATGGTAGTACATTAGCTTCCCAAGCTAAGGACACGGGTTCGATTCCCGTTACCCGCTCACTTATATTGCAGGCGTATGCCGATATTTTCTATCCGCGAATGCTTCGCGGTCGGGTGGCAGCATTTCAAAGCGCAGCCTGGCCTTTTCGTCGGGATCGCGCTCCTCGCCTGGGGGGCCGGCATGTTCGGGAGTTTTCTCGTCGATGAAACCTATCGGTTCATCGAGCCGTCGCGGACGCTGCTTGATTTTCTCATCTCCCTCGTCTCCTATTGGCTCTACTTCGGCATGACGCTCGTTGGGTTCAAGGTGCTCGATCGAAAACCTGCAACCTTTAGCGATCTCCTTGTTCTCGATCGGCGCTTCGTCCGCTATGTCGTGGCGACTTTTCTCTATTGCATCATGGTTGTCGTCGGCCTCCTCTGTCTCGTCATCCCCGGCATCTATCTTGCCATCAGATACGGCCTGGTCTGGTACGCCATCGTTGATGGAAATCGCACGATCCGAGACGCATTCCGCGAAAGCGCGTTGCTGACCCAGGGTGTGAAGTGGCACTTACTCTTGTTTGCTCTGGCCTCGCTCGTCGTGCTCATCCTCGGGATGATCGCCTTCGGTTTCGGGGTGCTCATCGCCACCCCGGTCTCGCTCCTTGCTTCGCTCCATCTCTATCGGGTGCTGCTGAACCGCAATCCTGCTGCAGCGGACCAGCCGCAATCAGGATCAAGTCAGGGAGCGACGACGTCTGTCGCTTAGAATATTCTGTCCCAGAAGTGACTCCAATACTCGAAGAGGAAGAAGCGTTTTGGGCGGGTTTCGAGCGGCGCCGGCGGTTGCGGCGCTTCATGTTGTGATTGGAGCACTTCGATGCTCGCCCCGAGGACGGTCGGCGGAGTGGCCGGCTCCGGCTTGGGTTGGGCTGTCAGCGCCTCATCGAGCACATCGGTTTCTGCCGTGGCTTCGGTTTCAACGTCTTCGGTCGGCGTCTCGACCGCGAGCGACTTTCCTTTCTCTTTGCGCAGCACGACGCCCTCGTCGAGGCTCTCGTCGAAGTCATACTTGAGGCGATCGATCACCTCGCCCGTCGGGTCGCGCAGCTCAACATACCCTTTCTCGTTATTGAGTGTGAAGAGCGAGTCGTCCCGCGTGAGCCGTTTGACGCCGCGGCCCTTGATGACGAGCTCATCGCGGATCGGGTGATTGCTGATCGATTTCCGCTTCGATCCTGTAGCGATGCCAAATCCCCGGAGATCGACGGACTTCTTTTCGCGATTCTCAATTTCGATCCACTCGTGCTCGCTATCCTTGCCTTCGGGGTTGGGCGACAGCGCGACGATGCGAAGTTTCGGCGCCTCATACTTCTCGATCTTGATCTCGAAGGTCTCGGTCGTCGTATCGGTGCCGTCGTCGGTCGTCAGGGTCACAGTGTAGCGACCCTTGGCGCGGTACGTGTGAGTCGTCTTCCCTTTGTAGCTCTTGCGGTCATCGCCGAAATCCCAGGTGTACTTGAGACTGTCGCCGTCCTGGTCACTCCCTCTTGCTTGAAAGGCTGCTGGTATGTCGACGAAGCCTTTCTTGGGCACCCGCTCTTTCGTTACCGGATCAGCATTGAGCAGGTTCTCTTTCCCTGGGGTCGGGGTCCGGCCGCCGCGAAGTTTGCCGCCGACGAGGTTGAGCGTCACGCCTTCTTTGGTTTTCTCATACTGTACTTGATGGACGAGTCGTTTGTCTCGGTCGTAGAGCGAGAGCGTTTCATGGCTATTGTTGAGGGAGAGGGTGAAATCAGCATCGGTGATGACGAGATACGCTTCCCGCTCGATAGTCTTGCCATTCGGGAAGATGTATTTGCCGCTCGCCGAGGCATCGCGGAGCTCCCAGCCAGCGAGATCAACGGTTTCCTCGAGCGGATTGTAGAGCTCCACAAATTCACCGGCGTCGCCTTTCTCTTGGGGATTGGCGTAGACCTCATTGATAACGATATTCTTGAGTTCGCCTGGCATAGGCGGGATGACGACGGGCGCTTGCCACACGGCGCCGCTCGCATTGGTGGGCGAAATATTTTTGGTCGCGGACCAAGTGAGTGTCGCCACGTCGCGCACGAAGCTCGCCTTTTTCTCCGGGTTACCGAAGGACACCGGAGCGAAGGGGAGGGCGTGTCCGCTGCCCCAAGTGAGCGCGTCGACGAGACCGCCGTCCTTGTCGAACAGCCCGAGGCTATTGTTGTCGGCGAGCCCGCCGGCAGTCGTCGTGTCGGCATGATCCTTGAAACTGCCGCCGCTGCTGGCCCAGAGCAGGTGGCTGCCCGCGGCGATCGTATCGCTCGCGCCAAATGTCTTGAGCGAGCTTCCCTTGGCGGTCATGTCCCCGGCGCTTTTCCGCCGCAGGCTCCAGTCTTTGAGGCTGACCGCGTCGCTTCCGGTATTGAAGAGCTCGACGAATTCATCGCTCGCCGCGTCTCCCGCTATCTGCACTTCGCTCAAGACGATCGCAGCCGAGGCAGGCCAGGCGAGTGCCGAGCCGAGGACTGCGAGTATGAGTGCATGAGACCAGCGAGCGGACATAGGTAAGCAGCCGGAATAACAGACCAGCCTAGCAAAACAGCTTTTCTTTGCCTAGTTGACTGGGAGCCTTTTCTCTGATTAAATGCCTGTCTGCCATAGCCCCCAAGCTGTGGGAGAGAGAGTTCCTTGACGCCCCCTTGAGCATCCGGGCAATCATCAACAGTCTCATTCCGCAAGGGGAATGGGATGGAGAACGTCATGCTGCACTTTCTTTCCGTCGAGGACGATCCGACCCATTACCAGCTTCTCTGGGCGGCCTTGCTCCAGGTGAAGCTGGGGGTCGAGTTCGACCAGGCGCTCCAACACGCACCGGACGCCCACTCGGCGCTGGTCCATCTCGGGGCGCTTCCCGAAGAGGCGCTCCCAGATGTGATCTTCACCGATGTGCAGATGCCGGGGATGAACGGCTGGGACCTGGTGCAGCGGCTCCAGGAGAGCCCACGCTATCGGCGCATCCCCATCATCGTGGTGACCGACGATGAGCCGGATGATCCGGTCCGTGGCGCCAAGGCTCTGGCGAAACAACACGGCGTCGGCTATGTCTCCAAGCTGGTGACCAATTTCGTCGCCGAGCTCGAGGCGGAGCTCCGCCGCGTGCTCGGGCTCTTGCCCTAAGGAGTGCAGGCTCTGCCGGGATGTCTCGATGAGGCGTCCCGGCCAGACTTTTTCTTGAGCTACCGTTTTGCTTGCACTTCTCCTGGTTTCCTGTTTCAATACTGGTCTGCTTGAGCATCTGTTCTTGCAGCGAGTTCCTTAACGCCCCCTTGAG
>CAYWVL010000004.1:22347-34193 GCA_964461975.1 uncultured Bdellovibrionales bacterium | reverse complement strand
CGCGACCGATGCCGAGGTGCGCGAGGTAGCAGAACGCGGAGCGGCCGCCGCCAGTGGAGCGGCGCGCGCGGCAACGGAAGCAGCGGGCGCCCCAGCTAGCGCTGCGACTGCCGCGGAGACAGTGGCGAGTCCCGCAGGCGCGGCTAGCGCTGCCCAGGCAGCAGCCGAGAGTACTAGTGCTCCCGCCGGTGCTGCTTCGGCCGTTGAGGGTGGTGGAGTGATGCCGGCACCGGGAACCCCGGTAGCTCCTCCCGATGGCGGAGATCCGGTGCCGTTTAGCGAGGGCGGAGAGGTGCGCTATGAGAATGGCTGGAAGCCTTCGGATACCCCGGGAGTGGCTGTCGAGGGCGGTCAGGCGCCGAGCGCTGCCGGCGCGGAAGCAGCTCCACATGGTGCCGCAGGAGAGCCGGCAGGCGCTGGACGACAAGAAGCGGTACGGAGACTGACTGATATTTGGGAGATCAAGCCAGGCGATACGATAGGCCGTTTTGCTCTGACGACAGCCCAGGATGCAGGGATTACCGATGAGGCAGCCCGGCGGCGCTTCGCGCGGCTTCTCGTAGAGCATATCAATACGCGTCTGGCAGCAGCGACTGGCGAAGCCGCTGAAGCAGCTGGCTTTATTCCACATCCGGATGGCCGCTTCACGGCTGATCTTATCCCAGCCAATAGCGAGCTCAATCTCACTCAGATCGGCGTGACTGCGAACGATATCGAGCGTTTGCTCACTCAGGCCGAGAGCGGCGTGACTTCTCCCGCGACCCCTCTCGCTGAAGCGGTCGTTTCGGGAGGCAGCGAGACAGCGGGCACGGCCACGGACGTGTTGCGCACAGAAACTCCGGCTCTTCCAGAGGCTCCGTCCGCAGCTGAAGCGGCTGCTCTCGGAGCTCCTGCGGCTGAGGTCGCGACAGGACCAGCTAGAGTAGACAGTATAGGAGAGGCGTCGGCACGTGCCGAAATCGCGGCTCGAACCGACGCTGACTATACCGCCGATGAGACTATCCGGCGTCGCTTCGCCACGCTCGAATATATCAAGAGTCTGGACAAGACAGAACAGGTGCAGCTGTATTCCTCGTCCAAGAGTCTGGTGAAGCAGCTTTTGAGCACCGCCGACGTGCTGGGGGAGAATGCCGATGTACGCTATGATCCCACCAGTCGCAAACTCGGCGCCACGTTGGTCGCGCGAATCCTCGGTGATTATGCCGGCCTCAGGGAGAGTCCGTCCTATGCCATCGATACGACGGTCAATCCGTTGCATCGGAGCCAGATGGAAGGCGTGCGCGCCTTTGCGCTGGCTGTCGAGGAAACCCTGGGAAAGGAGTTTGCTCGTCCCGCTCCGCGCGAGAGCATTCAGGAATACGTCTTGCGCGCGGTAGTCCTGGCCAAGGCGCGGGGAGTCACGCTTCCCGGTATGGTAAACTAGGGAAGCAAGAGGCCGACTCTCGTCGGGTTTCGGGTTCGCGTTCAACATTCAAATATCAATCGTATGGGCACTATCGACTATACCCAGCTCAAGGCTGACCTCATCCAGGAGCTCGGGCTCTCTGGTCTCACGCCGGAAAAGCAAGAAGAGCTTCTCGGCAAGATGCTCGAAGCCTTGCTTAAGCGCATCTTCATGAACACCATGGAACGCCTCGGCGATGGCGGTGTCGACGAATACGAGAAACTCATTCAGGATGAGAAGACCGAGGAAAAGGACGTAGCGAGCTTCCTCGAGGCCAAGATCCCGGACTATGACAGCTTCGTCAATGAGATCATTCTCCAGTTCAAGAAGGATATCAAAGCGGTGGCGGCAGTGTAGGGCTTGTCGCTGAAAATCTGATAGTGGAAATTAGGAATTGTCTGAATATGCCTGAAGAAATACTCGAACCAGCAGTGCCGACAGAATCCGCTCCAGTGCCTGCACCTGAGGCTCTCGGCGGGGCGCGCGAAGCACTCCCGACGATAGAGAGTGAGTCGGGCGCCGAGACTCGGCACGAAGCCAAAAGCGAGCGGTTCGCCCAGATTCTCTCCAAAGTGAAGACGCATGGTTCGGCGACGACCGATGATGAGGTGACGACCGACGCGGAGAGTATCGGCGCGGCAGAAGCGGCCGAGCAGAAGGTGCACAAGCTCATCGAGCTGGCCCAGGTGAAAGGCGTCGCGCACGCGGTGCGGGTCGCCAAGCGGATGAATGACCTCTATGTCCTCGATACGATGCATGACGAGATGGCGGACCAGCTCTACGAAGGGCTCCTCGCCAAGGGATTGATCGACAAAGAGTAGTAGGGGGGGGATTGTGAGCTGTTTCGAGGACGTTCCCGAAACGAGTGGTTGGAGTGGGCTTTTCTTTGCTTGGACAGTGTCAGGGTAATTGACGAGTGGTGACAGATTGGGCTGGCGTGGTTTCTTTCCTCGCTCAAACTCGCCAGTCCAGAAGAAAAAAAGAGAAATACATATGGAAAGCAGTGGAGTGTTCGACCTTGGCATCATTCTCTGGCCGCTCGCCTTCATTACCGGCGTCGTGGCTTTGTTGTCCGGCTGCATGCTCCTCATCCGGAGCTTCCTCATGGTCCACTACGAAGTAGCCCAGTCCCTCAATACGGATCTCGAGGTGATCCAGGTGAGCCGCGTCAAGACGGACGACGGGAAACCGCGCGGAGGGGAAGAGTGGCGCGAGGAAATCAAAGGGATGGAGCAGCTCCTGACTTCGCTCGCCTCGCTCAAGCGGGTGGTGCCGTGGTGGCAGCACCTCTTCTTCACTCCGCCCCACCTCATCTTCGAAATCGCCAATCCGTCGTCGAGCGAAGAGATTTTCTTCTATCTTTCGGTGCCCAAGCGTTTCCGCGAGAGCGTCGAGAAGCAGATCCATAGCTTCTTCCCGCATGCCGTCGTCGAGAAAGTATCTGAATACACGATCTTCTCGCCCGCGGGTGAGACAGCGGTCGCCACGCTCTCTCTCAAGGAAAGCCCGGCGCTTCCCCTGAAGACGTACAAGACACTCTCGGTCGATCCATTGAACGAGATTTCCAATTCGCTCTCCAAGCTCGATACTCTCACTGAGGGAGCTGCTATCCAGATCGTCCTCGCGCCGGCGCCTTCGGGCTGGCGCAAGACGAGCCGTCATATCGCTCAGAAGATGCAGGAGGGGAAGCGGCTCAAGGACGCGCATCCGGAATCAGCCGCCGCCAAATTAGGGAAAGGCGCCCTGCAGGGTGTCGGCCAGGTGCTCCTCCAGCAGAACGCCAAAGAGCAGAAGCAAGAGGAGGAGAAGCGGGTCGCCCTGACTCCCGAAGAGCAGGAGCTCGTCAAAACGATCGACGCCAAGGCGAGCCAGTCGGCGTTCTCGGTCAATGTGAGGCTTTTGGCTTCGGCCGCGACCCATGAGCGGGCCGAGGAGATCCTGGCGCACCTCGAGAACGCCTTCAGCCAGTTTGAGAATCCCGAGGTGAACGCGTTCCGTTCCAAACGCGCCCGGCGCTCGCGAGATATCGCCTACAACTATATTTTCCGCAATTTCGATCCGGAAACGAGCATCCTCCTCTCGGCTGAGGAGCTGGCGAGCGTCTTCCATTTCCCTATCTCCACCACCGAGACTCCCAAGATCAAATGGCTCAAGGCAGGCGCCGCTCCTCCGCCCATCAATGTTCCCAAAGCAGGCATTCTCCTCGGCTACAATGACTACCGAGGCGTGAAGACCGACGTGCGCATCACTGACAATGACCGCCGCCGCCACATGTATGTGATCGGGCAGACGGGTGTCGGAAAGTCCAACTATCTCCAAGAGATGGCCAAGAAGGACGCCAAGGCCGGCAAGGGTTTCTGCTTCATCGATCCGCATGGCGATGCCGTCGAAGATATCCTCACCGCCATACCCAAAGAGCGGGCCGAGGACGTCATCATCTTCGATCCGGCCGATGTGGGCCGCCCCATCGGGCTCAATATGCTCGAGTATGATCCGACCAAGCCAGAGCAGAAGACCTTCGTCATCAACGAGATGATCGGTATCTTCGACCAGCTCTACGATATGAAAGCGACCGGCGGTCCGATGTTCGAGCAGTACATGCGGAATGCCATGCTCCTCGTCATGGAGGATCCCTCGAGCGGCTCGACCCTTATGGAGATCCCCAAAGTCCTGGCCGACGAGGAATTCCGGCGCTACAAGCTCTCGAAGTGCACCAACCCGATCGTCCGCGACTTCTGGCTCAAGGAGGCCGAGAAAGCGGGCGGGGAGGCAGCCTTGGCCAATATGGTGCCCTATATCACGTCCAAACTGACGGCCTTCATCAGTAACGACATGATGCGGCCTATCATCGCCCAGCAGGAGAGCACCATCAATTTCCGCGAAGCGATGGACCAAGGCAAGATCATCCTCATCAACCTCTCCAAAGGCAAGATCGGCGAGATCAACGCGCGGCTCCTCGGCATGGTGGTCGTGGGCAAGATCCTCATGGCGGCCCTTTCGCGGGTCAATCAGCCCGAGGGTGAACGAAAAGATTTCTACCTCTACCTCGACGAGTTCCAGAACGTCACCACGACGTCGATCGCCCAGATCCTCTCCGAGGCGCGCAAGTACCGGCTCATCCTCATCCTCGCGCACCAGTTCATCGGACAGCTCAAGGAAGAGATCTCCAAAGCAGTCTTCGGGAACGTCGGATCACTCGTCTCGTTCCGGGTCGGTCCCGAGGACGCCGAATTCCTCGAGAAGCAGTTCGCGCCGGTTTTCTCGGCCCAGGATATCATCAACGTGGACAACTACCAGTGCTTCGTCCGGCTCCTCATGAACAATGAGCTCACCAAGCCGTTCAATATGAAGACCTATCCGCCGACCAATGGC
Source organism: uncultured Bdellovibrionales bacterium (assembly GCA_964461975.1). Lineage (GTDB taxonomy): Bacteria > Patescibacteriota > Minisyncoccia > Moranbacterales > UBA1568 > SSEF01. Next base: position 29,377 of record CAYWVL010000004.1, on the reverse strand, counting down.
GACCAGGAGGTGGCCAATGCGCTCAAGGAGCTCTCGCGCCTCCGCTACGGCCGTGACGCAGCGATCGTCAACCGAGAAATCATGACTCGTATCAAATTGGCCGAAGCTCCGCGCCCGGCGGCTTACTAGAGCCACAGTTTCGGTTAGAGGCTTGGATAAGCCATAGTTACCCTAGACAAGAAAAGGGAAATAGTGTATACTATTGCCACAGTTCTTTGAGTCTGTTTTGGCTGGAGCCACGAGGGAATTCCATCGCTTGTCATCCCGAGCGTTAGTCGAGGGATCTCAAGTACTCTTGTGGCTCCGGCCAAAATCCGGGCAATCCTCCCACTCGCTTCGCAAGAGGCATCTGATCAAGGAGCTTTACTTTGACCACCTTTACCATGCCGCGTTGGCGTGCGGTTTCAACCAGATCGTTCTGGCAACGGCTGACGGGCTGGGTGTCTGGGCGTCGAGCCTCAAGCACCAAGGTGTCTCTGTTGCACCCGGACATGGGAGAGCCCTGCCGTGGTAATCCAGAACGGCTGGGCAAAGGGCTTCGAGTCCTGCACCCTTGAACAGGTGCAGCGCAGCCTCGCCAAGCCCTCGAGCAGTCCCGGCGCCGTCGTCATCTTCCCCACAACTGGTGGACATCGCCTGGTCTACGAGGTCCAGCCTGACGGCAACTTCAAGCCACTGTCCGAGCAGGAGTTCGACTTCCTCGAACGGGCGGGCCGTTGGTCGGTCGCCATGGTGCGGCCCAAGCGCAAGTCCAAGGTCTGACCCGGCCCACCCCTAGCGCTCGCTCGAGCGCCCCCCAACTCCCCCGTGCTGCAGCAACTGCGGCGCGGGGGAAGTCTTTTTCTGCCCCACAATACCTGTTTGCCGACCCACGAGTATCAGCTCTCGGCGCAGATTTACAAAAGCCGAGGGAGACGTTACTCTGGAGGCGTTCCTTGAGCCTCGGGGCGTACCGCCCCGGGATTGTTATTGACTGAACCAAGGAGAAAGTCATGGGTGAAATCACCCTTGAAGGCTTGCTCGTGGTTCAGAACGAGGAAGCAGTAGAAGTTTGCATAGCCCGGCAACTTGTTGTTTCGTACCTGGACCATCACGGGAGCAATCAATGAACACCGACTCTGATTCTCACGTTGAACAGATCAGGCGGTACCAGCCGCTCGTGCGCCGCCTGGCGCGCCAGATGATCGCCAAACTGCCGGCCAACGAGGAGCTGGACGATCTCATCCAGGTGGGCATGATCGGATTGTGCGAGGCGCTCTCGCGCTTCGACGCCAACCAGGGCGTGCAGTTCGAGACCTATGCTGTCGAGCGCATCCGCGGTGCTATGCTCGACGAACTGCGCGGCAAAGACTGGATGAGCCGCGGCGACCGCCGCCACCAGCGCAGCATCGAGGCGGCGGTGCACAAGCTCGAGCAGCGCTTCGGCCGCGCGCCGAGCGAGGGCGAGGTCGCGCGCGAGATGGGCCTGACGCTCGCCGCCTACCAGGAGCTCTTGGGCAGGGTGCGCGGCACGCAGCTCATCTACCTCGAGGACATGAGCGGCGACGACGGCGACGAGGACTACCTCGACCGCCACGTGGCCGACGAGGAAGCCGACCCGGTGGCTCAGCTGGAGGACTGGCGCATGCGCGAGGCGCTCGTGACCGCCATCAAGCAGCTGCCCGAGCGCGAGCAGCACGTGATGAACCTGCGCTACGAGCAGGACATGACCTTCAAGGAGATCGGAGACATTCTCAGAGTCACCGAAAGCCGAGTCTGCCAAATCCATGCTCAGGTAGTTGTAAGGCTACGGAAAAAGCTTGGTGGTTGGAGCGAGCGGTCAGCCGCACCGGTTGCTTTGCTGCCACTTCTGCAGGACATCGCGGTGCAGGTGACTACACGTGAGTTGCCGGCCAATGGTCACCTGGAACCAGCGCCGGTGAGTGGGCACGACCAAGAACGCTTGGCTACAACCGATCGGGAGCAGCGTGGCTGGCGTGTCAGGACGAAATTCGTGAAGCCAACTGAGCAAGCGGAGCGGCGAGGTTTTACCCCGCTCCAGCTCGAACGCTGGAGGTCCTCAATGGATAAGCTCCTGGGGAAGCTCTCATCCAAGAAGTAATGCACCCGTGTCGTGGCAGCTGCCACGACACGGGAAAGATTTTTTATACACGAAGTTGGCCGCAGTAGCTTACGGCAATTGGAAAGCGAAGGTGCCGTCGGGGCGGACGACGAGGAGGGTATTCCCCGGGCCCATGAGGAGCGTACTCGCGTCCTTGAAAGAAGCATGGAAATACTGGGCGACGAGCGATCCGTCGACGCGGTAGCGGACCACGCGCTCTTTGGTTCGGTCGAGGACGAGGAGGTCGGTACTGGCTTTGTCGAAGGCGAGGGCGCTTGGCGTGACGGACGCTCTGGTCTCGCCAAAGGCGATCGCGGATCGCTTGCCTCGCTCGTAGAGGCCGATGCTCTGGTCTTCACCGACGAGCGCGATCGTCTCGCCGACCGTGAGCGGGGAGTCTTCCGCGAGAGAGAGTGATTCTTTGGACCAGGTGACCGGCGCACCGAAGCCGCCTTCGGAGCGCGGGAAACGGTAGATCATCCGGCTGTCGCGGTCGAGGACATAGAGGTAGGTGAGGTAGGCACCGATGGCATCCACTTGCGCGCCAGCAGGGAGAGGCAGCGTGCTTGTCTCGAACTGCTTATTGGCGACGGTATACATGTGGAGCGTCCCGGATTCGCCGAGGAGGAAAAGCGCATCCAGGTCGTCCATGGCGGTCGCGAGACGGATCAGTTCGGGTGTCGGTCGGGATTCTTGGGTCGCGATGTTGACGATCTGGTCACGGGTGACGCCCCAGGCGAGATCATTGATCCGGACAAAAGCGATGAGCGGACCGTTGTAGGGGGCGGTCAGCGCGCGACCGTCCGAGAGGCGGGTCGCCAGCGGCTCGTCTTGTTCGGGTGTCGTGGCGGTCGGAGCCGAGAGAGCCGGGTCAGCAGCTGGCATGGCCGGGGCATTCTCACTTTCTGCTTCATCGCCTGGCGTCGTCGCGCGGTCGCCCAAGAATAGGAAGCCCAGAACCATCGCGATGACGATGAGTGTCACGCCGACGATGAGAAGGCGCTGTCGCTTCGCGTGGAGCGGGTCGAGCGCGGTGACACTGGACGCCAGTTTTCGGAGGAGCGTAGCGATGGTATTCAGCCCGCGGGCGACCCATGATGTGAGCGAACCGATCCAAGCGAGTGAGCGGGCTCTTTCCGGAAGCGTCGGCATTCCGAGATGCGTGAGGACGAGGGTCGGGCGCGAGATGCGTGAGGACTGGAAACGCACTCGGAGCGATGACCAGGCCTCACTACACCAAGCGCCCTGGGCATGGAGCCGGCTCATCCAGCGCTCCCGCCAAGAAGGCTGGTTGCCGGAGGGCGGCATCGGAGGTGTCAGGAGGGATTCGGTAGCGACGGCCGTGGCGACCACCTCAGCCTGGGCTGTTGCGCGGGCACGCTGGCGCTCGGCGCGCACTTCACGGAGGCGCCGCATTAGGCTGCGGGCGCGACGGCTGACACTTCGGCCGAGCCGAGCGCCAAACGCAGTCGCTTCCTCGATGAAAAAGCCGCTCTGTTTTCTGGCTCGCCGCATATTCCGGCGCAGCTTGTCCTGCTGGGCGCTCCAACTGCGAGACAGGGCCTGGAGGGTCAGTCCGAGTTTTTCTTTCCAGACTTCGCTCGCTTCGCTTCCATGGTCATCCTCACCCTGGACGTAGATATGACCGGTTTTCCGGTCCACGTATTCCTCGCGCTCGTCTTCCGGGGCCTGCGCCGGAGTCGCTGTGTCCGTATCCTCCCGTTCTTTGAGGGCGGCCAAGCGGGCGGTGCGCGCCTGCTCGAAAGCTTGGCGACTCCAGACATTGGCGAGGAGAGAGGCATCGGCTGGGACCGCCTCGGCTGCCTTCTTGGGTTGCGGGGTTGGGAGCGCGACGGCTTCGACGCGGACAATGACGGCGCCGGCGATAGGGAGTTCGTTGATGAGGGCAGTCCGGAGGAATTGGGCGAATTCCGGAGCGCTCATGCGAGCGATATTCTTTTTGAGCTCGTCCGGGGTAAAGAGCGTCCAGATCGACGGCGAGAGCGCCAAGAATACGTCACGCTCGACGAGTTGGCCGCTCGCCACTTCGGTAAAGGTCTTGAGCGGGTGCGGCTCGGCGAGATTTTCGGCCAGACCGTCGCTGATCGGACGGAAAGTGTCATCGCGAGCGAGCGAGAGGACGCCGTCCCCGGTAGCTGAAAAAAAGATTTCGTGATCGCTGACAGCTCCCAGGACGCCGTGCAGGTGGCCGAGCCAGGAGACATTGCCTTCTTTGGCGATTTCAGCCAGGGCGACGTTCACTTTGTGGAGCATGGTCTCGAAACCGTCTTCCACCGAGCGGCGCGGATTGGCGAAGTACTCCTTTTTGGCGACTGACGCGAGGAAATTGACGATATAGGCCGCGTCTTCATCATGAACTTCGACCTCGAAAAAGCCGAACAATGTCCCGAGGACCTTGCCAGCGACATTGTCGCTCTTGTAGTGGAAAGCGATGATATATGGCTCGGCGCTCCGGCCGCTGCCGACAGTAATCGCCTCAAAGACAGGCCGTATCCCGTTGGCGGTGCGGACCTCTTTTTTTCGTGTCGGACGATCCTTCATATCTGGATGCGAGATGGGCTCTGGCTGATCGGAACCAAGTAATCCTGGGGAGCTGGCGCATCGATCATGGTCGGCACCGCGCCGTGCTGCCACCCCAAACCTCTGCCGGGAAGAATTCTCTTACCCGACGTACGGAGAATATTATACCACAAATGACAGAATTTTTCTCTTGGCTAAGCCATAATCATGCATCTGCCGATTTCGGGGCGCATTTTGACTCGGGGGAGACGGCTCGGCTATACTGAAGGGGATCATTCCGTTTATTCACCATACTTTTCCGTATGTCTGTCGTCCTGTTCGAATCCCTGTTCGGATCCCGCGTGCGCGCCCGACTCATCCGGTTCTTCGCCATGAATCCAGAAGGGGAGTTTTCTGCTGCGGACATCGCGGAGCGGACGCTCCTCTCGCGCAATGACGTCGCTCGCGAGGCCAAGAAGCTCGCCAAGATGAAATTCATCCACGAGCGTTCGCGGCAAGGGCGTCGCTTCTACGTGAGCAATACCGATTTCCCCTTCTACGTGGAGCTCAAGTCGCTCGTCTCCAAGCTCAACGTGAACGCCGAGGCGCGGGTTTTCCGCCGGCTCAAGACGATCGGCGAAGTGAAGCTCATCCTCATTAGTGGACTTTTCCTCAACTACCCCAAGGCCAAGGTAGACATGATTCTCGTCGTCAACAACCTCAATCGCGCCAAGCTGCGCCAAGCGATCGCCCATCTCGAGGCCGAGGTCGGCAAGGAGGTGCGTTTTGTCCTCATGAATAGCGAGGAGCTCCAGTACCGGCTCAATATGCTCGACCGCTTCTTCATCGAATTCCTCGAGGGCCCGTATGAGGAGGTGGTGAACCGCGTCGCCGAACTCAAGCGCTTCATCGCCGGTATCCGCAAATAATCCTATGCAGGCTGTTTCCGTCATCATCGGGGCGCTGGTCGCCGGACTGGGGGTCGCCCTCTGGTTCCTCTGGAAAGGCCGCGTGCAGTCCAGCGACAAGACTCGTGAGGTCGAGGAGCGTCTCCGGGCATTTGATCAGGGCATGCGCCAGGAGATGACCCAATTCTCCCAGACCTTGTTTCAGGAATTCCATCACCTGCGTGAGAATATCGATAAGCGGCTCCATGACAATACGGACCGGCTCGACAAGCGTCTCGACAAGGCCGGCCAGTCGTACACCGATGTCCAGAAGCAGCTCATCGAAGTGACCAAGATGAACCAGGCTATCCTCGAAGTGACCAAGGACGTGGCTTCGCTTCAGGATATCCTCAAGGCGCCCAAGATCCGCGGCGGGTTCGGCGAGCTCATGCTCAATGATCTCCTCGGGCAGATGCTCGCGCCGGATCATTTCGTCATCCAGCACACGTTCAAGAGTGGGGAGACGGTCGATGCCCTCATCACGCTCAAAGGAGGATCTATCAGCGTCGACTCCAAGTTTCCGCTCGAGAATTTCAAACGGCTGATCGCGCTTCCGGAGGGCGCGGAGCGACAGGCGGCACGGCGGCAGTTCCTCTCCGACGTCAAGAAGCATGTCGATGCCATCGCGGCCAAGTACATCGTGCCGGCCGAGGGGACGATCGATCTCGCGCTCATGTATATCCCGGCCGAGAACGTCTACTATGAGACGATTATCAAGGAAGACGGTGACAGCGGGCTCTATGAGTACTTCAACAAGAAGCATGTCGTCCCGGTCTCGCCCAACTCGTTCTACGCCTACCTCAAGACGATCATGTACGGCCTCCAGGGGATGCGGATCGAGAAGCGGGCCAAGGAGATGTTTGTCGAGCTGGAGCGGCTCGGACGAGAGTTCGGAAAATTCGAGGAAGATTTCGAAGTCTTGGGCAAGCACGTCGGCAATGCTCGTACCAAGTATGAGGAGGCCGAGAAGCGTTTGCTCCGCTTGGGTGAGCAGTTCGAGCGCACCCGCCTGACCGGCGAGCCCGAGGCGGCTGCTCTGCCATCGGACGTACCGCCACGCGTATGAATGAAACTCTCGCTCCAGCGCCGCTTCCGACGGCTGCCGCTTCGCCCTGGTGGCGCCGGCGCTTCTGGCTGCTGACCTGGATGGGAGCGACCGTGCTCCATCTGGCCGCGGCGGGTATACTCTACTTTCTCGTGCATGCTCGCGATGATGTCGTGATCCTGCGGTACAATGCCTATCTCGGCATCGATCTTCTCGGGGTGTGGTGGCAAATTTTCCTCGTTCCGGCGGTGGCGTACTTCTTCGTCCTCGCCAATACAGCGCTGATCCTCGTCCTCAACCGGCGCGGATATCCCGACACCGCTTGGCTCCTCTCTCTCGGAAATTGGCTCATAGCCGCTTCGACCGTCGTGGTCGCGGCCGCACTCGCCTTTATCAATGTGTGATTGGCTGCTCCCT
>CAYWVL010000004.1:8264-22337 GCA_964461975.1 uncultured Bdellovibrionales bacterium | reverse complement strand
TAGACAGCTTGATAGCTTTCGGGACTGCGGCGGCTGTCGCATTTGCCGTTGGCCAGTGCCTCTCTCGCTCCCCATTCTTCCAGCTGCCCTTTCGCCGGGATGAGGGTGACCGGTCGAGTGTGCAGCCGCGTTACTTTCGGCTCGGAGGAGTCATCCTCGCCGCTGGGTTTTTCGCTGCCCTGGCCCTCGATGAACGATTGGTCTGGGACGCTGCCCTCCGTGGGCTCGTCTTCGGAGCGCTTGGCGCGCTCGTCCTCGGCCTTCTGGATGATTTCTTGGCGCTTGCCTGGTGGCAGCAGCTCCTCGGGCAGCTCGTGCTCGGCGGTATCGTTGTCCAGGCCGGCACGCTTGTCACAGAGCTCCACATCGGCGCCGGGGCGGTACTCTCGTTCGCCCACTGGGCTTGGCTCCCGGTATTCGCGACGCTTCTCTGGATGCTCATTGTCATGAACGCTGTCAATTGGCTTGACGGGACCGACGGACTGATGGGGAGCGTCGTCGGGGTGGCGCTCCTCGTGATCGCCATCCTCTCGGCACGGCCCGAGGTCAATCAGCCCACACTCATCCTCATCGCTCTGATGCTCCTCGGCGCGGTCATCGGGTTTCTCGCCTTCAACTGGCACCCGGCCCAGCTTGTGGCGGGGAGTAGCGGGGCGCTCTTTGTCGGTTTCTTCATAGGCATGCTCTCGATCTATGCCGGAGCCAAGATCGCGACAGTCCTGATCGTTCTCGCGCTTCCCTTCCTTGATTTCTTTTCGGTCATCTTGACGCGGATATGGCACGGACGTTCGCCTTTTCTTCCCGATCGGAGCCATCTCCATCACATTTTGCTCTCGTTCGGCTGGGCGCCACGCAGCATCGCGTTCCTCTACATCTTCCTTACTGGACTGATGGGTTTCCTGGCCCTCTCGACCCGCTCGTGGGAGAAGCTCTGGGTGCTCGTGGTCGCCAGCATCATCTTCATGGGCGTGCCGTTCATGTACATGTTCGCCTCGCTGTCGGCGAGCTTACTCTGGCTGCACCAGCCTGGGCGACTTTGGATTGCCGTGCTGTCGCTCGTACTCTTTGCGGCGCTTGTCTGGACGGTTTTCATCGCCGTGATCACTCCGAGAGGTGCGCGCCCGGTCGTGACCATCGGCGAGCGGACCTGGACCATCATGGAGACAGCCGCTACTCAGGAGTCTCGGGTCCGTGGACTCTCCTTCCGTCAGAGCCTCGAGCCGGGCACGGGGATGCTCTTTGTTTTTGCCGTACCAGAACAAGCCGGCTTCTGGATGAAGGATATGCGCTTCCCGATCGATATTGTCTATATCCGGAACGGTGTCGTAGACTCGATCGCTCTGGACCGGCAGCCGGGCGATCTCACCCCGGTCTACTCGGTCGGGACGATCGACCGGGTGCTCGAGGTGAACGCAGGGGAGGCGCGGGATATCGAGCCTGGCGACGCGGTACGATTCGCTTCGGTATTTTCTTGGAGCACCTTCTTCAGCGGCAAGTAGACAACTAAAGAACCCCGATTTCGGGGTTCTTTAGGCATTTGCGGCAAAGGTACGAGAGAAACGATTACGAGCGATAGGCGCTGACGCGCTGCGCGTACTTGTGGAGATTCTTGAGCTGCCCATCCGTGAGGGATTTCGATTGTTCGATAGCCTGGCGGATCATGTCTTTCGAGAATTCCAGTGACTGGCCGACTGCCATGTGGCGCTGGCCGGCGACTTGCTTGCGGAGATAGTCTTCGATGTACACCTTGTGTGCGCCCGTGAGGGATGAATCCGGCGTCTTTTCGAGATAGTTCATGAGTGCGGCACGGGCGAGATGGGTCGAGCCATCGCCGCGGACTGCTGTCTCAACGAAAGACGTAGCGGTTTCCTGGCTGGTCTCAGCCGGGCGGTCTGCGGTGCCGTTCGCTGGAGCGGCCAGAGGAGCGGTGTCAGCGGCTTCATCAGCAACTGAGCCTGCCTCTTCCTCGGTCAAAGCGACCGCGTTCGTATCCTGCATGCCGTCTTCGGTGCGCTGGGAGTAGGAGTAGATACCGAGCGCGATCGCAGCAACGATGAAGATGCTGACGATTACGCGCAGGTTCTCCTGGACCCAAGTCTTCGCCTGGTCTCCGAGGCGCTCCTCTCCGTCATAGTGAGTTTCTTCCATAGTAGTGGTCACCTCTCTTCCTAGTTTGCGGATTAACTTGTGAACGTGCTGCTTGCGTTGAAGCCAGAATCGGGAGAGTACCCCCTATCTTTTCTGTCCGGGGAACTCTTTCGACCCCCTTCGCTCCTCATGGTAGTGGGGAGAGGGGTGGGTGTCAATCTCGACAAAAACGCTTAATTGAGCCGTAATTTATGAATTTTTTCGAGAGCAGGCCCTCGAGTAGGAGCATGATGGGGAGCACTACGGAGAGAGATTCCCTGACGGTGGCTCCAAACCGATGTAGCTCGTGTCACGGTCGATCCGACAGAGGCACTGGATGAGCGCGTGCCAATCCCGCGATCAGTGGCGCAACGCATGAGTAGAACTATCTGATCATGCGATCTCATCGCGCGTCCCTCATCGCGCAGAGTTCATGAGACATCGTTAACGTCAGCGCAAATGATGCGAGTTGCAGAGCATGCGTAATGACAATAAATATTTTTTAGTGAAACGAAATATAAAAAGGCTTGACAGGTTTTATTTTCTCTTTGCATTTTTTTTAGAAGGTGTATACTTATGACATGGGTGCGCAACTGCGCACACGTACAGAACAAAACTTTGTTTTGTAGTAAACAGAAAATCGTCTTGCTGTGAACTCACGGCAGCGAAAACAAAAACTGGGAGGAGGTGACCTATAATTATGGCAAAGAAGAAAAAGGCCGCGAAGAAGAAGGCCACCAAGAAGAAGGCAACCAAGAAGCGCCGCTAGTTCGTAACGCTTCTGTCTTCAGAAAACAAAAACTCTTACTTCAATAGTAAGAGTCTTTGTCTTGATCGGGATCGGTGCGGCGCTCATCGAACCTGCCGATTACCAGGCGCGCCTTTCCGGCGAGATCCGGCCTGATCGTGATGAGTGTGGCCTCGTGGCTGTGGAGGAGCGCCGGCACAAACAGGGCCTGTTCAGGGCTTATTTCAAGGAAAAAATGAATGTCTGGTCTCGGTGTGAGCACTTGGAGCTCGGAGAGGAGACGGTGATAGTGGTCGAGTCCGTCCAAACCGGAGACGAGCGCGCCAGCCGGCTCGAACTGTCTCACATCGGGTGCCGCATCGGCGTAGAGCGTCTCTGACAGATAGGGGAGATTGGCGAGGACGACGAGCAGGTCAAACGTCGTGAGTTGCTCCCGTACCCGCTCGAGGAGATCGGAATGGACAAACGTGATGCGATCAGCGACCCCGTGACGAAGAGCGTTTGATCGGGCAGTAAGGAGCGCCTCGGAGGAAATGTCAGCAGCGAAGAATGCCAGGCTCGTATCGTGAATCTGGAATTCTGAATCGAGCAAATGTTTGGCGAGAGAAACAATAATGCATCCGCTGCCTGTTCCAATATCAACAATGGCAATTCTTTTCTTTGATACTTGATACTTGATACTTGATACTTTTTCCAAGGCTGCTTCAACAAGCAGCTCGGTCTCCGGCCGAGGGATGAGCGTGTGCTCATTCACGGCAAAAGGAAGTCCATAGAATTCTTTTTCACCAAGAATATACGCGAGCGGTTCATGGCCTTCTCGGCGGTGCGCTAGATCTTCAAAACGAGCGGCCTCGTCAGGAGTGAGTGCGTACTCTGGATGCGCGAGTATCCAAGTTCGGTCACGATCGAGACTGAGGGCGAGCAAGAGTTCGCAGTCAAGCCTTTCCAAGCGGTCTGAGTCGAGAGCGTCGCTGACCCGCATACTCAGCCCTGCTTCTCCGCGGCCTCGATTTTCATGCGGATATCCTCCGCTTCGAGCGCGTCGAGGATGGGGGCCAGGTTGCCTTCGAGGATCCCAGGGATATTGCTCCAGTTCTCGTGGATCCGGTGGTCGGTGATGCGGTCCTGGGGGAAATTGTACGTGCGGATCTTTTCGCTCCGATCGCCGGTGCCGATCTGGCTCTTCCGAGCATCGCCTTGCTCTTTGAGCTGGCGCTCTTCCTCGGCTTCCCAGAGGCGGGCCCGGAGCACTTTCATCGCTTTCTCACGGTTCTTGATCTGCGATTTCTCGTCTTGGCAAGAAACCACGACGCCCGTGGGGAGGTGGGTGATGCGGACGGCGGAATAGGTCGTGTTGACCGACTGGCCGCCAGGACCCGAGGAGCAGAAGGTATCGATGCGGAGATCCTCGGGCTTGACCACGATCTCGATATCGTCGACTTGGGGAAGGACGGCGACGGTCACGGTCGAGGTGTGCACCCGGCCCATCTTCTCGGTCTCGGGCACGCGTTGGACGCGGTGGACGCCGGACTCGTACTTGAGCTTGCGATAGACCGAGGTGTCGCTCCCGCCGCGGCTCACTTCGAAGGTGACTTCTTTGAAGCCGCCGGCTTCGGTGCGGTTGGCATCGAGGAGGACGGCCTTCCAGCCGAGACTCTCGGCATAGCGGGCGTACATGCGGAAGAGCTCCGCCGCGAAGAGGCTCGCTTCGTCGCCTCCGGCGCCGGCGCGGATCTCGACGATGATGTCTTTGTCGTCGTTCTTGTCTTTGGGGAGGAGGAGGCGAGTGAGTTCGGCTTCGAGCGTGGCTTTCTCCGCGGAGAGGGCGATATTCTCTTCGGCTGCCATCGCCTTGAGCTCGGGGTCGGCCTCTCCCTGGGTGAGCTCGGCATTGTCACGGAGGGATTTCTCAACCTCCTTGAGCCGATTGATCCGCTCCATGATGATATCGAGCTCGGCTTTGCGTCGCCCGAGAGTCATGAGCTTTTTGGGATCGCTCAATACCGCCTCCGAGGCGAGGTCGGCCTCGACGGAGCGGTACTCGGCTTCAATTTTTGTGATCAGGTCCTGCATAGGAATAAGTGATGATACTAATACTAGCACCTCTTTTTGGTGCGAGAATGAACAACAATCCCGAAAGCGGGATTGTTAAGTTCATATCGAGGGCTGACTACGCTGCGGCTGGAGCTGCTTCCTTGGCGGTCTTGGTTGCCTTGGCCTCTTTCTTTTCGGCTGCCTCTTTCTTGGCGCGCTTGGCCACGACAGCGGCGTGGGCGGCAGCCTTCTTTTCGGAGCGCTCCGAGAGCTTCTTGAAGCGGTCGACGCGGCCGGTGGTGTCGACGAACTTCTTCTCGCCGGTATAGAACGGATGGCAGTTGGAGCAGATTTCGGTCGCGATCTTGGGAATGGTCGAGCCAGTGACAAAAGTCTTGCCGCAGACGCAGGTGACGGTCGCTTCCTCGTGATAGGTCGGGTGGATGGCAGTTTTCATAATAGCGTATTTCAAACAGGGCTCATGCAAGCCCTCGTCTAAGCAGTGGGAGTCTAGCATGCGGTTTCCAAATTGACAAGACTCGCCCCCGCGCCTATACTGGGGACGCTCATCTCCCCCGGCCTTTCGAGTAGTTGCCGGGGAGAAATCCAGCCTCTTGCGAGCCAATCCTCCCTTCCTGCCCCCCGATCGGGGTCCGGGAGCGAGCTCCAGGAGAAGTAATTATCCTAAGGAAGACTGTATGACCCAGACAGATGGGGTGGCGACCACCCCGAGCGTCCCGGTACGCCTCTTGGAGCGCGACTATTTCGGGACCTATAATTTCGACGGCGTCGATGCGAGTATCGAAGCCTTGCTCAAGGCTGGCGTGCACTTCGGCCACGTCGTATCCCGGCGCCACCCGGGGATGGAGCCCTATATCTTCACCACGCGGAAGAATATCTCCATCATGGACCTCGAACAGACCGTTGTGATGCTTGAGCGGGCGGCTCAATTTCTCGCCGAAGTCGCGAAGAGCGGCAAGCCGATCCTCTTTGTCGGCGTGAAGAAGCAGACGCACGACGCGGTGAAGTCCTTGGCCAAGCGCCTCGGCCAGTCGTACGCTATCGACCGCTGGCTCGGCGGCACCCTCACCAACTTCGACCAGATCCGCGGCCGCGCCAAGTATCTCATGGAAAGCGAACGGATGCAGGAAGCCGGCGAGTACAAGAAGTACACCAAGTTCGAGCAGCAGCAGAAGAGCGAGGAGATCGAGAAGCTCGAGCACAAAGTCGGCGGTCTCAAGACGCTGACCGGACTCCCGGGCGCGGTCGTTCTGGCGGACGCCAAGGAAGCGGATCTCGCCATCCGCGAGGCCCGGCGCATGGGGATCCCGCTGGTCGGCATCGTAGACAGCAACATGGACCCGACGCTTATCGACTATCCGATTCCGGGCAATGACGATGCCCTCTCGTCGATCCACCTCCTCCTGGCCCGGCTGGGTCAGGCGGTCGCGCCGCACGTCGCCAAGACACCGGCCAAGAGCGAGACGCCAGCTGCCTAAGACAGGCATGACCCGGATCTCTCCCGGTCCGGAGCGACGATCATCCGAGAGCCGATCGCTTGCTTGGTCCAAACATTCTTTTCCACTAAAATGAAAGTGTATGAGCACACTCGAAGCAGTCAAACAACTCCGCGAGAAGACGGGCGCCGGCATCGTCGAGGTCAAGAAAGCCCTCGAAGAAGCCAATGGCGATGAAGAGCAGGCCATCCAGCTCCTCAAGAAGCGCGGCGAAGCCAAGGCGCTCAAGCGCACCGATCGGGAGGCACATGAGGGTATCGTCACGACCTATGTCCACTCCAACGCGCGAGTCGGCGTGATGCTGACCCTCCTCTGCGAGACTGATTTCGTGGCTAGAAACGAAGACTTCCAGGCGCTCGGCCGCGACCTCGCGATGCATATCGCCGCCATGAATCCGCTCTACCTCTCGCCAGAGTCGGTCCCGAGCGAAGCGGTCGCCAAGGAGCGCGTCATCTGGGAAGAACAGGTGAAGCAGGAGGGGAAGCCCGCCGAGATCGCCGAGAAGATTCTCGCGGGCAAAGAGAAGAAATTCCGCGAAGAGCTCGCGCTCCTCTCCCAGCCGTTCGTCAAGGATCCGTCGAAAACGGTCGGTGAACTCATCACCGAGAGCATTCATCGGATCGGAGAGAAAGTGGAGGTCGGTCAGTTCGTGCGCTACGAGATCTAAGCCCTGATCCTCCGGGAGTCCGGACACCAGTACGGCCATGTGGTCACTCATCATCCCACCGCTCGTCCTCGTCGCCTGTCTCGGGTTTTTGGTGTGGTTCCTCTCCAAGAAGCGTTCGGATCCAGCGCTTCAGGAGCGGCTCTCCGCGCTCTCTCCCGAGCGGTCGCAGCGTTTCCTCCTCTTCTTCTCGACAGACTGGAGTCTCCGTCTCCTCGAGCGGATTCTCCAGCGGCTCAAACTCTTCTCGCTCAAGGTCCACAATCGATTCCAGGAGGTCTCGACGCTGATCCGCCGCAAGCGGGAGGCGGTGAGCGACGCGGCGTCCGGTGATGAAGCGCCTGCTGCGGATGCCGAGCCGCTCTCGACCGCTGATGACAAGGATCGCTTCTGGGATCACTGGCATCGCCGCCATCGAGCCACCCTCGAACCTGCGCCGCCGCTCGCAACAGGAGAGGAGCGTCCGAGTGCCGATGCCGCGGCTAGTCCGGTCGCAGCGGAGGAGCCGAAGTCCTTCTCTCGGCTGACAAGTCTCAAGCGGAAGGTCAGCGCGCTCACCCAGTCTGAGCCGGATCACTATGTGCGGCGCAAGCACGCCATCGTCGCTCCCAAGAAACTGCTCTCGGAAGAGGAACTCATCGATCGGATCGCCAAGAATCCCAAAGATGCCGCCTCCTACGAGGAGCTCGGCGATTACTATCTTTCGGGAGACAATCTCGAGGATGCCAAGGCCTGTTATCGCCAGGTGATCAAGCTTCTCCCCATGAATCGCGAAGTGAAGGACAAGGTGAGGAAACTCGAGCGGCTCTTGATCCAGCGGGAGAAGCACAAGGGCTCGGGAATTGCTTGACCCGGTTTCTTCGGCTAAGATACAGAAGTTCTATTTGTGTTGTGACAGCTGCCGTTGTAGCTCAGTCGGTAGAGCAATTCCATGGTAAGGAATAGGTCACCGGTTCAAATCCGGTCAACGGCTCACGGTGAGAAAAATTCGGGTAGGTTGCAGAGCGGTCAAATGCATCAGACTGTAAATCTGACGCCTTCGGGCTTCGGGGGTTCGAATCCCTCCCTACCCACCATATACAGTACACCGCCACCTTAGCTCAGCTGGTTAGAGCAACGGTTTTGTAAACCGTAGGTCCTCGGTCCGAATCCGAGAGGTGGCTCATTGCGCGGCTCGGGGAGACCCGAGTCTTTACTTTTCTGGCAGGCGGTGCTAGCGTGCGCCCATCCGCAACTTGAGGGAGTCTGCCATGCGGCTTCGTTCTTTGTCCCCAGCCCTCTTCGCGGCGCTCCTGCTGCCTGGCTTGGCTCGGGCAGCCGACTGCTATTTCCACTTCGGCACGGGCCAGGGGAAGTTCGACCGCTCGTTCGCCGAGAAGCTCGAGGAGCGCATCCTCGGGCCGACAGGGATCCCGTACGTCTTCATCCGTGGTACGTACGACTTCGAGGAGCGCAGCCGTCCGCGCGAGTACGGCGGCGGCTGTCTCCTCGGTCGCTACGCCGCGCTCGAATTCACCCGCTTCAGCGGGTTCGGCACGAAAGTGACCGGCGCATACTCGCTCTGCGCCGAGTCGTCAAACCTCTCGGCCTGTTCCGAGCCCGAGCCGATGGAACGCCGGGCGACACTCGAGGGCACCATGATCACGGCGCTCGGACGACTGCCGCTTGGGTCGGGGTGGGAAGTCTTTCTCCGGCTGGGCGCGATGCACGGCGACGCGCGAGTGACGATTGTCTTCCCGCGGCTTGGCGGCGACCCGCCGCCCGCTCTCTCGATCGAGGAGCGGGGGACGGTTCCCGTCGTGGGGCTCGGGGCGAGCTATCGGTTCGCGCCGTCGGCTACGCTCGTCTACGAACAGCGGAAGTTCGACCTCCGACACAGCCATGTCCACATGCTCAGCATGCGCTTCGGCTTCTGACCGCCTTTCTCCGGGCATCTCGACTGCGTCTCGAGGTGCCCGCGTCTTTTTACTTCTGGCTTGGCCTTGCTAGAGAAAAGTCGCACTTTGCGACTGATGCCGCGCCAAAGGTGCTGCGTTCTTGCATGGGGTTGACTCCCGGCCCGATTTCCCGTAGAGTAGACCGCGTACCGCCTCAACTGTTTAAACTCGTTTTTTATGGGAGTCATCAAGGACAACATGGCCAAACTGAAGTGCTCGGTTTGCAGCCGCATCACCCACTACACCAAGCGCAACAAGAAGAAGGTGAAGGAGAAGCTCGCGCTCTCGAAGTACTGCAAGTTCTGCCAGAAGAACACCCCGCACAACGAATCGAAGTAAGCCTCTCGGGGCTTTCTTCGTTCGCGCCCGATAGTGTATCCTTGAAGAGGTTCGCGGGTGAGAGACGACACTAGGGGCGTCGTATAATGGTAGTACAACGGTCTCCAAAACCGTTAGCGCGGGTCCGATTCCTGCCGCCCCTGCCGGGTTATATACAAGAAGTTTGCCATCACGGAGCCTCGTGCGAAGTATGGCCCCAGCATCCTCGCTTACGCGACGGGTCTATCGCTAGGACGGTCCTAGCCGGGGTTGCCAGGGGTGTTGTGAGGTGTTATTACAAAACTTAGGTCAGACAACTGGCCCCATCGTCTATCGGCTAGGACATCAGGTTCTCATCCTGAAAAGAGGGGTTCGATTCCCCTTGGGGCTACGAAATTTATAAACGAAGAGCGTGAAGAAAGTAATTCTGACAGCTCTATTCGTGCTTGTAGCAGCACTTTCCCCAGTGCTTGCGATGAGTGTTTCCCCAACCAGGAATCTTCTCTTTGGTCTTGCACCAGAAGAGGCTGTCTTGGCGCTTGCTGATGAGATTGATAAAAGCAGGGTTGAAACCGAGACTAAGTTACTAGAGCTAGAGAATACTGTCGCAACCCAGGCGCAGAGCCTAAATGCGTACGAGCTTCAAATCGCAGAACAAAGTGGTAGATTGCTAGAGCAAGAAAAACTGCTCAATTCTCAACAGGCCCAGGTTTCTTCTCAGGCACAGGTACAACAGAGTCTAAATAAGCAGGTTGAAACGCAAGCTAATTGCCAAAAACTTTACAGTGAAAATATTTATTGTGGTGGTAAGACTTACAAAACAAAATCAGCTTTTGATGACCACATTGAAGACTTAGAAGATAATGACAGCGACCGTATTGACACAGATAAAATGGTTGCGAGCGCAAAAGCAAAGTACAAAAAGTGTCAGGAGATTATTCAGATTTGTGGGTACTAGCCTACATTTTTATGCCAACCCTTATTTTCGATATCGAGACGGTCGGGGAAGATTTCGAGGCGCTCGATGAGACGACCAGAGGAGTGTTGACGCGCTGGATCAAACGCGAGGCCGGCAATGAGGCCGACTATCAGGCGGCGCTCAAGGATCTGGAAGATGGGCTCGGGTTTTCGCCCCTCACTGGGCAGATCGTCGCGATCGGGGTCCTCGACGCCGAGCGGGAGAAGAGCGCGGTCTACTACCAGCCAGCGGATGCGAGCGACACGGACTTCGAGGAGGACGGCACGAAATACGAGGCGCTCTCGGAGAAGGCCATGCTCGAGAAGTTCTGGGAGATAGCGACCAAGTACGATACCTTTGTCACGTTCAATGGCCGCCAGTTCGACGTACCCTTCCTCTGGACGCGCTCGGCCGTGCATGGGGTCAAACCCACCAAGAATCTCATGGCCAACCGCTATCTCAACTATCAGCCGTGGAATGCCAAGCATGTGGATCTCCTCGACCAGCTCTCCTTTTACGGGACGGTGCGGCGGAAGGGGAGTCTCCACCTCTGGACGCGCGCCTTCGGGATCGAGAGTCCCAAAGCGCAGGGCGTGACCGGCGATGACGTGCGCGGACTCTTCAAAGACGGCAAGTATCGTGAAATCGCCCGCTACAATGCGCGGGACCTCCAGGCCACCCTCGAACTCTACCGGCGCTACCGGGATTTCTTCACCTTTCCCGAGAGCGAGCGCTAGCCTTTTCTCGGACAGGGAGAGCGTATTGCTCCCGCCCGCTGACTTTTGCTACAATGCCTTCGTCGCTATGGATATCTCGAGCTATCTCAAGCAGTTCAAGTCGGAATTTGACCCCAAGCTGGCGGCGTATTTTGACGCGCGCATCGAGGACGTGCGAGGGGAAAATGCCCTCGTCGCCGAGGCGCTGGAACACGCCAAGAAGATCACCCTCTCCGGCGGGAAGCGGCTCCGGCCGGCCTTCATGCTCGCCGGGTACCAGGCCGCCGATGGTCAGGACCGTGACCGCCTGATGGACGCTTCGATCGCTGTCGAGCTCATCCACATGTTCCTCCTCATGCATGACGATGTGATCGACCGGGACCACCTGCGCCATGGCGTGCCGACCCTCCATGAGCGTTATGCCAGCTGGGGGGAGAAGCTCCTCGGTCTTCAGAACGGTACGCATTTCGGTAACTCCATCGCCATCATCGTCGGGGATATGCTCTTCGCTTTCGGGAACGACGTGCTCTTCCGCTCGGGCTTTCCCGAGAAGCAGGTGCTCGAAGCGCTCTCCAAAACCCAGAAAATCGTGTCGTATACCGGCATCGGCGAAGTGAGCGATATCTACAACGAGTATTCCAAGCGGGCGACGTCTGCCGATGTCCTCAAGATGTATGAGCAGAAGACGGCCCGCTACACCTTCGAGGGGCCGCTGCACCTCGGCGCCATTCTCGCCGGGAAGGGCGAAGAGCTCCTCACTCCGCTCTCGCAATACGCTCTGCCTTTGGGGACGGCGTTCCAGATCCAGGACGACCTTCTCGGCATCTTCGGCGATCAGGAGCGGCTCGGGAAGCCGATCGGATCGGATATCCAGGAGGGGAAGCTCACGCTTCTCGTGACGACAGTCTTTGAGCGGGGCAAGAGCTACCGCCAAGAACTCGCGGATATCCTGGCCAAGGGCGCCCAGCTCACCCGTTCCGATATCGAGCGTTTCCGCACCATCGTTACGGAGTCTGGCGCTGTCGCTCATGTCCGAGACTTGGCCGAGCGCTCGATCCGTGAGGCGCGCCTGGCGCTCGAACTCCTCTCCATCCCCATGCCGTCCAAGACATTCCTGGCAGGCGTGACCGATTATATGCTCCGGCGCGAGTACTAGGCTATGCCCCCGATCGACCCAGCTCTCCTCCCGCGCCATGTCGCTATCATCCCAGATGGCAATCGTCGCTGGGCCAAAGACCACGGACTCGCCCCGTGGGAGGGTCATGCCGCGGGCGCCACGATCACCGAAGAGCTTATCAAGACTGCGCGAGAGATGGGTATCCGCGAACTCTCGTTTTGGGGATCGTCTTTGGAAAATCTCGCCAAGCGGCCTTTCGAGGAGAAGGCGGCACTCCTCCGTATCTATACCGAGAATTTCACCCGCCTCCTCGAGTCCAAGGAGATCCATGAACACGAAGTCCGCATCCGCTGCATCGGTCGTTGGGAGGAGCAGTTTCCCGACTCGCTCAAGCAACTCCTCGTCCAGGGGATGGAGGCAACGCGGAAGTATGGCCGGTACGGGCTCAACTTCTTCCTCGCGTATAGCGGTGATGACGATATGCTGCGAGCTATCCGGGCTATCGTTTCGGATGGGATACCAGCCGGAGCCATCGACGAGGCGCTTCTCAAACGCCATCTCGCGACCGCGGAATTGCCGCCGGTCGATCTCCTCATCCGGACCGGAGGCGACCCGCATCTCTCCACGGGTTTCATGATGTGGGAGACCAAGGACGCCGCGCTCGCCTTTCCCGAGTGCTACTTTCCTGACTTCGGGCCGGATGCCTTCCGAGAGGTGGTCGCAGCCTTCGCCTCCCAGGGGGAACGCCGGTTCGGGAAGTAGTCAGAGCGGGTTTGTGGCCGAGGGCGGCCCCGGCCGAGAGGACTGTGGTTGACAAGATTTAGAGGGTGCCATATACTGTCAACACATTTGAAAACTGCATACGGCTCCCGTGGAGAGGGTATACTGACGCGACGCACGATCGAGGAACGCACGGAATTATACGCACACCTCTCTTTTTGCGTTGGCTCGCCAATCGGCCGCCAGCGCCAGGCTTTTTTCCACGGATACCCGCGTGCCATATATGGGTAATACCAAAGAATTCATCCGTTTCGAGGGAGAGGTGATCGAATCGCTTCCCTCCGCCACCTTCAAGGTCCGTCTCGACAACGGCCACGAGGTGCTGGCCCATATTTCCGGCAAGATGCGGGTCCATTATATCCGCCTCCTCCCGGGTGACCGGGTGATCGTCGATATGAGCCCGTATGACCTTACCAAAGGCAGGATCGTCCAACGCTTAAGAGTGTAGCTATGAAAGTCCGCGCTTCAGTCAAAAAAATCTGCGCCAACTGCAAAATCGTGAAGCGGCAGCGAGTCATTTTCGTCATCTGCAAGAATCCGAAACATAAGCAACGTCAAGGCTAAGCTATGCTCCGTATCGCCGGTATCAACCTGCCAGATCAGAAGCGTGTCGAGATCGCCCTCACCTACATCTACGGTATCGGGCGTCCGACGAGCAACAAGATTCTCGCAACGCTCTCGATCAATCCCGACACTCGCACCAAGGACCTCTCTGAGAAGGAAGCCAACAAGCTTCGCGAAGCGATCGAGAAGACCTACCGCGTCGAGGGAGACTTGCGCCACCAGGTCAAGATGAATATCAAGCGCCTGAAGGAAATCGGCTGCTACCGCGGCACTCGCCATCAGAAGAGTCTCCCGGTGCGCGGCCAGCGGACCAAGACCAATACCCGTACGGTCCGCGGCAACGTACGCAAGACGATGGGCAGCGGCCGCAAGAAGGCATCTGACAAGACCTAAACCAGAGTATGGCTGAACAAGAACTGAAAACCGAAGAGACGCCAGTCGCTCCCGAAGTTTCGGCAGAGGAGACGGGGAAGAAGCGCGTCAAGAAGGCCAAGCGTCTCGTGGAGAAGGGCCGGGCGAGCATCCAGTGCACCTACAACAACACCATCGTCACCATCGCGGACCTCAATGGCGGCGTCTTGGCCTGGTCCAGC
>CAYWVL010000004.1:0-8254 GCA_964461975.1 uncultured Bdellovibrionales bacterium | reverse complement strand
TCCCTATGCCGCGACCCAGATCATCGCGGAGCTCTCGGAGAAAGTGAAGAAGTACGGCGTCCAGGAGCTCGAAGTCTACGTGAAGGGCGTCGGCAGCGGTCGCGAAGCCTGCATCCGCGGTCTCGCCAACAACGGTTTCAACCTCGTTTCGATCAAAGACATCACTCCGATTCCGCACAACGGCTGCCGCCCGCGCCGCCCGCGCCGCATGTAACCCTTTCAGCATCCCGCTTTTTTCTCCTACGTATGGCCCGCCATCTCGACTCCAAATGCAAACTCTGCCGCCGCGCCGGCGAAAAGCTCTTCCTCAAGGGAGATCGCTGTTTCTCGCCCAAGTGCGCCATGACGCGCCGGCCCTACGCCCCTGGCGTCCATGGCCAGAATCCATCGCGCAACCGGAGCGAATTCGGCCGTCAGCTCGCCATGAAGCAGAAGATCAAGCGCATCTACGGCATCCTCGAGCGGCAGTTCCGCCACCACTTCGAAGAGAGCCAGGAGCGCAAGGGTGCGACCGGCGACCTCCTCATCGAGCGGCTCGAGCGGCGTCTCGACAACGTCGTGTATCGCCTCGGCTTCGCGCCATCGCGCTCGCTCGCTCGTCAGCTCGTCGGCCACAAGTACTTCACCGTCAACGGCATCCGCATGAACATCTCTTCCTATGAAGTGCAGGTCGGCGACGTGATCGCCCTCAAAGCGACCAAGTCAGCCAAGGGGATCGTCAAAACGCAGGAAGAAGTTTTGAAAAACAAGAAAGACGTACCGCACTGGCTCAACCTCGATGCCGAGAAGCTCGAGGGGAAGATCGTCGCTCTCCCTACCAAGTCGGATGTCGGTGTTTTCATCGACGCGCAGGCAGTCGTCGAATATTACTCGAAGTAACCTTGTTTCATAAACCGTGTTAATCGGTTTCCCGCCAGGGAATCCACAACCCTATGCACGCAATCGCACTCCCATCCAGCCCCAAGTACACCGAACTGGGCAAGCACCACGGGAAATTCGAGATCGGCGGCTGCTATCCCGGCTACGGCTCGACCCTGGGCAACGCCCTGCGGCGCGTGCTCTTGTCGTCGCTTCCTGGCGCGGCGGTCCGTTCAGTCAAGATCAAGGGGGTCTCTCATGAGTTCTCGACCATCCCTGGCGTCATGGAGGATGTGGTCCAGATCATTCTCAATCTGAAGCAGGTGCGGTTCCGCTCGCACAGCGAAGAGGCGGTGACCGTGACACTCAAGTCCAAAGGCGAGGGTGTCGTGACCGGCAAAGACATCAAGTGCCCGGCTTCCGTCGAGGTGGCCACTCCCGACCAGGTGATCGCGACCATTTCTGACAAGAAGACCGAACTCGAGATGGAAATCGTGGTGGACCGCGGTCTCGGCTACGTAGCCGCGGAGAGCCGTGAGGACGAAGAGCGCGAGATCGGCGAGATCGCCATCGACGCTATCTATACTCCGGTCAAGCGGGTCAACTACGAAGTTGAGAACATGCGCGTCGGGAAGCGGACGGACTATGACAAGATCACCCTCGAAGTGATGACCGACGGGACGCTCTCTCCCGAAGAGGCTTTCCGCCAGTCGGTCGCTATCCTGGTGGAGCAGTTCTCCGTTCTCCTCTCTGACAAGGAGGCTCCGGTGAGTGTCGCAAGCGCCGAGGAAGAGTCTGCCGAAACCAAACCCAAGAAGGCCAAGAAAGAGAGCAAGGAAGAGAAGGAAGAAGAGTAATCACCGCAGAGACTCCCGGGAGGAGTACTCGCCTACGAGCGCACTATGCAACATCGGAACAAAGGTCGAATCTTGAGCCGCCCCCGCAAAGGGCGCCGCGCCCTCCTCAAAACTATGCTGGGGAGCCTCATCATGCGCGAGCGGATCACGACTACCTTGGCCAAAGCGAAGGAGCTCAAGAATCATATCGACCAGCTCATCAACAAAGGGAAGGTTGCCCGCGCAGACAAGGCGCGCCGGCCGGCACTGCTCCGGCTCCTGCGCACCTCGCTTTCACTCGAAGCTACTCGAAAAGTAGCTGGCGAGCTCGCTGATCGGTTGACGAGCCGGAAGAGCGGTTATGTCCGGATCGTGAAGCTGGACCGTCGCAAGGGCGATGGCGCCGAGATGGCTGTCATCGAACTGGTGGTGGATACGCCTGCCAAGACCGCTCCGAAGAAAGAGAAGCCAGCCAAGCAGGCAGCCGAGCAGCCGTCAGCGAAATAATCTCATGCAGAGGACTATGAAATCAGCGACACCCGCCACCACTCCGCAGCGCGCTACCCATCTCTTTGATGCCCAAGGGAAGATTTTGGGGCGTTTGGCGACCGAGATCGTCGCCACGCTTTCCGGGAAGAACAAGGTGAATTACGCGCCGCACAAGGATGGTGGGGACTCGATCGTCGTCATCAATACCGATGGCATCGAGGTGACTGGCAACAAGGCCAATGCCAAGATGTACAACCGTTTCTCCGGGTATCCCGGCGG
The DNA here is from genome assembly GCA_964461975.1 of uncultured Bdellovibrionales bacterium. Lineage (GTDB taxonomy): Bacteria > Patescibacteriota > Minisyncoccia > Moranbacterales > UBA1568 > SSEF01. Next base: position 5,792 of record CAYWVL010000004.1, on the reverse strand, counting down.
CATCACAGCCATCTCCTTCAAGGACCAGCGCAAGAAGGATTCGCGGAAGCTCATCTGGCAAGCGGTCTATGGCATGCTCCCCAAGAATTCGCTCCGGGCCAAGATGCTCACTCGGCTCAAGCTGTTCCGGGACGCGGACTACGGCAAGCGGCCGATCGACGTGACTCATAAGTAAGTACATACGCATTCAGGCCGATTGGCTTGAACCTCACTGACTATGGCAACCAAAGCGACCACCAAGAAGACGACGGCACCAGCGACGGAGAAAGCAGCTCCGGCTTCCCGCTATGTTTACGCTGTCGGACGGAGGAAGACGGCTGTGGCGCAGGTGCGTTTCTATCCTGAGACCAAGGAAGCCGGCATGAGCATCCTCGTCAACGACCGTCCGTACGCCGAGTATTTCAATACCACATCACAGCGTGAAGCCGTGATCGCTCCGCTGAAGACTGCCGGCCGCGAGAAGCAGGTCGAGGTGACCGTCCATGTCCGTGGCGGCGGACTCTCGGGCCAGGCGGATGCCGTCAAACTCGGTATTGCTCGCGCTCTGGTGGAGCACGATGCGCTCCTCCGACCCGCGCTCCGAGCCGAGAGCCTTCTCACTCGCGACCCGCGCGCTGTCGAGCGCAAGAAGCCGGGCCTCAAGAAAGCCCGCCGCGCACCACAATGGGCGAAGCGTTAGCTTCGACCATTGTCATGTGAAAGGGGTCGGGAAAACGGATGAAGTTTTCCCGTGGGCGGAGAGCAGTGAGTCTTCGAACGTTGAGAACGGAGGCGTTCTCAAGGAGCGAAGCGACCGCAGTGGGCCAAGCGCTAAGCACTCGATCAAATTTCAAACCCCGGGAAGCCGGGGTTTTACTTTGGTTCATTTTGGATGGGAATGGTCACTGCCCGAAGAGGCTCTGGGGTTCGGGGAAGACGATAGTCTGGACGCCCGTGCCCGGGACCACTACGAGAAACTGGTTGGTGGAGAAATGCGGGAGGACCTGGGTGGGAGCCGTCGGGAGCGTGGCGATATCGGCGATGACGCGGTAATCGCGGCCGTCGAGCTCGATGAACTTGATAGTCCCGCCCCGGCTGAAGAGGATGTGCTCGTAGTTTTCGGCCCATTGGACATTCTCGATTGTTTCCGAGAAACGGGCGACTTGGACGATATCGCCAGCTTGGCGCCGCGGCTGCACTTCCCACTCATTGGCGAAGACGACTCCGATCTCATTGGCGGTCGCGAAGAGGAGCTTCTTTCCATCATTTGAGAATTGCGTGCTCATGATGCCGCCGCCGACCTGCTTGAGGAGGGGGGTGCGATCCACCGGGTTCGGATAGAGGAGCCAGAGCCGGCGCTCGCCCCCTTCTTCGAGGAGAGCGAGGCGATCCCGCTCGTAGACGGTGAGGCTCACGGGTACTTCCGGAATCAGCGGGAGTTTCGGGGTGATGGTCTGGAGCCGATTGCCGTCCACTTCCCAGACTTCGCCCTGTCGCCCGACGAGGTAGAGGGTATCATCAGAAAAGCTGTAGGTGAGGGTGTCCTCGGCGAGAGAGAGGGGCTGGTTCTCGGGGTCCAGTCCGAGCCGATAGAGCGTCGTTCCGGCGAGGAAGAGGAGTTCGCGGGAGGCGTCGGTATTCCAGCGGACGGTTCGGACCCCAGAGAGAGCATAGCGCTCCTCGATCGCGAAGTAGCTCCCATCACGGGTATCGATGACAAGATGCTGGAGCGCTCCATTGCTCATGGCGGGGAGGATTACGTAGCGGCCATCCTCGAACCAGGACCACTCGAGATTCTCTTCGCCAGCGGGATCGAACTCGACTCCGGCGAGCGAGAAGACTTGCCGGCTCGTTCCCGTCGAGAAATTGAAGAGCACGAGGCTGGTCTCGCTCCCGGTTGATTTTACGAGGATGAAGATTTCATCGTTGGACGGATGCGGAAAGACTTTGGTCGTGGTTTCGGTGAAGGGGACGGACGCGAGCGGATACTCGTTTCGCGGGAGGATGATGTTCCAGAACTCGCGCGAGATGCCGCTTTCGATCACGACCCGCTTCTCCCAAGGTGCGTGCTCGGGGGCGGTGAGGCGGAGCGTGTGCTCGCCCGGCATGAGGCCGGCGATGTGGACGGAATTATTGAGGAGACCGAGGCGCTGGCGCGGTATCGGCTCGCCATCGACAGCGATGTCGACCGCCTCGGGGAGCGTTTTGACTGTGACGGAACCGGAGAAGATGAAGATGCCGCGCTCGAAGCTGTAGCGGTAGCCGAACGCGTAGAAGAGCACCAAGGAGGCCGTCGCTCCAAAGAGGACCACGAAGAGCGTAAAAATCCAAGGTCGGTAGCGGGAGAGCAGCATATATGGTTACGCTAGCATACCTCTCGGAGCGGGCCAACCCCGCTAGAGCAGTCTCCCTTTTTGGTGGTACACTAGGAGCGTACGAGGAATTCGCATGCTCTCGCCTCTCGGTCGCCCATCCTCCCTATGCTCGAACGTCTGAACGTCTCTATTCCGCAGAATATCGCCGGCGATCTGTCGCTCATCCTCCTCTTTATCGTGGTAGCTATCCTCGCTGGTTTCATCTTCGGCCGGTGGAAGCTCGTCAATATCCTCATCAATGTCTATATCGCGGTGGCGCTGGTCGGTATCGTCCCGACCGCTTGGCTCACGTGGAGCGACTACGCCAAGGCCGGGCTGTTTCTCCTCCTCCTTGTCCTCCTGACGATGTTCGACGAGCGGCTTTTCGACATCCATATCACGAGTGCCGGGACCGATTTCTTCTGGCGCTTCTTCGTGACGAGCTTTCTCGTGACCGGGGCGGTCCTCTCGAGCATCTTCAATTTCCTCCCGCGCGAGGTGGCGCTCCAGTGGGTGAGCCCTGATCTCTTCTTCTACATCGCTTCGCCTTGGGCGCTCCTCTTCTGGCTCGTCGTCCCGATCCTCTCCCTCTTTGTCATCAATACCCGCCTGCGGTAGATTGGCTTATCAAAAAAGTCGGCGCGCCGCCTCGGGTTTCCGAAGCGGCGCGGTGTGGTGTTGTGAGTGATACGCGGCTGTCTGAAGCTGCTTCAGTCGCCAGGCTTGAAGCAGGCGGCCAAGATGATGCTGGCGACGAGACCCATGAAGGCGCAAACCGAGCCGAGGCTCCAGCCGCCGCAGAGAGCGGTGAGCCAGCCAGCGGAGCAGGCGGCGACTGTCTTGGGACCGGTCCAGAAGAGGACGGCCAGGAGGCAACCGATGGCTACCGCCAGGAAGGCAGCGCATAAGCTCGCCTTTTCAGAGTCTTCGAGAACAAGCATGGAATATCCTCTTGGTTGGGGGTTATCGGCGTTGTTGACGGGTGGCGAGGCGGGCCTCACACTCCGCTTCGGCGCGGTCGTAGGCTCGTTGCCAGGCGGTAAGCCAGGCATAGCCAGCGACGATGGCGAGGAGGGCAGTCATGGCTGCCTCCAGACGTCGTCGGGGACATCCTTGGCGAGGAGATCGGTGATGAAGCCGATGACCCAGGCGAGGGGACGCAACCCGATTCCGATCGAGACGATGAGGTAGATCAGGGCACCGACTCGGTCACTGGCGCAGGGGAAGCTCTCGGCACCGGCGCAGGACAGTCTTCCGGCCAGGATCAGCGCCCAGGCGATGGCGCCGAGGGCGATGCTTGTCCCGAAGGACGCCAATCGTCCACGGAGATGCCGGGTGGAGAAGCTCGAGAGGAACTTCTCCTGGAAGCTGGGCTCGAGACTTGCGATGAGGCAGACGATCGCGATGAGGGCCACGGCCATCGCCGCGATCATGAAACCGCCGCAGCCGAGCCATTGGCTCTCCCGGCAGCTCAAGCCGCTCGCCCTCATGAGGCTCGGGAGCAGGCTCATGGAGCCGATAGAGAAGGTGATGAGGAAGGGCAGAGCGAGCCACGTCAGCACCCTTTTCATGGAGTTCTCCTTGAAGTGGGAGGGGTGGTGTCACCGCTTTCCGCGGCGCGACTGAAGAGCCACGTGAAGAAGAATGCGATGGCGTTCATGGCCGAGAAGCCAGCCAAGCCGGTCGCTACGAAGTGTGCGATGCAGATGAGATTGCTCTGACAGGCGAGGCCAAAGGTTGACAGCACGGCAAAGAACACAGCTGTCGTCCCTGCGGCGATGAGGAGTCGCCATGCGCCGACCGACCACTCGAGGCCATCCAGAGCCTGGATGACGCGTGCTTGCCAGCCCGAGAAGACCACGAAGCCGAGAGCACCGAGGGTGAGCGCTAGTTCGATGCCGAAAGCCGCGAAGAGCCAGAGGCTTGCCATGGCACGGTTCTGAAAGGAGAGTGTTGCCATAGTGAGCAGCAGGCCTCCCGCGAGGCTGCCTTTGGCAAGGAAGGTAACAAAGCAAACCCCTCGGATGAGGAGTTCCTTCAGGGGTTGAGTCATGGAGAGTCTCCTGTGTTGTGGCGCTCGGAGGGTGGGCGCGACCTATACAAGTTGGTAACGAACGCCTTTACCTTAGGCTCCTTCGGAACGCCTGTCAAATGTATGAAAAAAGCGAAACCGCCAGAGCCTGCATTGCAGGATGGCGGTTTTGGGACGACGTTGCGTTGCAGTGGCGGGAGGGGCGGCGTGAGTGGTCACATCTCGGTGCCGCGCTCATCGCTCTCGAGCCAGCAGTTGAACTCGCGTTCATGGTGGTTGACGGCCATGATGACGATGCCGATGATCCAGAGGCAGATCATGGCGAGGCATGCGATTACCGCTGCGATCCAGCCGAGCAAGCTGACCCAGCTGCCGGGCGGCCAGCTCGTGACCGCCCATCCGAGTGCGAGGTAGAAGATGGTGCCGGTGATGGCCCAGTACTGGAATGAACCATCATGTAGCGTAGCGCTGACTCGGACATACCAGGTTTTGTCGAGTCCTGCCCACATTGCGATGATGATCGCTATGGCAGTGCCCAAAGTACCACAGGTCCAGTGCATGACGAGGTAGCCGAATCCGTGCCGGTGGTACTCCTGGAGGGTAAATGTCAGAAGTACCCCAGCCAACAGTGCCAGCGCAGCTACCCATGCCAGGACTACGCCAGCTTGGAGCAGCCAATGGCCGAGTTGTCGCAGCCAGTTTTGGATTTGCATGTGCTTCTCCTTCAGCTGGCGAGCGTTTCGGCGGCCCGGGGATGGAAGGCCTGGTAGGCCTGGTCCCAGCGGTCGATTTCGAGGTCTGTGACCCCATGTTCGGCCAGCACCTGGGTCACGACCTGGTGCTCGACGCCCCCCTCGGAGTGACCGATGAGTTTGGCGAATTCCAGAGCGTTGGCAACCGGATCTGCGCGCAGGGCCGTGACGGCTGCGGTGACTTCAAGTTGAAGCGTGCGTTCGTTGTCGTGCATGACAAGGTACTCCTATGAGCTGGACGGGGTGTCCAGATTGCCTCTACCATGGCCTACTTTTCACCTATTGTCAAGCCTTAGCGACCTCCTGGGGCACCCCTTTTCGACCGCGGCCAGGAGCGCCCCAAAAAGCCCTTGACAATGCGAAAATCACCCCCTATACTGCCATAGCAATCGAGAAGAGTTTTTCTTCTCTTTTGTTTTCCTTAAAAACTAGGTTACATGAGTCAGCTAATCGCAGTTTTCTGCGGTTAGTCCTAACGCTCGCAGTATTCCGTGCGGAGTACGGCGAGTGGGAGTAGCAATACTCCAACAACTCTTCTATTCTTCCTCTGACACGTCCTCGGACGGCAGAGGCAGGGAGCCGTTGCAGCGATGCAGGTGGGGATTCTGGTGTGCTTGGGTGAGTAGACCAGAGTTACACAACCCTCGGGCTTCCGTATCACCTGAAGAAGCGAAG
>CAYWVL010000003.1:0-35208 GCA_964461975.1 uncultured Bdellovibrionales bacterium | reverse complement strand
GGTATCAAGAAAGAGGATGTCGAGCGCGGTCAGGTTTTGGCCAAGCCCGGCTCCATCACTCCCCACACCGAATTCGAGGGCGAAGTCTATATCCTCAACAAAGAGGAAGGCGGCCGTCACACCCCGTTCTTCAAGGGATACAAGCCTCAGTTCTACATCCGGACCACTGATGTGACCGGAGAGGTGATCCTTCCGGAAGGGACCGAGATGGTTATGCCGGGTGACACCATTAAACTCAAGATTACGCTGATCGCTCCAGTCGCCATGGAAGAAGGCATGCGCTTCGCCATCCGCGAAGGCGGCCGCACCGTCGGTGCTGGTGTCGCGACCAAGATCATCAAGTAATTTGATGGGACTGAATGCGGGGGAGCACCTCCCCCGCATGACTGTTCTCTCAAGTGAGGACGAGTAGTAATTGAACAATGATGGCTACGAAGAAAAAAGAAGAAGTGATGACGCGAGTCCGTATCAAGATCAAGGCCTACGACCACAAAGTGGCGGACCAGTCGGCCAGGAAGATCGTTGAGACGGCCGAGCGGACTGGCGCGGAGATCATGGGTCCGGTCCCTCTCCCGACGGATATGCACAAGGTGACGGTCAACCGCTCTACCTTTGTCCATAAGAACTCGCGCGACCAGTTCGAGATGCGCGTCCACAAGCGGCTCATCGATATCACCAATCCTACCCAGAAGACGATTGAGAATCTCACGAATCTCGATCTGCCGGCCGGAGTGGATGTGGAGATCAAGATGTAGGTTTCGTCGCTGTCATATCAATAGAGAATCTTGTTTAAGTCCCAGTGCTTCGAGTGACGATTGTCTGGGATACTGAACGGGCCGGTATAAAAGCTGGCTACCCCGAAAGTCAGTTTTTAATTGTCCCAAGCCTTACTGCAAGTCGATAGCTTATGAAATTCCTCCTCGGCAAGAAAATCGGCATGACGACCCTCTTCGGTCCGGATGGGACCGCTTTGAACGTGACCCTCATCGCTTCGCAGGGAAACGAGGTCAAGCTGCACCGCACCCGCGAACAGGATGGGTATGTCGCCCTCCAGCTTTCCGAGTCCAAGACCAAGCGCCGGACCAAGGAGAAGGAGTTCCGTATCGACGGTCTCGTCGAGGTGGAGAAGGAGGCTGATGCCCTGGCCCAGTTCCCGGTCGGCACCAAGCTTACCGTTACCCAGTTCGCCGAGGGCGATCTCGTCCAGGTCACAGGCATCACCAAAGCCAAGGGTTTCCAGGGCGTGGTGAAGCGCCATGGTTTCAAGGGGCAGATGACGAGCCACGGTCGCAAGCACGATATCCGGAAGCCGGGCTCGATCGGAGCGACCTTTCCCGAGCACGTCATCAAGGGCCGGCGCATGGCCGGACGCATGGGAGCTGATCGGTTTACCGTAAAGAATCTCCGTGTCGCGCTCGTTGATGAAGCCGAAGGGATCATCGCCGTGCGTGGTGCCGTCCCTGGCGTCGCGGGGAGGATCGTCGAAGTGAGAAGCATCAAGTAAACGTATGTCATCGATTGCTGTCAAAAATCTGGCTGGAAAAGTACTGGAGGAAGTGAAGCTTGACGCTGCGCTCTTTGATCTCCCGAAGAATGACGCTCTTGTCCACCAAGTGTACGTCGTGCTTTCCGGCAACCTGCGCAACCCGATCGCCCACACCAAGGACCGGGCTGAGCGCGCTGGCAGTGGCAAGAAGCCATGGCGGCAGAAGGGGACTGGCCGGGCTCGGCATGGTTCTGTCAGAAGCCCGATCTGGCGCAAGGGTGGGATCACCTTTGGTCCGACCAATGAGCGCAATTTCGTCCGCGAGGTCTCGCGCAAGATGCGGCAGAAGGCGGTCTTGGTGGCGCTTTCAGAAAAATTCCGCCAGGGCAAGGTCGTCGTCGTGGACAGCCTGGTGCTCCCGGAGCGGAAGACCAAACTGTTTGCTGAGGCGCTTTCCGCCCTCTCGATCGCCCCGCGCCGCGTCGTCGTCAGTCTCTTGGGCGCCGAAAACCAGGAGGCGCTCGCGATGCGCAATATCCCCAAGCTCGCGCTCGCCCATCATCCCGATCTCAACGTCAAGCATCTTCTCGATAACGAGTTCGTCCTCATGACCAAAGCCGCTCTCCTCGATCTGGACCGACGCTTTGCCGGTTGGAAGAAGCAACAGTAACACTCCTATGGCCGACACGACCAAAAACTCTCCTGTCTCCCCTCGGAATCTCGCCCTCGCGACTGCTGTTTTGGTACGCCCGCGCGTGACCGAGAAGGCGTACGCCGTGAATGCGCTCAACCAGTACGTGTTCCAGGTGGCGCCCAAGGCGACGAAGACGGAAATCAAGAAAGCGGTGGAAGCCGCCTACAAGGTAAAAGTCGTTTCGGTAAATATCACCCGGCTTCCGGGGAAGACCAAACAGGTGGGCCGCACGGTCGGGCACCGGAGCGCGCTCCGCAAGGCTGTGGTACGACTCAAGGCTGGGGACACGATCACTCTCTTTCAGGCAGGACTCTAACGCAAGCTCATCCGTATGGCCATCAAGCTCTACAAGAAGAATAATGCCGGACGCCGCTTCATGTCGGTCGTGAAGCCCGAAGGGGTGACCGATCGGGCTCCGGAGAAGCGCCTCCTCGCGCCAAAGCCCAAGAAGGCTGGCCGTTCGCGAGGCAAGATTTCGGTACGCCATCAGGGAGGCGGAGTCAAGCGCCGCTATCGGATCATCGATTTCCGTCTGGACAAGCACGGCATTCCTGCCAAAATCGTTTCGCTCGAGAAGGATCCGAATCGCTCGGCATTGATCGCGCTGGTTCATTACGCTGACGGCGAGAAGCGCTATATCCTCGCGACCCATGAGATGCGGGTCGGGCACACGGTCCTTTCTGGTCCGGACGCGCCGGTCGCTCCTGGCAATCGCCTCCTCCTCCTCAATATCCCGATCGGAACGACGATTTCCAATATCGAGCTTGAGAAGGGCAAGGGCGGTCAGATCGTGAGAAGCGCCGGCAGTCAGGCGACTCTCATGGCGCTCGATGGCCCCATGGCCCAAGTACGCCTCTCTTCTGGAGAGATCCGGCTCGTGCCCAAGGACTGCTACGCGACGCTGGGACAGGTCTCGAATTTCGAACATAGCGCCGAGCGTATCGGTAAGGCCGGTCGCGCGAGAAAGCTCAATCGCCGTCCGACGGTCCGCGGTACCGCCATGAACCCTGTCGATCACCCGCACGGTGGTGGTGAGGGTCGGCAGCCGATCGGTATGCATCCCAAGACTCCGTGGGGCAAGGCCGCGATGGGCAAGAAGACCAGGAAGCGCAAACACCGGACCAACAAATATATCGTCAAGAGCCGTCACGCTAAGAAGAAATAACCTATGTCACGCAGTCTCAAGAAAGGACCATACGTTGACCCGCGAGTGCTCGCCAAAGTGGCTGGCCGGAAGCTGGGGGACCGGGAAATCATCAAGACCTGGTCTCGGCCTTGCGTCATCTCCCCAGAGATGGTAGGGTTTACCTTTGGCGTTCACAATGGCAAGGATTTCATCCCGGTTCTCGTGACTGAGGAGATGGTCGGGCACCGGCTCGGCGAATTCTCACCGACCCGCAAGTTCAACCGCCATGGTGGGAAGATGCAGAAAGAGATCGAACTCGCCGCCAAGCAGAAGGAGCTCGATGCCGCCAAGGCCGCCAAAGCTGCGCCAGAGAAGAAATAATAACGGAACTGACTGAAGAAGCAATATGCGTGTCACTGCCAGCCTCACCAATCTTCGCATCGCGCCCCGCAAGGTGCGCCTCGTCGCCCACTCCATCAAGGGGATGGCCGTTCAGGCTGCGTTGATTCGTCTCAAGCAGGAAGTGCAGCGCTCGGCTGAACCGATGCGGGTCCTTTTGGAGAGCGCTATCGCCAATGCCACGCACAATTTCAAGCTCGAGAAGGACCGGCTCTATGTGGCGGAAGTGCGGGTCTTGGACGGACTCCGCATCAAGCGCTTCACTCCCAAGGCATTCGGCTCGGCCACCCCGATCCTGAAGCGCAGCTCGAAAGTAGAGATCATCCTCGATGAGACGCAGCCGAAGACCACCCGTCCGGCGGCGCCTCAGGCGAAGCCGAAGTCGAAGGCCAAGACGACTCCTCCTGCTCCTGTCACTACCAACTAATCCTATGGGACACAAAACGAATCCAACAGGTATCCGTTTGGGAATCACGACTGACTGGCAGTCGCGCTGGTTCGGCGCGCGCAAGCAGTACACTGCCCAGCTCCGCAAGGACGTCGAGATGCGCGATTTCATCCGGGCGCAGTGGAAGTCCGCCATGATCGCTTCGGTCGAGATCGAGCGCTCCACGGGGACTGTGCGTCTCGTGCTCCGCACCTCTCGCCCCGGAGTCTTGATCGGACGCGGAGGTACCGGTATCGAGGATCTCACCCGTGTGATCAAGAAGCGGTTTTTCTCCGGGAAGCGCGTCGACCTCAAAGTCGAAGTCCAGGAGGTGAAACATGCTGAGGAGAACGCGATGCTCGTCGCGTACCAGGTGGCCGAGCAGCTCGAGAAGCGCTTGCCTTTCCGCCGTATCCTCAAGACGACTCTCGACCAGATCGAGGGCAACAAGAATGTGCAGGGGATGAAGATCGAGGTATCGGGCCGTCTCGGTGGCGCCGAAATGACGCGTCGTGAGTGGCTGTCCAAAGGGAAGATTCCGCTCCACACGCTCCGCTCCGATATTGACTTCGCCAAAGCGGAAGCCCGGACGACCTATGGCGTCATTGGCGTCAAAGTCTGGGTGTACAAGGGTGACAAGTTCGAGTCCAAAGAGACAGCGGCCGAAACGAGCGAGGCCGAAGCCACTAAATAATGAACGATTAGTAGCGTACGCTTATGCTCCTCATGCCAAGAAAAGTCAAGCATCGCAAAGTCCAGCGGGGATACGATCCCGTTGGGACGGTGGCAACGCGCGGCGACAAGGTATCCTTCGGGAGCTTCGGGCTCAAGGCGACCGAGGGAGGTCTCATCTCTGGCCGCCAGATCGAAGCAGCCCGCCGGGCCATGACCCGTTTCATCCAGCGCGGCGGCAAAGTATGGATCCGCATCTTCCCGGACACTCCCATGACCAAGAAAGGTGAGCAGACGCCGATGGGAAAAGGGAAGGGATCTCCTGACCACTTTGTAGCCAAGATCTCGGCCGGGCGGATGCTATTTGAGCTCGATGGCGTCAGTCAGAAGGTCGCCGCTGAAGCCATGCGGCTCGCTGCCTACAAGCTTTCAGTCAAGAGCAAGTTTGTCGTCAAGGAACACTAGGCGTATGAAAATGAAACTGTGGCGAGAAAAACCGGTAGGAGAGCGCGAGCAGATGCTGCGTGAGTATGTCGAGAAGCTCCGCACGCTCCGCTTCGATATCGCTACCCGCACCACGAAGAAGCACCGCGAGTACCGCGAGATCAAGCGAGATATCGCCCGTCTCAAGACGCTCGCGACCGAAGAGAGTGTCACTGTTACCCCCAAGCACTAAAGGATTATGACGACCAACGCGAACAACCAGAATGCCTCCAAGGCCCCGACGCTCACGGGGACCGTGGTTTCGAACAAGATGCAGCATACGCTGGTCGTCGCAGTCGAGACACTCAAGACGCATCCGAAATATCAGAAGCAGTATCGGTCGACCAAGCGCTACCATGTCCACACCGGAGCCGGCGAGTATGCCATCGGCCAGAAGGTAGCGTTCCGCGAGTGCCGTCCGATCTCGAAGCGCAAGCATCACGTCATCGTGAGCGAATAACTCAAGACCCCGTTACACCCGTATGATCCAAGCTGAATCCAGACTCATCGTAGCCGACAACACCGGTGCCAAAGTCATCGAGTGCTTCAAGGTGCTCGGCGGCAGCCGTCGACGCTACGCCGCGCTCGGCGATATCGTGGTGGCCTCGGTCAAGGTGGCTCTTCCGCGCGGCATGGTCAAGAAGGGTGACAAGGTCAAGGCGGTCATCGTCCGGCAGAAGGATGCCTATCGCCGCAAAGACAATTCGTATATCCGTTTCGACGAGAACGCAGCCGTAATCCTCGAAGGTGCGACCCAGGATCCCAAGGGGTCTCGCATTTTCGGTCCGGTAGCAAGAGAGCTCCGCGAGAAAGGTTTCGCCAAGATCGTCTCGCTCGCTCCTGAAGTTTTGTAAACGAAGCATCCTCCTATGAAGATCAAGAAAGGCGACCAAGTCCAGATTCTTTCCGGAAAAGACCGCGGCAAGCGGGGAGTGGTGCTCTTGGCATTGCCCCGTGAAGGCAAGGTGGTGGTCGAGGGAGTGAATATCATGAAGCGCCACCAGCGGGCGAAGTCGCAGACCGAGAAGGGCGAGCGGATCGAAAAGCCGGCGCCGCTCTCTGTCTCCAAAGTCATGCTCGTCGACAAGGAAACCGGCAAGCCGACCCGCGTCGGATTCAAGTTCGAAGGCGGCGTGAAGGTGCGCATCAGTAAGCGTTCGCAGAAACAAGTCTCATAACTATGGAATCACGTACGAAACAACGCTATACGGAAATCCTGCCGGAGCTTACCCGCTTCGTCGGCAAGAAGAATCCCAACGCCGTCCCGCGCGTTGACCGCGTCGTGGTCAATGTGGGCGTGGGCAAGTTCCTCAAAGAGGAGAATCGCCTCAACGAGATCCGCGAGTCTCTCCAGATGATTACCGGCCAGAAAGTCGTCACCACCAAAGCCAAGAAGGCTATCGCCGGGTTCAAGACGCGTGAAGGCCTCGAGGTCGGTATGCGCGTGACGCTCCGAGGGAAGCGCATGTGGCAGTTCCTCGACCGGCTCATCCATGTCGCCCTGCCGCGTGTGCGTGACTTCCAGGGCATCACCCGCTCTTCGGTCGATAGCTATGGCAACCTCAACATCGGCATCAAGGAGCATATGGTGTTCCCAGAAATCGTTCCAGAGAAAGTGCAGACGCTCTTTAGCTTCCAGATTACGGTCGTGACGACTGCCGAGAAGAAGGATTCTGGAGAGAAGCTTTTTGAACTCATCGGCCTGCCGCTCCAGGCGGCTGGCAAACCGGTCGAGACCCGCTAACCCACGACACATCACGTATGGCAAAGACATCCACCATGGCACGTTCGGAGAAGACCCCAAAATTCTCCACTCGCATTGTCCGGCGCTGCTGGCGCTGCGGCCGCAAGCACGGCTACCTGCGTCGCTACGATATCTGCCGGATCTGCTTCCGAGAACTGGCGAGTCGCGGTGAGGTGCCGGGAGTGCGCAAGGCCTCGTGGTAATTTGAGAGCTACCAGCCAACAAGCTAGAACACTATGTTAGACCCAATTGCAGACATGTTGACTCGGCTCCGCAATGCCCAGATGAGGGGATTGTCGGTGGTCCGCGTACCCGCTTCCAAGCTCAAGCTGGCTATTTTGAATCTGCTCGTCCGCGAGGGCTTTATCGAAAGCGTTTCCCAGGAAGAGGACGGCGCCAAGCGGACGCTTTTGGTGACCCTCAAGTATCAGTCGGTCTCCCTGACCGAGAAGCGCGCTGCCATCCAGGATATCGTCCGAGTGAGCAAGGAAGGTCGGCGGGCGTACGTGAAGCGCAACGAAGTGACCAAGGTCAAGAACGGGTACGGGATCGCGATCCTCTCTACATCCCAAGGCGTGATGACCGGCGGTGAAGCGTACTCCAAGGGTCTCGGGGGCGAGTATCTCTGTCAAGTGTGGTAATGTCATATCCCTATGAGTAGAATCGGAAAGAAACCAGTCACGATCCCCGAGAAAGCTGAAGCCACGCTCTCGGCCAACGTCCTTTCGGTCAAAGGTCCGAAGGGCAGCTTGACATTGTCCCACCACTACGAGGTCGCGATCAAGATCGAGGACCGGAGCATCACCGTCGAAAAGCGGGGAACGACCAAGCGCGCCCAAGCACTCTGGGGGACGACAGCCAAGCTCATCCAGAACATGCTCCAGGGAGTGACTGAAGGGTTTTCCAAACAGCTCGAGCTCAATGGCGTCGGGTATCGCATGAACCTCTCTGGCAAGAAGCTGACGCTTGCGCTCGGATTCTCTCATCCGGTAGAAATCATGCTCCCAGAGAAGGTCGAGGCCAAGATCGAGAACAATGTCCTGACGCTTTCTTCGATCGACAAGCAAGTGCTTGGAGAATTCGCTGCCTATGTCAGGAAGCAGAAGCCAGTCGAGCCATATAAGGGCAAGGGCTTCCGCTATGTCGGCGAGCAGGTACGCAAGAAGGAAGGCAAGAAAGCCGGGGCCGCATAACGCTAGTGCATACATATCACTATGAAGAAAACTCTCAACAAAGCAGCCCAGCGCCTCCGTCGCCGAGTCCGTATCCGGGCCCGGGTCTCTGGTACGGCCGCTGTGCCGCGACTCTCTGTATTCCGCAGCCTGCGCGGCGTGTCGCTCCAGCTCATTGATGACGCAGCGGGAAAGACGCTGGCCCAGGCCAGCTTTCACGAGTTGCCAAAGCGCTCCAAGAATACGGTGGTGGAAGCGCAGGCGGTCGGAAAGCTTCTCGGCGAAAAGGCTGTCAAGCTCGGTGTGTCCCAGGCAGTCTTTGATCGCTCCGGGTATCGCTATCATGGCAAGGTCAAAGCAGCTGCCGAAGGAGCTCGCGAAGCAGGGTTGAAGTTCTAAATCGCACGGGATATACGTTGTTATGGCAACCAATACTACGAAGGACAATACGCGGGGTGGGGCAGCGGGCCGAAGGGGCCGGGGCCGAAGCGGCAGCGGACGTCGCGAGAAGCCCGAATACGACCAGAAGATGCTCAATCTTGCCCGTGTCACCCGCGTGGTGAAGGGCGGACGGCGTTTTCGGTTCCGCGCTACGGTCGTTATCGGTAACCGCAAGGGCAAGGTCGGCGTCGGTGTCGCCAAAGGTGGCGATGTTTCCAATGCCATCCAGAAAGCGTTTTCGGCCGCCAAGAAGAATCTCGTCAGCGTTCCGCTCTTCGGCGGATCGATCGCTCACGAGGTGAGCGGGAAATACGGGAGCGCGAGAGTGCTCCTGAAGCCGGCGACTGCTGGTCGCGGCTTGATCGCTGGTGGCGCCGTACGTGCGGTCATGGACCTGCTCGGAGTCCGGGATATCGTCACGAAGTCCCTCGGCAGCTCCAATAACCTCAATGTCGCCCAGGCGACACTCCGAGCGCTCGCTAGTCTCAAGAATGTCGCCGAACCAGTTTCTGAAGCAGCGGCTCCGGTCACGTCCGTCGAGGAGAAGGCAGCTCCCGTGAGTGAAGCGACTGAAGCAGCCAAGGCCTAAGCAATACCCTTATGCAGATCCATCAACTGAAACTCGAGCCGCGCAAGAAGACCAAGGTGATTGGCCGCGGGGGAAAGCGCGGGACGACGTCAGGTCGCGGGACCAAGGGCCAGGGTGCTCATGGCAAGAAGAAGGACCCGCTCTTTGAAGGTGGTCGTTCTACCCTGATCGAGCGCATGAAGAAGCTGCGCGGTTTCAAGTCCATCTATCAGAAGCCGTATACTGTGACGCTCCGCCAGCTCGAGAAGCATTTTGCAGATGGCGAGAAGGTGACGCGGGATGCGTTTGTCGAGAAGAAGCTCTTCGGCAAGGTGGTCCGACGCGCCGGAGTCAAAGTCGTCGCCACTGGTGAGCTCAAGAAGAAGCTTGTTTTCAGCAAGGATATCGACCTTTCCGCGACTGCGGTTGAGATGGTCAAGAAAGCTGGGAGCACGATTGAAGAGTAGTCCTGCCGCAGCCTCGCTCTTCTCCACGGAGGCCTTTTAGGCCTCCTTGTTTTTTGGATTGCTTTTTCCGCTCTTTTGGCCTAGAATAAGGGTGTTTTCGCTTTTCCCGCCTGACCGCCCCTCCTATGTTTGCCATTCTGGCTCATATTTTCCATAATCCCGATTTGCGCAAGAAGATCCTGTTTATTCTGGCGCTATTGGTTGTCTATCGTCTTTTTGCCAATATTCCGCTTCCCGGCGTCGACGTGGTGGAGCTGCGGCGACTCTTCGAAGACAATGCGTTTCTCGGGCTCCTGAATATCTTCTCCGGTGGAGGACTCTCCAATATCTCGCTCATGCTCTTGGGTGTAGCGCCGTATATCACCGCTTCCATCATCATGCAGGTGATGCAGACGATTTTCCCTCGGCTGGAGAAGCTCTACAAGGAAGAGGGGGAGCAGGGGAGGCAGAAGTTCAATATGTACACTCGCTGGCTGACCGTTCCGCTGGCTGGACTCCAGTCTTTCAGTATGATCTCACTGCTTCAATCGCAGAATATCTTGAGCGATATCTCCCCCTTTGTCATGACGGTCATCATTCTCTCGGCGACCGCCGGCACCATCTTCCTCATGTGGCTCGGCGAGCTCATCACGGAGAAGGGATTGGGAAATGGCGTATCAATGCTCATCTTTGCGGGTATCGTCGCGGCACTGCCGACAGCGGCCTCTCGTTTCTTGTCGACCTGGGATCCGGCCCAGTTCTTCACCTACGCGCTCTTTCTCGGTCTCGGACTGCTGACGATTGCCGCTGTGATCTTCATCAATGAGGGGCAGCGCATCGTCCCGATTGCCTACGCGAAGCGCGTCCGAGGGGCGAGCGTGTACGGCGGCACGGCGACCCACCTCCCGCTGAAGGTCAATCAGGCTGGCGTGATCCCGATTATCTTCGCGGTCTCACTCATCCTGATTCCGACCATGATCGCCAATTTTCTCGTGCAGTCAGCCAATCCGACTGTAGCGAATGCGGCGGTCAAGGTGGCCACCTTGCTGCAGGATCAGTGGGTGTACGGCATCATGTACTTCGTCCTGGTGGTGCTCTTCACGTACTTCTACACAGCCGTAGTCTTCGATCCGATCAAGATATCGGAGAACCTCCAGAAACAGGGCGGGTACGTGCCCGGAGTCCGGCCGGGGAACTCGACGGCAGAGCATTTGGCACACATCATTACTCGGATTACGTTTACCGGAGCGCTCTTTCTCGGTGCGATCGCTGTACTTCCGATCATCGTGCAGGGACTGACCGGGATCCAGGCCATCGCAATCGGCGGCGTCTCCATCCTCATCGTCGTATCGGTTGTTCTCGAGCTGGTCAAGCATATGCAGAGCCAGCTCATGATGCGGAGCTACGAGAATTTCTAAAGGGGCTGCTTTGCTGAGCCGTCTCTGTCAATTCGGTAGCCGCGGAGTCTCGGGCGAGAAGCGAACAATCAATAGCACTACAACCATGTCACACCATGACACGTATATCATGATCGGTTCCGCCGGAAGCGGAAAGAGCACCCAGGCCGAGCTCCTCAAGAGTTCGCTCCATCTGGTGCATATCGATATCGGCGCCGAACTGCGCGCCGTAGCGTCGCATGATACCGAGCTCGGGCGCCAGGTCAATGACGCCATCAATGTGCGCCATGAGTTCGCCAGTGATGATGTCGCTTTTGCCGTTCTCGAGGACGCGATCCGTTCAGTTCCCGAGACGGTAGGGCTTCTTATCGATGGCATCCCCCGCCGAGAGAGCCAGATCGCGCGAACGCTCGAACTGCTCGGGGAGACTGGCCGCTCCCTCAACAAAGTGATCTTTATCGACGTTCCCGAAGAGATTTCGGTCGAGCGTATCTCGAAGCGCTATTCATGCGATGGCTGTAAACGCTCCTATATTCTCGGAAAAAACCTCCGTGACGCGGCGCTGCCATGCCGATACTGCGGCGGCCATATCGCCCAGCGGCCCGATGATACTGAAGCAGGCGTGCGGAAGCGGCATCAGATCTTCCGGCAGGAGACGCTCCCGGTCATCCAGTATTTCCAATCAACGGGGCAGCTGCTCGCTGTTGATGGCAATCAGGAGACTTACAAGGTATTCAAGTATATTCTCGAGCATTTGCGTCCAGAATAGTCTATGGCAAAGCACTGGGTCAAAACGGAAGCCGAACAGGAGACGCTCCGCCTCGGCGGACGGCTCCTGGCTGGCGTGCTCGCGGAACTCATCACTGCTGTCAAGCCAGGAGTCACGACCGGTGAGCTCGGCGCGTTGGCTGAAGCGAAAATCCGAGCTATCGGTGCCGATCCTATTTTCATGGGCTACGGCAAAGCCTGGGGCGCGCCACCTTTTCCGGCGGCAGTCTGTATTTCGATCAATGAAGAAGTCGTCCATGGTATTCCGAAAGCGGACCGCAGCATACGGTCTGGCGACATCGTCAAGCTAGATATCGGTATGCGCTATCAAGGGCTCGTGACGGACATGGCTCGGACGGTCTTGGTCGGTGAGGTGACAGCCGAAGCGAAGCAGCTCGCCGCAGTCGTCGAGCAGTCTCTTGAGGCGGGCATCGCCACACTGCGCCATGGAGCGAAAATGGAGGAATACGCTTCCGCGGTTGAACAGGTCGTCAAGCGCTCCGGGTTCCAGTGCGTGCGGGATCTCGTCGGTCATGGCGTCGGACACGAACTCCATGAGGAGCCGCAGATTCCCAACTACGCCGGATCCGGGTTGCCAAATTTCACCTTTATTGAAGGCATGGTGGTAGCGCTCGAGCCGATGATCACAGCTGGCCACTACTCGGTCGAGCTCGCTCCGGATGCCTGGGCTTTTGTTACGCGTGATGGACGACTGGCGGCACACTGGGAAAATACCGTGCTCATCACCCGTACTGGAGCCGAAGTACTGACGCGTACGGCAGTCTAGGCGAGTATGAAGAGCCAGAATTATCTCGGCATCGACTGGGGAAGCGCCAAGCTCGGGATCGCGCTGGCGCATGGCGAGACGAAAACCGCCTTGGCCTATGCCACGCTCCCCAATGACGCGACACTCGAGTCGACTCTGCGACGGATTCTCCATGATGAAGCGGTTGGCACCATAGTGATCGGACTTCCGAAACGTCGCTCCGAGAGTGCGGGTCAGTCACCGCATCCGGCGCAGGCCTTCGGTGAGCGCCTTGCCGAACGGTTTGCGCTGCTAGTCGTCTTCGCCGACGAGATGTTTACCAGCCGCCTGGCCCAGGATGTCCTCGTGGCCCAGGGGTATAAAGAGAGCTCACAGAAGGACGATGCTGAAGCGGCTAAGATCCTGCTCCAGGATTGGCTTGACCGGAGCGAGAGCCGCTAAACGGCGGAGTGTGCTACAATAGCAGTGTAATCCGGAATCTTGACCCGCTATTTTTTGCTATGGAGACGCCTTTCCTTTCTGTTATTATTCCTGCGTATCGTGAAGGGGAGCGCATCGGGCGCAACCTGCTCGAGATCGACAAGTATTTGAAAGATAAGAGCTACACGTACGAAATCATCATCGTGGATGATGGATCGCCAGACAATACGACGGAAGTGGCCAAAAATTACGCGCTCCAGATTCCGCACATGCGCGTCATTGGGAACCCGGAAAACCATGGCAAGGGATTCGTCGTGCGCCAGGGTCTCTTAGAGGCGAAGGGGAAGTACCGAGTCTTTCTCGATGCCGATGGTTCGACCTCCATCACGCACCTCGATGCGTTTCTGCCGAAATTTGACGAGGGGTATGATGTAGTCATCGGTTCGCGCGATATCCCCGGCGCCTTCATCCAGGTGCATCAGCAGCGCTGGAAAGAAATCCTCGGGGATATGGGGAATTGGGCGATCCGCATCGTGCTCGGGCTGTGGCGTTTCCCCGACACGCAGTGCGGTTTCAAGGCGTTGTCTGCCGAGGCTGCCGAGGCGGTGGCGAGCAGGATGGTGGTGGACCGCTTCGGTTTTGATTACGAGCTGATTGCCATTGCCGAGGCGCTCAAATTCAAAGTGGAACAGCTTCCGGTGCGTTGGATGAATGAAGCCGGATCGACCGTGACCCTCACCGGTCCGAACGGGTATATCCAGGTCCTGATCGATCTCTTCAAAACGAAGTGGCGCTTCCTGACGGGCCGCTACCGCATCGGGAGCTATCAGCGCGTGCGGTCGTAACTCACCTCCCAACCGGCATGCAAATAGAAATAGAAAACAAAAAGTCCAGAAAGCCTACCGAATCAGAACTGCGCCAAGATCTGGTGACGGGCGATTGGGTGATCATTGCGACTGGTCGAGCGAAACGCCCCGACGAGTTCGTCGTGAAGGACCGCGCCCTTGAGGATGACGGACCAAGCCTCTTCGAACACCCGGAGGAGTCCGGCCAAGAGAAGGATGTGCTCATCTACCGGCGTGGTGAAGATGATTGGAGCTTGCGAGTCTTCCCCAATAAGTATCCAGCAGTCTCTCGCGGCCGTGCAGCGCGCTCTTTGGAAGAGGGCCCGTACTTCGCCATGAGCGGTGTCGGATACCATGAACTCGTGGTGACGCGCGATCCGAAGCGGCACTTGGCGCTCCTTGAGCCATGGCAGGTGGCCGAGGTGCTCGACGCCTACCAGGACCGGTATCTCGCTCTCATGAATAAAGCAAGCGTCAAATACATCCAGATCTTCCACAATCATGGCAAGGAGGCTGGCGCTTCGATAGCCCACCCGCATTCCCAGATCATGGCCTTGCCGGTCGTCGCCCCGTACGTCAAGAGCATTCTCGACGGTGCCGAGCACTTCTATCAGAGCCACCATGAGCGAGTGTACTCCATGATGGTCGAGTACGAGCGTTCGGTGAAGAAGCGGCTCGTCTTCGAGAATGAGGATTTCGTCGTTTTTGCACCATTCGCGTCGCGCTCAGCTTTCGAGCTCTGGGTGGTGGGCAAGCGGCCCAATCCATACTTCGAGCGCATCACGGACGAGGAGAAGTTTACATGCGGCGAGGCGCTCCAGAAAGCGCTCCAAGCGCTCTCCTTCGGTCTCGAGAATCCTCCATACAATTTCTATATCAATACCGCTCCGGCTTCCGGTCAGGATGCGGCTCACTTCCAGTGGCATATCGCTATCATTCCTCGGACGAGCGTGTGGGCCGGCCTTGAGCTGGCGACGGGTATCGAGCTTTCGACAATCCAGCCTGAAGTCGCTGCAGAGTATCTCCGTGCGCAGCTAGAGCAGCATGTCTGACGGAGCTATGCACCCCTTTCTCGTGGTCGGTAACCTGAAGATGAACCTCTCTTCCGAGAAAGACGGGGAGCATTACCTTTCGGAATTGCGCAAAGCTGCCTATGGAAAGCACTTCCATCACGCGACCGGGGTGATCGCACCGCCCTATGTCCAGCTTTCCCGATTCAGCCACCTGCCTGCCCACTTTTCGCTTGGCGCGCAGGATATGCACTGGGAGAAGAGCGGTGCGCATACTGGATCGATATCGCCGGTTATGCTCAAACAAACCGGGGTGACGACGGTCATTCTCGGGCACAGCGAGCGCCGGCGTGATTTCGGCGAAACCGACGCGATTGTCCGCCGCAAGGTCGAAGCAGCGCTACAGAACGGCCTAGTACCGATCGTGTGCGTCGGAGAGTCGGAGGCTGAACGTCAAGCGGGAGATACGACCGATGTCGTCGGGAGGCAGCTCGAGGCTGTCTATGGCGGATTGTCGAATATGCAGGCGGAGAAAATCATCGTCGCATATGAGCCGGTCTGGGCGATCAGCTCGAGCGGGACCGGCGCCATACCCACGACCACCGAGATCTTCCAAGTCAAGGTCTTTTTGCGCAAATGGTTCACTGAGCGCTTCAGCGCGGCACTCGCAGACCGCATCGGCGTTCTCTATGGAGGTTCGGTCAACACGGCGAACCTCGGATCGGTATCCTGGGAGGCGGAGATGGACGGTGTCTTGGTAGGGAAGGAAAGTTTGTTTCCTCGGGAGCTCGTGAAGATGATGGAGCTGGTCGAGCAGCATTTCAAAGACTGACGTTTCTCTATGCTCGTATCTTCAAAGAAACTACTGCTCGAAGCGAAGAACCACGGCTACGCACTGGGCGCTTTCAATACGGTCAATCTCGAGACCACTCGCGCGATTCTTGAGGCTGCTGCCGAGTGTGCTTCTCCCGCGATTATTCAGATGACCGAGAAGACGTTTCAGTACGGTGGCGGGCAAGCGATGTACCACCTCGTCAAAAACCTCGCGGATTTCTCCTTTCCGGATATCCCGCTCTCGATCCATCTCGATCACGGGCGCAATATGGCGGTGGTGCGGGAAGCGCTGGCGATCGGGTTCAAATCGGTGATGATGGATGCCTCGACACTCGCTTATGAGGAGAACGTCGCCATGACGACTGAAATCGTCAAGGAGGCACACGCGAAGGGCGCGGTCGTCCAAGGGGAGCTCGGCAATGTCCCATATAAGGGCGAGGTGACCGATCTTGAGCATATCGATTGGGACAAATTCATGACCAATCCCGCCCAGGCCGAGGCGTACGTTCGTGCCACCGGGGTCGATACCCTTGCTGTTGCCATCGGGAACGCTCATGGCAGCTTTCCCGAACGACCGGCGCCGGATTTTGATCGACTGGTCGCTATCCGGGAACGGCTCGATCTCCCGCTTGTTCTCCATGGGGCTTCCGATTGGGAAGCGGCCAATGTGAGGAGAGCGATCGAACTCGGTATCACGTGCTTCAATGTCGAAACCGCGACCAAGACTGCCTTCATTGAGACGCTCCGGCGCACGTTGCCGGACAATGACGCGGTCGATATCCGACGCATCCTCATGCCCGCACGTGAAGCATTCAAGGAGGCTGTAAAGGCGAAGATGGAACTCTTCGGCTCTCACGGCAGGGCTGGCGGTCACATGCACTAATTCATTAGCTGATACACCTATGTCGGATGGATCGCGTTTGCGAGTAGCTATCAACGGGTTCGGCAGGATCGGCCGAGCTGCGTTCAAGATCGCGCTGGAGAAGCCATCGATTGAGATTGTCGCGATCAATGATCTGACTGAGCCAGAGATCCTCGCGCACTTGTTGGCGCATGATACGGCCTATGGCAAGTACAAGAAGCCGGTCTCCGTCGAAGCGGGGAAGCTTGTGGTAGGAGGGCAAGCCTACCCGGTCTACGCCGAGCCCGATCCCACCAAGCTGCCATGGAAGGAGCTGTCTGTGGATGTGGTGCTCGAATGTACGGGCCGATTTACCGATAAGGATTCAGCGAGCGCACATGTGGCGGCCGGCGCCAAGCGGGTGGTCCTCTCCGCGCCTGCCAAAGGAGAAGACGGATCGCTCCCAACCTACCTGATCGGGGTGAATGCGGAGGCATATCAGAATGAGACCGTCATCTCCAATGCTTCCTGCACGACGAATTCATTGGCGCCGATCGCCGAGATCATCCACGCGCGCTTCGGTATCGACAAAGCTCTCATGACGACGGTGCATTCCTATACCGCCGACCAGAGCCTTCAGGACGGGCCGCACAAAGACCTGCGCCGGGCGCGGGCAGCCGCGCACAATATCGTGCCGACGACGACGGGAGCCGCCATCGCGGTAACCCAGGTATTGCCCGAGCTCAAAGGGCGTTTCGACGGCCTCTCGATTCGCGTGCCGACCATCGTCGTGTCGGTTTCCGACTGTGTCCTCCTCCTCAAGCAGAAGACTACAGTTGAAGAGATCAACAGCGTGCTGACGGAAGCCAGTCGCAATCCGCGCTATGCCCATGTGCTGGCCGTCACAAACGAACCGCTCGTTTCATCGGACTTCATCGGCGATCCGCATTCGAGCATCGTCGATCTCTCGCTCACCAAGGTGATCGATGGTGATCTCGTGAAAATCGTCGCGTGGTATGATAACGAATGGGGTTACTCTAACCGACTCGTCGAGATGGCGCTTTTGCTGACTCCTCGAGCTGCTTGATTGCTATGTACGATGTCGTCATCCGCGGGGGAACGCTCATCGATGGCTCCGGGAAACCGATGTTTTCCGGGGATGTCGGCGTACGCGATGGTCGGATTACCGCGCTCGGCGAGGTGGTCGGGAGCGCTGAACGTAGTATCGACGCGACCGGCCGCTACGTCACCCCGGGTTTCATCGATGTCAACAATCACTCCGATACCTACTGGGCGCTCATGGCCAATCCGAGCCTCGAGAGCCTCCTCTATCAGGGCGTGACGACTATTGTCGGCGGCAATTCGGGAGCGTCGTTGGCGCCGCTGACCCGACCCGAGAATATCCGTTCCATCCAGAAGTGGACGGATGTCGATACCATCAATTTCAACTGGCTCTCCATGTCAGAGTTTCTCGCGGCCGTCGAGAAACGCCAGCCAGCCGTCAACTTCGCGACCCTTGTCGGGCATGGAACGCTCCGCCGGGGAGCGATGCAGGATGAGACCCGTCCGATCCATGACGAGGAAGTCCGGGTCATGGAAGACCTCCTCAAGTCCTCGTTCCATTCCGGAGCAATCGGCTTCTCGACCGGTCTCCTCTACACACATGCCCGGGGAGCGCATATCAACGAGATTCTCAAGCTGGTCGAACTGGTGAAGAGCGAAGGCGGCGTCTACGCGACCTATGTGCGCAATGAAGGCGATGCGCTCGTTAAAGCGGTGGAAGAAGCCATCACCGTAGCCCAGAAGACCCAGGTGCCGCTCCATATCTCTCATCTCAAGGCGGTTGGTCGCGAGAATTGGCATCTCATGGACGAAGTTTTCAACCTCATCGAAGCCGCGGCGCTCAACAATCTCGATATTTCCTTCGATGTCTATCCATACACCGTGACCGGGTCTGTCCTCTATACGTTTCTCCCGACTTGGATCACCGAGAACGGCCGCAAGCTCATGCTGGCCCGGCTGCGAGATGAGAAAGTCCGAGCCACCGTCATCCAGGAAATGCAGAAGAACGGCGTGGACTATTCTTCCATGACTATCTCGGTTTCTGGGCTGGGGGCGATGCTCTCTCGGCGGAAAGTCTCTGAGATCGCG
Organism: uncultured Bdellovibrionales bacterium; assembly: GCA_964461975.1. Taxonomy (GTDB): domain Bacteria; phylum Patescibacteriota; class Minisyncoccia; order Moranbacterales; family UBA1568; genus SSEF01. The sequence continues at coordinate 16,518 of CAYWVL010000003.1, read as the reverse complement.
GCGCTCCATGCCAAGAGTCCCGAAGAAGTCGTCATCGAGCTCCTGATGGCGAGCGAGGGACGGGCGATCGTCGCCATCGAATCGCTTTCCGAGAAGAACGTGCTCAAGGCGATCCAGCACCCCTTCTCGATCATCAGCTCCAATGGGTCTGGGTATGCCACCGAGCATGCGGCTACCGGCGATAAAGTACATCCGAGGAATTTTGGCACCTTCCCGAAGATCTTTGCTGAATACGTGCGTCATCGGCAGGATCTCTCATGGGAGGAAGCCGTATACAAGATGACAGGGAAGCCTGCTCAAAAGTTCGGTCTGGCCGATCGCGGACTCCTGGCTGTCGGCAACGCGGCTGATATCGCTGTTTTTGACCCGGGCCGGATTGCCGACCAGGCGACGATGGAGAATCCGTACCAGTACGCTGTGGGTATGGAGTGGGTCCTGGTCAATGGCGTCCCGACAATCGTCCAGGGGAAGTACGCGGGAGACCGGGCGGGCCATGTCTATCGCCGCCCCAAGAAGTGGTTCCACTGGTAGGTGGTTGCTTGCCGACTGGCAGCCGGTGGAGTATGCTAGAGCTCCCACTGATTTTCCTCATATGCTGAAAGCAGACTTTTTCAAGGGCAAGCGCGTCACGGTCTTTGGCATCGGTCTCAATGGCGGCGCCCTCGGGGCGATCGAATTTCTCATCCAGTCCGGCGTGCGAGAGGTGATAGCGACCGATATCCGGAGCCGGGAGGAGCTCCTTCCATCGCTCGAGAAGCTGAAGAACTATAAGAATATCTCGTATGTGCTCGGTCAGCACCGGCCGGAGGATTTCACACACACGGATTACATCGTGAAGTCCCCAGGGATACCGTGGACGAATGAGTACATCAAGCTCGCCCTCGAGAAAAAAATACCGGTGGAGACGGACGCGAGCATCTTCTTCCAACTCGTCAAACAGAAGACGATCGCCGTGACGGGCACCCGCGGCAAGTCGACAACCGCTGCTCTCATCGCTCACATCCTTGAGTCCGCCGGGCTCCCGGTGGTGCGAGTCGGCATCAATCAGATCGGCTTCTTGAGCGAGCTCCCCAAGCTCACTGACAAGAGCCTCATCGTGGCCGAGCTCTCCTCTTGGCGCCTCTCATCGCTCCGTCGGGTGGAGTGGAGTCCGTCAGTTGCGGTCGTGACCAACTTCTCCCCAGACCATCAGAACTACTACAAGAGCATGGAGGCTTACGCGAAAGACAAGCTGACACTTTTGGAGTTCCAGAAGCCGAGCGATGTCGCCGTGCTGAACTTCGATCATGCAGTCGTCCGCGGCTGGCAGGCGAAAACAGCCGCCCACGTCGTCTCCTTTTCGGTGGCCGGAGCTCTGTCGCAGAACGGGGTGTTCCTCACTGGTGGCCAGGTGCATGAGCATCGGGACGGGGACGAGGAGCTGCTCTTTCCGCTCGAGCTGCCTGGGTTGGTGGGCAAGCACAACGAGGCCAATGCGCTGGCGGCGGTCGCGGCTGCTCGCAGCCTCGGTGTCACACCGGACGTGATCGCCCGCGCCCTCAAGTCTTTTCGCGGTTTGCCGCACCGGCTCGAGGTGGTCGGGGAGCGCGATGGCATGATCTGCATCAATGACACGGCGGCGACGTCCCCCGCTGCTCTGCGGGCTGCGCTCGAAGCTCTGACGAGGCCAGTCATACTCATCGCCGGCGGTGCCGACAAGAACTTCGACTTCACTGAACTGGCCCCCATTCTTCTGGCCAAAGCCAAGGCTATCATTCTCCTCAAGGGGACTGGCACCGAAAAGCTTTTGCCGCTCCTCGAGAAAGTCGCTCGCGAGCGCGGCCAGGAGCAGCTCTTCCCTGTGATGGCGAGCATGGAGGACGCTGTGGCAGTGGCGTTTGAAAATGCCCAATCAGGCGATGCCATCCTCCTCTCGCCGGGGATGGCGAGCTTCGGTCTCTTCAGGAATGAGTTCGATCGGGGGGAGCAATTCCGAGCGGCTGTCCGCGCGCGGTTGGAAACGTTACCCGCTTGACAACCTGCCTCGACTTGCTAATATACCCCCAGAGGGTATATTTTTGCTTCTGCCTATGCCAAGCACCGCCAAAGCCACGCCAGTCCTCGCGCGCATCGCGCGCATCGAGGGCCAGCTCAAGGGAGTGCGTCGGATGGTCGAGGAGAAGCAGGATTGCCTCCAGGTGATCACCCAGATCCAGGCGATCCGCGAAGCGGTCGCCATGCTCGGAGTCGAGCTGTTGAAGGATGATATCGCCTGCAAGTGGGATGGCAAGAGACAGATCGATGAGGCCTACCTCAAGTCCCTGTTTCGCATGCAGTAGTACTTTGGTATAGTCATCAACGTATATGGAGACCAGCATGAACAAGTATCGTCTGAATCCGTCTGGCCACGCACTCATTCTCGGGGCGAGCGGCGAAATCGGGGCGGAAATAGCCCGTTCGTTCGCGGCCAATGGCGTCAGGAAGCTGACGCTTCACTTTGGTCGCGACAAGAAGCGGCCCAACATCGAGTCTCTGGCTCGTGAGCTCGAAGCCATGGGTGTCGAGACCCACATCATCCAGTTCACCGAGCGAACCGATGAGACCGAGGCTAGATTTCGGGAACAGGTCCAAGAAGCGGTCACGCAGCTGGGCGAGGAGGTCTCCCTCTACGTCGACACCATCGGTATCTCCCCGAACACGCCGCTTGAGGAACAAACGCTCGCTTCTCGGACTGGAGCTGATGGGAGCCATATCCCAGGATGGAACGAGGTGTTTCAGGTCAATGTTGCCGGTGCTTTTCTCTCGGCTCGTGCAATGCTCCAACGGATGGTCGACAAGGGTGTGTCTGGTTCGCTCGTCCTCATCACCTCGACCAATGGCATCAATTCGTGGGCACCTTACTCGATGCACTACGACTTCTCGAAGGCGATGAACCCCATCATCATGGGTTTCGCAAGCCGGTATGCAGCCCATGGCATCAGAGTGAACGGTGTCGCGCCAGGGTGGGTCGATACTGAGATGAACAACACGCTGCCTCCCGGCGAAAAGGATGCCGAGACAGCGAAGATCTGGCTTGGACGCTTCGCCCATCCAGCCGAGGTCGCCAACGTGGTGTCCTTTCTTTCCGGACCGGGCGCATCGTTCATCACCGGACAGAACATCATCGTCGATGGCGGGTACCGATAGATTGGTGAGGGGGTGGCTGAATCAGCACTCCCTTCCACACTTTTTTATATTCAATCAATGAACAGATAAATTATGTACGACGTGATTATCGTAGGCGGCGGACCGGGTGGAGTAGCGGCAGGTGTCTATGCTGCCAGGAAGCAGATGAAGACCTTGTTCATCACCGAAAATTTCGTGAGCCAGTCGGTCGTGTCGTCATCGATCGAGAACTGGATCGGGACGCCGACCATCGCCGGATGGGAGTTCGGCCAGGCGCTCGAGAAGCATCTGCGCGCCCAGGAGGGGATCGAGATCAAGACTGGCGAACGCGGTACCGGCATCGAAGTCGTGCCGACCGGCGGTTATATGGTGGCGACTGATAAGGGCAGCTATGAGACCAAGACGGTGATCGTCGCGACGGGTGGGCGGCATCGCCACCTCGACGTTCCCGGCGAAGAGAAACTCAACGGCAAGGGAGTCGTGTACTGCTCTACCTGTGATGCTCCGTTCTTCAAGATGAAAAAAGTCGCGGTGGTCGGGGGTGGCAATGCCGGGCTCGAGGCGGTCGAGGATCTCTTGCCATACGCCGATGCCATCACACTCATCATCCGCTCCAATGAACTCAAGGGCGACAAGGTGACGCAAGACAAAGTACTGACTTCGCCCAAGGTCACGGTTCTCTACCGGAAGCTGACGCAGGAGATCCTGGGTGAGACGAGGGTCGAGGGCATCCGGCTCAAGGACGCGGATACCGGTGAAGAGACGACTCTCCCGATGGACGGCGTCTTCGTCGAGATCGGGATGATCCCCAATACCGAGTGGGTCAAGCATCTCCTCGACCGGAATGAGCGGGGAGAGATCGTGGTAGACGGGAGGACGGCGGCGACCTCGCGGCCAGGCATCTTCGCGACGGGTGATGCGACCGACATCCCGTACAAGCAGAACAATATCTCTGCCGGGCTTGGGGTGACTGCGGCGCTCTCGGCGTATGATTTCGTCAGAAAAGGCGGCCATGCGGCTTGACTCGGGCCAAAAAAGCTGCTATACTGAGAGAGTAAATGAAGAAACGGGTGAATGCCCGTTTTCTTTTTTTACAGGGAAAACTCCCTACAATTGAAAAGAAAAACAAACAATTAGGCTTCGCTGCCTACAAACTACTGGGATAGGGTTCCCTTCCCCAGGCGCACCGCGCCACTTCGGCCCGGCCGCCCCCCAACGCTGCCGCCCTCTGGTCCATCGCGATCTCGGGCGGCTTTGAATTTTTGTCGCCGAGTCCGGGTTGAAAAAATGGGGTTTTCGGGCTATACTCCCCCCTATGGAAGTCTTTGAAATCGAGGGCGGGAAGCCGCTTTCGGGCACCATACCGGTCTACGGTCTCAAGAACGCCGCAACCCCGATTATCGCGGCGACGCTGCTTTCGCGTGAGCCGTCGACCTTGGACAATATGCCTCGGATCGAGGACGTGTTCCGCATGCTCGAAATCGTGGAGAGTCTGGGCGCCTCGGTCGAGTGGACCGGTGAACGCACCGTTACCATTACGCCGGCATCGATCGACCCCGCGGCGATGGATCAGGAAAAGGTGAAGCGTCTGCGCTCCTCGATCCTCCTGCTTGGCGCATTGGCAGCCCGCTCCGATCATTTCGAATTGCGGCAGCCGGGCGGCTGCGTCATCGGCGCGCGTCCAGTCGAGGCGCATCTCGACGCGCTCGCGAAGCTCGGCATACGCGTCACGCCCAAGGAAAAGGGATACGTGCTCGATGCGACGAAGCGCCAGCCGGCCAAAGTGGTGCTGCGCCAGATGTCGGTAACTGCGACTGAGAATGCCATGATCCTCGCAGCAGCTCTCCCGGGGGAGACCGTCATCAAGATCGCTGCCTGCGAGCCGCATGTGACCGACCTCGGCCGCTTTCTCATCAAGATGGGCGCCGAGATCGAGGGACTGGGGACGCATACGCTCACGGTGCGCGGCCAGAAGACGCTCCGTGGCGCGACGCATGCGATCATGCCCGACCACAACGAAGCCGCTACCTATCTCATCCTCGGGGCGGCGACGGGGAGTCGGATCACGGTCGAGCAGGCGCGCGAAGACGACCTCGACCTCGTGCTCGAAAAGCTTCGCGAATTCGGTGTCGAGTTCGAGATCTCAGGCGATCGCATTACGGTGATCCCGGCATTGGCGCTTCAGGCACCGGCGCTCTTCATCGATCCGCGGCCGTACCCGGGGATCCCGACCGATATCCAGGCGCCGCTCGCAGTCTTGGCGACGCAAGCGGCGGGCGAGACGATGATTTTTGATACGCTTTACGAGGGCCGCTTCAACTATGCGGTCGAACTCGAGAAGATGGGGGCCTCGATCGCTGTGCTCAACCCGCATCAGGTCGTCGTCAAAGGCCCGACGCCACTCAAGGGCACCGTCATCAAGAGCTTTGACCTGCGGGCCGGCGTGGCGCTCATCGTGGCCGCGCTCGTCGCAGAGGGGAAGACCGTGATTGAAGATATCTACCAGGTCGACCGGGGGTACGAGCGGATCGAAGAACGCTTGCAGCGGATCGGTGCCGGTATCACGCGAGTCGAGCGAGCGGCCTAGTCATTTTCTGAAGACTGCTATGAATTGGTTTGTCCGAAAAATCGGCATCGACTTAGGCACGGCCAATACCCTGGTGTTTGTTCCGGGCGAAGGCGTCGTGATCAACGAGCCATCGGTCGTGGCGATCTCCTTGTTTGAGAACAAAGTCTTGGCGGTTGGCAATGAAGCCAAGGAGATGCTCGGCCGGACGCCGGACACAATCGTCGCGTCACAGCCGCTGCGGGATGGCGCGATCGCCGACTATCGGGTGACCGAGGCGATGCTCAAGTATTTCATCAACCGGGTGGCGGGCCGCGTGCGCTTCATCCGTCCGGAAATCGTCCTCTCGATTCCCGCGGGCATCACTTCGACCGAGCGCCGGGCCGTGGTGGATGCTGCCATGAAGGCGGGAGCCAAGGCGGCCTATGTCGTGAAGGAACCGATCCTCGCGGCAATCGGTGCCGGCATCCCGATCCACACCGCTCAGGGCAATATGATCATCAATATCGGCGGCGGCACGTCCGAGATCGCCATCATTTCGCTCGGCGGCGTCGTCGCGTCGCATAGCGCCCGGGTCGGCGGCAACAAAATCGACCAGGCCATCAGCGATTTTATCAAGCGCAAATACAGTCTGGCGATCGGCGACCGGACCGCCGAGGAGGTCAAGATGCGGATCGGCTCGGCTATCGCTCAGGTCAAGGAGGATCACATGGAGGTTCGTGGACGCGACCTCATGGGCGGGCTTCCCAAGACGATCGTCATCGCGTCCAACGAGATCACCGAGGCCATCCAGGATGAACTGCGTGAGATCATCAATGTCATCAAGCAGGTCTTGCAGGAGACGCCACCCGAGCTCGCGGCGGACATCATGGACAAGGGGATGGTGCTTTCTGGCGGGACGGCCCAACTCAAGTATCTCGACCAGCTCATCGCCAAGACTATCAATGTACCGTGCTACGTCGCCGACGATCCGGCCTTCTGCGTAGTGAAGGGGACGGGTATCGTTCTCGACAACCTCGAGACCTACAAACGGAGCCTCATGCTCGGGAAGTGATTCATAGAACGTAAAACATAGAGCATGAAACAAAGAGAATGGCCGAGTTCAAAGTCTGCTGTTCCATGTTTTATGCTGCATGGTGTATGAAAGTCGGCATCGATGCTTCGCGAGCGTTCCTGCCCCAACGGACGGGGATCGAAGAGTATAGCTATCGGGTAATCAGGCACCTGCGGGATTGGGTTGAGCCTGATGATGAAGTGGTACTATATGTGCGCAAGCAGCTCGGTTTCCGGAACGGCAGGCCGGGTATCTTCATGCCCTCGATCGATTTCGACCTCCCGGAGCGGTGGCGCGTGCGGGGGATCTGGGCGCCGCGGTTCTGGACGCAGCTCGGACTCTCGCTCGAGATGCTCATCCACCGGCCGGATGCGCTCTTCATCCCGGCGCACACGGTACCCCTCATCCATCCGCAGCAAACCATCGTAACCATCCACGGGCTCGAGTATGAATTCTCACCAGAGAGCTATGCCTGGTGGGAGAGGATGTACATGCGCTGGAGCATCCGCTTCTCGGCCTGGGCAGCGAGCCAGGTGATCGCGGTGTCGGAGAATACCAAGCAAGATCTCGTGCGGCTCTACCGGGTGCCCGAGGAAAAGGTCGAGGTCATCTATGAGGGTGTCGAGAGATCGAAGGATGATGGACGATCACTGCTCGACGCAAACGAGTCTCCCAGCAATCGACCGTCGCTTCTCAATCGTCTCCCCCAAGACTTCTTCCTTTTCATCGGGCGGCTCGAGACGCGCAAGAATGTGAAGGGGATTATCCAGGCATATGAGCTGTTCAAACAGAGAACCGGTTTGCCGCAGCACCTCGTCCTCGCGGGGAAGCCGGGATACGGCTATGTCGCCATCAGACAGCAGATATCAGACAGCCGATATCAGGGTGAAATCCATGAACTGGGCTATGTGAATGAGGAAGCGAAGCGCGAGCTTTTGAGACGGGCCACTGCTTTCGTCTTTCCGTCGCTCTATGAGGGGTTTGGGCTGCCGGTCATCGAGGCGCAGCTCGCCGGGACCCCGGTCATCACCTCGACCACCTCATCTCTCCCTGAAACTGCGGGAGAGGGCGCCCTTTTGGTCCATCCGCTGGCTACCAAGAAACTGGCTCGAGCCTTGGCCGTGCTCGCTACGGATACCCGCCAAAGGGCTGATATAATAGCGAAAGCGACCCGGAATGCGGATCGCTTCAGTTGGGCGCGCTGCGCCCGGGGGGTAGTCAAGTTGCTGAAGCCTTAGTCTCGGCTACCGATGGAATCGCGGCTAGTCGCATGGGACCCGCCGAGGTCTTGCTCGAGCACGGCGGCGAAACGTTCTTGAGCCTTGGCAATGGCCATCAAACCTTCCCTGATCTCGCTGGCCGCGTAACAGATGGCCACCGCGAGAATGATGAATCCGAAAAAGAGCTCGCTCATTCTTGTCCCTTTGTTTCGTTCGCAACGGTGCGAACAGCGTACTCTAACCAAAGCACTTCTATATTGTCAATTTCCTGCTATGTCTGAAAACAACCCGCGCAAGATAGCTTTGGCGCATGACTTCCTCGTTACCTGGGGCGGGGCGGAGCGCGTCTTCCGGGTGATGGCCGATATGTACCCGGAGGCGCCCATCTATACGCTCTACTATGAGCCGCGCTTCGTGGAGGAGTATTTCCCGGGGCGCGAGATCCGGGCGTCGTTCCTCCAGCGCCTCCCGCGATGGCTCCGGCACTCGGCCTTGGGACGGGCCATGTACCCGGTCGCGGTGGAGACACTCGACTTGCGGGACTACGCTACCGTGCTTTCGTCGTCGGGCGCGTGGATGAAGGGACTCGTCACCCGGCTCCATACCCGGCATATCGCCTATCTTCACTCGCCCATGCGCTATGCGTGGGATACCTTTCACACGCATCCGGAACTCCAGACCGGAGCCCAGCTCCTCAAGCGGCTCCTCATGAGCTATTACCGGCTGTGGGATCGCGAGGCCGCCGATCGGCCGGATCAGCTCCTCGTCAATTCCGAATACACGCGGCAGCGGGTTGCCAAATACTATCGCCGCGAGGCGGCGCTCGTGTATCCGCCGGTTGTGCTGGGTGAGGCGAAGCAATCGGAGACCGCGCGAGACGGGTTCTTGGTCGTCGGACGATTGGTCCGCTCCAAACATGTTGATACCATCGTCGAGGCGTTCAATAAGCTCAAGCTGCCCCTCGTAATCGTCGGGACTGGACCGGAAGCCGCGGCGCTCCGGCATATGGCCGAGCCCCATATCCGTTTCGTCGGAGCCGTCGGCGACGCGGAGCTCGTCGCGCTCTATGCCGGGTCGCGCGCCTTGATCCAGGCAAGCGAAGAGGACTTCGGTCTCTCTATGGCCGAAGCGCTCGCCTCTGGGACGCCAGTCATCGCGTATGCCCACGGATCGAGTCCGGAGCTCGTCGTCCCGGGTCAGACGGGAGAACTTTTCGACGATCTTGTGCCGGAAGCGGTGGCTGATGGCGTGCGGAGATTCCGGGAAAGCGAGTCGAAGTATGATCGAACGCAGATGCTCCAATCGGTGCAGCGCTTTTCACGGGCGCGTTTCGAAGCGGAGATCCGCCAACACTTGAGCGCATGAACGACACACACTCACGCATCATCGGGCATGCCGAAATCCGAGCGATACTCGGACGCTTGGCCAGGCTCAAAGAGCCGCCGCAGAGCTACCTCTTCGCCGGACCTCGGCATGTGGGGAAACGCTCTGTCGCTGAAGCCTTCGCTTGGGAGCTCATTGGGGAAGTGCCAGGTTACGATGGGGATCTCCTCGTCATCGAACCGGAGATCATCACGACCGAAAAGAAGGAGCGCGAACGCCCCATACCCATCGAGGCGATCCGCGAGATGAAACGGTTCCTCTCGCTCTCGCCGGCCGCCGGCCGACGCCGGGTTGCCATCATCGATCAGGCCGAGAAGCTGCATCCATCGGCTGCCAATGCGCTCCTCAAAGTGCTCGAAGAGCCGCCATCGGCAAGCGCGCTCATCCTTGTTACGGCCGAACCCGGAGGACTGCTTCCCACGCTCCGGTCCCGGTTGTTTCCGGTCGCCTTTCGGCCGGTGGCTCCAGAGGAGCTGCGTCAGGCGGTTCCCGAAGCTGCGGAGGTGCCGCAATTCTTTTTTGACCTCGGTTTGCCTGGCATCATCGTGGACGCCGGACGCTCTCGCGCGGACTTTGCCGAGAAGAAGGAACTCTTGCGGCAGCTTTTCCAAATCTCCAAGCTGCCGCTTCGGGAACGGATGGCGTTGGCCGAGACGCTCGCTCGCAACGAGCAGCTCGCTCAGAATATGCTCGAGATCTGGATTCTCGGCCTCACGTTTCAGGCTCGCAACCGAGAAGCGGAGGCTCGCGCGCGCTATGCACTTATCGAAACGACACTCACGACGTTCCGCCAACTCGTCCGAGGCGAAGGCGCGGCACGGCTCGCGCTCGAGAAGCTCTTCCTCGCTTTCCCATAAAGAATCCCGTATGGCCGTATCACCCAGCCATGATCGCCTCTTCCGTCAAGCGCTCGCTCGGCGCGCCGGTGGCGACAAAAAGGGCATCGACCGGAGCGTCGGGTTCCGCGCCCGCTCTCCGTACCCACTCTTTTTCCTCTGGGGGATATTCGTCGGAGTAGCGGCTTATCTCTTCTTGGCGAGTCCGCTGCTCGAAATCACCGAGATCTCGGCGAGCGGTGAGGAGCGTCTGTCTGGCATGCGCATCGAACACACCGTAGAAGCGGCCCTTTCCGGGAAGACGCTTGGCCTCTTTTCGCGACGAAATTATTTATTCCTCCCGACGCGCGATATCGAAGCAGCGCTTCGCGACGCCTATCCGCTCATCAAATCAGTCAGTGTTCGACCGGTCTTTCCGCGCCGGCTCGAGATCAACGTGACCGAACGGCCGACCCTCCTTCTTTGGTGCAGCGGAGGGCCCTGCTACCTCCTCGATGAAGAGGGTCGGGCCTTCGCGAACGATCGGGCGCTGTTTGAAATGTATGCCACAGAGCGCCGTGTCATCGTGGATACGAGCGCGCTCCCGGTGCATGTAGGGGAGCCGTTCGAGGGCATCGAATACCTCCGGCATTTTGAAGCGCTCTTTGACTCCATGCCTGCCCGGCTCAACCTCCGACTGCGACAGGAGGCATCGACAGCCTCCCACTTCTCGCGTGAATTGCGCCTGGTCACAGATGTCGGCTGGACGCTCCTCGTCAGCACCGAAATCCCGGTTGAGGAAACACTCTCTGTGCTGTCGTCTTTCCTGGAAAGCCGTGCCGGAAATGAGGCGCAGGCGAATCCATTGATGCTCGTGGATGCTCGCGTCCCGGGAAGGATCTTCTATTCAGAACTCAATCAGGCGACCGGGGAAGCTTCCGAACCTAAGGCCGCGGAGCCTGCTGAATCCGAACCGGAGAAGCCAAAAACGAAAAAGAAGAAAGAGGCCCGAGAGTAGGCCTCTTTGCTTGCTATCTGCCGCGCTCGCGAGATGCTCGAGGTTAGGGCCGGTAGAAGACGAAGATGGAATCACCGACGCGCGTCACGGGAGCGACGTCACGGAGCCAATCGTAGTGCTGCTCACCCGGCGCATGCGTCTTGTGGAGGTTTTCCATGAGGAAGCCGATCGAGATGGCATACCAACCTGACTCCGGCGCCCGATGCGAGCTCCAAGGGATGTATTTGTCGCCCAAATGGTAGCGGGGATTGGAACCACCGAAGTAGTCGACGCGGATACCATCGATCACCGGGTAGCCATCGGTGGCCTGGCAGCCTGGCACGAGCTGATTCGTCTCGACACACTTGTTGTGTTGTTCTACGAATTGGCCGAGCCGCTTCAGGTCCTGGCCCCAGTCATAGTTGGAGTCGGTGACGAAGCGGTAGCCCTCGGTATGGCCGCCGCCGACCGCGTTGAAGTACGAGAGGTAGCTCGGGTAGGCAAGTACCGGGATGGCGATGATGATGGCTACAAGCGTACCGATAGCGATCCGGTAGAGCCGCTCCGTGACAGGCTCATCCTCCAGTCGCCGCAGGACGTCGAATGTCACCTTGGCTACGAGGACATAGATGAAGGGGAGGATCGGGAAGAGATGTCGAAACCCGATATTGAGATTCCCGGTGATGCTGACATAGCTGTAGAAGAGGATGAAGAAGAGCATCATGGCCTGGGCCAGCCGATCCTTGAGTTCTCGTAACGCAGTTCCGATCCAGCTGGAGGCTTTCTCTCGAATGAGCGATCGGGCGGCGCGCCACATGGAGTACCCGGCAGTCGCTACGATGAGGAAGAGCATCGGGAGCGTCTCTTTGAGGAGGTAGACGACCGGGAAGTACCACATGGAGGCCTGGTTGGAGACGCCGCCGAGGAAGTAATAGGTGTTGCCACCGGCGACCCGGGCAAAGACCATGAAGAGCCCGAGGAAGTACTCGGCGAGCGGCTTGATGACTGGGACACTGCTCATCCAGACGACGCTTGCCTCCGCCACCCTCCCGATAGCCCGATCATTGGGGAACTGGGCGCGGGCGATTTCGGCGATGACTTCACCCGGCATCTGCCACGTATTGGGGACATAGAGCACCCAGACTGCCACGAAACAGACCAAGACGCTCACGGCGTACTTGAGTCCGTAGGTGAAGGCATTCCTGAGGCGGGTTTTCCAAGCGCCGGGGAGTGCCGGGACCGTTACCAGGAGTCCGGCGATGACCGCAAACATCCCAAAAATCGGAAAGAGGAGGACTGCCGAAAACTTCGCCAGCTGCGCCAATCCGAGGAAGAGTCCAGACAATAGGGTGTTCTTCCAGCTCGGATCGCGCAGGAAACGGGCGAAGTAGTAGAACGAGATGAAGATGAAGGCAGCGATGCCGACGTCGGTTGTGACATAGTGACTATGCGCGATGATGTTGGGGTTGGCGAAGTAGAGGAGGGCAGCGAAGAGGCCGGCGATCGTGCCAGCGAGTTCGCGTGTCCAGCGGAAGATGAAAAATCCGAGGAGGAGAGAGACGAAGATCATGGGGAACCGAGACCAGAAGGTGATTGAGTCGGCATTATTGCCGTTCTCGTGGAGGATCTTGTCGCCAAAGGCCCACTGGGCGAGTCCCCAGGTCCGCGCCTTGCCTTCGCTCTCGGGAAACTTGGCCGGGTCGAGCCAATCGCCGCTCTCCCAGAGCGGATCGGTCTTGGGCATCACCGGTTCGGGGGAGAGGAAGAGGAGCGGCAGCCCGGCGAGATCCTTGAGGAGGGGCGGATGCTCCGGGTTGATGCGCATATCCTGGTACTTGACGTAGCTGTAGCCAGCCGGAATATGCGCTTTCTCGTCCATGGTCGTCGACTCCTGGTGCGAGACGAGGAGCGAGAGGACGAAGAAGACGACCATCATCAAGGCGAGGAGCTTGGGTGCGAGGCGTTTGAGGTGTTCCATAGGGAGCTCAATTGATGAGATTAATGAACTAAGGGAGCCGGACGATGGTGAATTCGCTGCCCGTCCCGGGCGCGAGGTCGACAGTTTCACGGGAAGATCCGACTATTTTTTTCTCTACCCGCGCGATGAGCGACTCGTCATGATGCATGAAGACGATGATGTTCTGCTTCCCGAGCTTGATGGGAGTCTCATCGGTGAGGAAGACGATATTTTCGGCTTTGCCATGGGTGAGGAAGAGTATCGGCTGGGCGGAAACTGGGAGATTGTTATCCATCATCTTGCCGCCGCCATTGGGGACCACGTACTTGATCTTCTCCGGCGGGAGCGCCATGAGATACTCCGCCATATTGCGATAATTCTTGTTGAACGCTCCCATCTGGGTTGGACTGTCCGCGAAATAGACGAAGTACTTGGTGAGGTTGATAAGAGCGCCGCCGAAGAGAGCGACAAAGAGGAGCGAGAGGAGCGCAAGCCGGAGGCCGAGCATCGAGCGAGTGGCATATTTTACCAGCCCCATGATGGCTATCGTCGCCATGAGGAAGACCGGCGCCTGGGTGCCGATAGCCCGCAGGGCATGAGGGAGCCCCTCCTCCGTGAGGAATTCCGGCATGAGCATCACAAAGAACGCGATGAGGAGGAAAGCCGAACGGGCTATGGCCGGATCGCGCACGCGTTCTCGGAACCGCCGGCCGAGCCGCTTCACCAAGTCATACCAGAGGTAACCGAAGCCAGCGAGGAAGAAGATGCCGGTGAATGGATCGAGGATAGGGTACGGCGGGTAGTTGTGCCGCCAGTTCTGATCGCCCCAGAAGTTGTACTTGATGAGCGAGAGGCCGAGTGTCTTGGCAAAGGTCCCCCAGAAGTCGCCCCGATTCACTTCAGGCGAGAAGATCGAGACGGCCCCGGTGCGCGAGGACAAGTACTCGGGGTGGGCGGTAAACTCATAGACGAGGGGTGCGGCAGCTATCGCAGCGCCGAGGATGAAGGCCAGACCATGCTTCCAGAAGCGCTTGAGGAAGTGTTCGTAGGAGAGGATGAGGAAGGGGAGAAGCGCGATGAGGATGAGGGGCGCCAGGCGATAGGCGACGTAGGTGTGGACGCCGATGCCGAAGATGAGACCGGCAAGCAAGAAGGTGCGGACGCGCTCGGTACGGAGGCCCTTCCAGAAGAAGTAAAAAGCGAAGGTGAGGAGGCAGGTCACCATGATGGCCCGGAAGCCGATCCGGGAGAAATTGATGGCCCAGAAGGATGTGGCCAAGAGAAAGGCGGCAATGAGACCCGCAGCACGGCGCTGGAAGAGTTCTTTCCCGAGGAGGTAGATGCCGAGGACGGCGAGGGTCCCAAAGATAGCCGACCAGAACTTGAGCACCGGGACCGTGTTGCCGAAGTACTTGACCGCGAGCGCCTGGAGGTTGATGAAGAGGCCTTCGCGGCCGTAGTTGTTGGGGTAGAAGAGCTGATACTCTCCGGTCTCGATGGCTCGGAGGGCATCGATGCCGTTGACGGCTTCATCCGGGTAGAGGCCGCCAGGGATGCGGTCGATGTCGTAGACGCGCACGAAGAGTGCGATCGAAATAATAGCGAAGAGGAGCACGATGCCGAGCAATCGGCGGAATGAGTAGTCCGGTTTGTCCGGCGTCGGATACGGCGACATGGAGTTTTTGTTTGGTTTGTGTGATAAAATTATACCATTGGCTCCGAGTTCTCGACTAGTGCATCACCGAAGACTTTGGCAGCCGCTATTTTTTGCATTGAATCGCTAGGGTATGGCCTCATCAGAACAGCTTCGTTTCGTTCCGGATACGCTGCCGGTCGTTGCCCAGGAAAAGTCGCCAGCTGCCAACGACGAGCAACCGGTCGCTGGCGAGGCAGTGCATGCCCGTGGGGAGATGTCCCCTGAAGAGCCGAAGGAACCGATAACTATCGTAAAAAAGAAAGTCGAAGAAGTGGTTACGGGGGCCGATGAGTCAGTCGATTCGGAGGTTACGGCGAGAGCGATTCGCAAAGGCGACGTATTTACCAATCCCCAGACCGGGGAGAGGGAGGTGGTCGAAGGTGTGAGGAAGAAGAAGGAAAATGGGAAAACTGTCTGGACAGTTCTCTTCACCAAAGAGCTGAAGCCGGGAGTGAGGGCTGAGCCAGGTGAGCCGATGCGCCAGATGGACTTCCGGAACTTTGAAGTGCAGCGCCAGGCCGGCGGGTACGCGGAATGGACGCCAGTTTATGAGCGAGAGTACGATGATATTTTTCATGATTGCCAGCAGGTATTCGAGGCTTTGGCCGAGGTACTGGAGGAAGGAGAGCAGTCTGGCCAAGAGCTTTCTGTCGAGGCGCTTGATCAGGCGGATGCAGTGGGCAAACTTTCTATAGAGGCTGGCGCTCTTGACGATGCTTGGGTGGCCATGGAGACGGAGAGAAATCCAAAAACAGCTGCCAAGAAACTCGAGTTGTTGGACCAGTTGAAGCAGATCGTTGCCAAACTGCCAGAGCCCTGGGTGGAGCCTCACCCGCGTCTGAAAAAAGTTCAGGAAGAGTGGAAGCGGTTGCACGACAGCAGAGAGAAGGAGATTGAAGACGAAGGAGGAAGCGATAGGGGGGTAAAAAAGAGAGTCGTTCGTCCGAGGCAGCGTGAGGAAGATACGAAAAGACGGCCCCAAAGCGATGATGGCCGCAACGAAAGCCGATATCGGAATAAGCCCACTGAATCCGTCAGAGACGGAGTTGAAGCTAATGGCGAGCTTGATGCGCGCATGGAGAAGTATTTTCAATCCAAGAAGTGGTGGGAGCAAAACGGATGGAACAAAGAGAGTGTTCGCCCACTCCAGGATTGGATTGATGCAATCAGATGGGCACAAACAGATTTAACGGATGTCGCCAGAGAAATCGAGCGACTCGGCGGCACTGGCCGCTGGGAAGAAGTCATGCAGGAGAGGAGCGGGAGTTACCAGGATTTCGCCCGAGAAGTAAATGGCGATGAAATCGATGATAGGATACGCAGAATTGACCCAGCTCTGCTTACGGTCCTTGAGCCAGCGGGGGAGCAGGCTCAGCTGATTGGTGACAAAAGGACCGAGCTCTACGGCTACCTGACCAAATATCTAGGGGTTTTGAGGGCAGCTGCCATGGTGCTTGCGGAGTTGCGCCAAGGAAAGACTCGTAGTCATGCGAGAGGTACGATGCGATTGCAGAAGCGTGGGGAGAGGGGGAGTCAGTCTGGACGAAATAACCATGGCAGAAGGGGTGCAGAGACTCCGTCTGGAAATGCGAGCCCAAAAGAGGATAGTCCCGAACAGCATGTTCGTGATGAGATCAATGAAGATGCAGAAAAAGACTTCTACACGGCGGTAGCAGATGTGAAACT
>CAYWVL010000002.1:4100-36136 GCA_964461975.1 uncultured Bdellovibrionales bacterium | reverse complement strand
GCCATGACATGCACCTCGTTGGTTGTGAAGGGACCACTGTCCCGATGGCTCGACCATAGCGCTTCCGCTCTATTTTGGCAACTGATGCCCGCAATGTGCGTCTCTCGGGGAGGGAATAGCGTAGGAAACAGTGTCGGCCTGGTCGCGAGAGTACGCTTTGTGCCTTGTCAAGGCGGGTATATACTGGAAGCATCGCTTAAATATCTAAACGCATCACAAAAGCTTATGGATGTTTCCAATACCCCGAACGTAACTCCACCAGCGACTCCCGAGGCAGGTGCTCCGGCGAGTCCCTCGACCAAAGTGCTGGGCGTCGAGCGGCGCCTTATCGGCTTCGGCTTCGGCCTTTTGCTCGTGCTTGTCGTGCTGGCGGTCATCTATAGCCAGTTCACCCGTCAACCGATGCCGACTGCGGTAGACACGGATGTGCCGGCAATGCGCTCGGAGCAGCCGATGAACACAGGGGCTCCGGCGGCCGGGGCGCCGAGTGCTGCCCAGGCTCCGATCACTGGCGTCGTCACGCCGGACCGAGTGGCCGATGATCTCATCGATGAGGCGCTCGCGGATCGGGACGATCTCTCGAGCTATGACAGCGACGAGATGGCCGATGTCGAGGAGGGGAATAATAATTAGTCGCGCTACGCATATGATGAACAAACAGCTTCAGACGACGCTCGCTGCACTCTCGCTGGTGGGGGTAGTCCTGCCCCAGGCCGCGTGGGCAGCGGACGGCAAATGGCAAGAGCGTGAGAAACGCATGGAAGAACGCGCGGCCAAGATGGAGGAGCGGCGCGGAGCCTGGGCCGAGAAGAAAGAAGAGATGCAGGAGAAGCGTCAAGCGGCTTTCTGTGAACGCTTTACTACGCGTGTCGAAAATCGGACTGATCGGATGGAAGACAAAGCCGGCCGGGTGAGTGATCGGGTGGCGGCTCGCGGTGAGCGACGCACCGACCGGCGGGACAACCGGGACGAATGGCTCGGTGAGAAGCGCGATGGCCAGGACGATCGCCGGAGCGCGCTCTACGCCAAGCTCGATGAACAGGCGGATACCGACGCAGAGAAAGCCGCTGTCGCCGAATTCAAGCAGACAGTCGACGCCGCCGTAGCTGCTCGCCGTGCCGCGGTGGACAAGGCCATCAGTGATTTCCGTTCGGGAGTCGATGCGCTCGTCGATGCTCGGAAGAGCGGTGCTTCCGATACCTATAGCGACTTCAAGGAAGCGGCCGACGCTGCCGCCGCCAAAGCGAAGTCTGACTGCGAGGCCGGGAAGAGCGCCGAAGAAGTCCGCTCGGCATACGACGCAGCCATGAAGGCAGCTCGCGAGAAGCTCAAGGACGACAAGAACGGTCTCGACAAGATCCGTGACGATATCGAGAAGCTCGCTGCGACGCGGAAAGCCGCGATCGACAAGGCGCTGGCTGATTTCAAGTCAGCGGTCGAATCCGCTCGAGAGAAGCTCAAGTCGGTCATGGGAAGCGCTCAATAAGAGGACTCTCTATCAAGCGACACTCCTTCGTCGGACGGGGGAGTGTTTTTGATGTCAATGGTATACTACCTCTATGAAGTGGATCGCGCTCTCTCTTGGCGGTGTACTGCTCCTCATCGGGGCGGCTGTTCTCTTTGGCCGGAGCGAGGAGTCGGCTCCTCCTGATTCGACAGCGGCAGTGGGAAGTGAGTCGGAGTCGGTCACGCAGGTCCTCTCGGCCCAGCCGAACCCCCTCGATTTCCAGTCTTTGGCAACGGCTACTCTTGATCTCGTGAAGCAGTCCGAGGTCGAGCGATACAGCGCCGATTGGATCGAGCCGCTCCGCGCCTGGGGCGAACCGGCAGAGCGGATGGCGGGGAGTCTCGAGGCGAGTACTTCCGAGTGGTGTGCTCCGTATCAGGCCATAGTTGCGAGCGCGGATGACGGGAGCGTGGCGTTTGCGATCGAAACGCGAGAAGAAGAGCGGGGAGTAGTTCAGGCAGGCAGCGCACTCCGCTTGGAGGCTGCGTATGGCGCGTGGAATGACTGGCTCATCCGGCTCGCCGAGGCGCAATTGAGCAAGTCGGAACGTACATCTGTTGAAAACTTCCAGGAAGATTTCGGGGAGCTGACGGACGAGTTCGAGACAGCGCTCTCCGAAGCCGTCGCATTCTGGTACCGTGCCTTCGACCAGTCCTATTTTTCTACACCCTCTCTCGCCCATTGGCCGGGAGCCGTGGCGCTGGGTCTGGCATCGAGCTCGATCGATACGAGGCGAGTCTGCGCCGGTGAGATGGAGCTCTCTGAGGGAGAACGTGGGCGCTTGCTGACCCAGGTGAAGCAGTGGGAGACCAAGCGTTCGGCTGCGCTCCGCCAGAACGAAGCTCGACTCTCTCGCATGACTGCCACAGAGGTGTCGCTCGGGACGGCGCTCTCGAGCGCGGTGCGCGAGCTTGAGGCGAAGCTCCAAGAGACGGTAGGGGAGTTGCAGGCGAGCCTTGCTGAACCATCATCCTAAACCGTATGCCGAACACACTCTCCTTTCGCGAACGTGTCTATGCCGTGGTCGCCAAGATCCCACGAGGCAGCGTCCTCACCTATGGCGCCGTTGCCCGTCGAGCCGGGAGGCCGGGAGCGGCGCGGGCAGTGGGAACGGCGATGAAAGAGAATCCTGACCCGAAAACAATTCCCTGCCACCGGGTGGTCCGCGCGGATGGTTCGCTTGGCGACTATGCGTTTGGCGGTCCGCGGGCCAAGGTGGCCAAGCTGCGCCAGGAGGGCGTGCTGTTCGCTGAGCGGGGGCAAGTAGCGAGGAGCGCTCTTGAAAGCGAGTGACCGATGTGTTACCATAGCTCTTTTGGAAAAGGCCATGCAATTCACTCAAGCCCACCGTGAGCGACTGATCGTGACGGCTGACGACTACGGCATCCGCGAGACGGTTGAGCCCATTTTGCGGCTGGCCAGACTCGGGAAGCTCGACCGGGTGGCCGTGATGTCGCGCTATGTCACCGAGACCGCCGCCAAGGCCCTTCTTGAGACCGGAGTGCGGATCGACCTTCATCTCGAGCTGATCGAGCTTCTCGGACGTGGACATGCTCCGGGCGAAAGCTCGGGCAGACGACTGATTGCTTTCCTCGCTTGTTGCCTTAGGGGAGGACTGAGGCGAGAATCCGTGCGCGCAGAGTGGGAGCGGCAGCTTGTACTCTTCTATGAGCGGTTCGGCCGCTGGCCCGACGGTCTCAACTCGCATGAGCATGTCCATTACTTCCCACCATTTTTCCCGGTTGTTCTCGATCTCGCGCGGGCGCATGGTATCCCGTTCGTTCGGCTGGGGCGATTCGGTGTCGTCGCACCCGCCCGCCAGGCGCTTGCTGGTAGCATCATCCACTGGCTCGGCCGTTTCGCTGTTCGGCTGCTTCCGGTGCGCGAAACAGCCATCCGCACCAGTGACTATCTGGCTGATCCGAATTGGACGCGCGATGCAGATCTTCTCGCCGCCCGCTTTCCTCAGACGGGGACAGTCGAGTTGGTGGTCCATCCGGAGCACCCCGCCGAGATGGCGCGGATCCTCGAACATATCTCGACTGTATGACCAAGAAGAAAGCCTCTGTACAACTGAAGTCGAGCGTCCCGCGTGTTGCTCCGAGCGAGTTGATCACGGTCAAAGGTGCCCGGACGCATAATCTCAAGAACATCACCGTCTCGATGCCGCGCAACGAGCTGGTCGTCTTTACCGGCTTGTCGGGGTCGGGCAAGTCGTCACTGGCCTTCGATACTATTTTCGCCGAGGGGCAGCGCCGCTACGTCGAGAGCCTCTCGGCGTATGCGCGGCAGTTCCTCAACACTATGCAGAAGCCGGACGTCGATGAGATCGTGGGGCTCTCGCCGGCGATCTCGATCGACCAGAAGTCCGCGAGCCGCAACCCGCGCTCGACGGTCGCGACCGTGACAGAGATCTATGATTACCTCCGCGTCCTCTACGCCCGACTCGGTCGGCCGCACTGTCTCGAGTGCGGACGCGAGATTAGCAAGCTCTCGACCGAGGAGATGCTCGACGTCGTCAAAGGCAAGGTGCATGCGATTCTCGCGGATCCCAAGCAGCAGGATCTCCCCGTCATGGTCTTGGCCCCGGTCGTGCGCGGACGGAAAGGCGAATACTACCAGATGCTCTACCACGCCTTGGGGCGCGGCTTCACTTCGATCTATCTCGACGGGGAGCGCAAGAGTCTGCGCGAGCAGATCGTGCTCAAGAAGAACTTCAAGCACACCATCGACCTCGTGGTGGATGAGTTTCTCGCCCGGGATTTCAAGCAGTATCAGGATGATACCGAGATCCGGCTATCGGAAGCGGTCCAGCGCGCCCTCTCTGAGGCGGAAAATATCGTCAAAGTGCGCGTCGGCAGCGAGGAATTCCTCCTCTCGGCCAAATTCACCTGCCCCTATGACGGCTTCTCGTATCCGGAGGTCGAGCCGCGTCTCTTCTCCTTCAACTCGCCCTACGGGGCCTGTCAGGCCTGCAATGGGCTCGGGACCAAGCATTTCTTTGGCGATGAGCCGTGCGAGGTATGCAATGGCACGCGGCTCCGCGAGGAAGCGCTCCATATCCTCGTCGGCGGCAAGAACGTCGTGGACCTCACCAAGGCGACCATCGAAGGCGCGTATGATTTCTTCATCGAGCTCGACCTGACGCCGCGCGAGGAGCAGATCGCAGCTGTAGTCTTGCGCGAGATCGAGAGTCGGCTCCAATTTCTCCTCAATGTCGGTCTCAACTATCTCACGCTCGATCGGCGGGCCAATACGCTTTCGGGAGGCGAGGCGCAGCGGATCCGGCTCGCTTCGCAACTCGGGAGTCAGCTCGTGGGCGCGCTCTACGTCCTCGATGAGCCGACGATCGGGCTCCACCAGCGGGATAACGCCCGGCTGATCAAGACACTCGAGGCTCTCCGCGATCTCGGCAACACCATCATCGTGGTCGAGCATGACGAGGACACGATCTTCGCTTCGGATTATCTGGTAGACATCGGGCCGGGCGCTGGCGTGCATGGCGGCGAGGTGGTGGTTGCGGGGCCGCTGCAGGATCTCCTGACAGCGAAAAAGAATACCTCCGGCTCGCTGACGCTGGCCTACCTCCGTGGCGAGGAGACGATACCGGTTCCCGAGCGCCGGACCAAGGACAAGGGCACGATCCGCATCCGCGGCGGCCGGGCCTTCAATATCCAAAACTTCAATGTCGATATCCCGCTCGGCCGCTTCATCGCGGTCACCGGTGTCTCCGGATCGGGCAAGTCGTCGTTCCTCTATGAGATCCTCCACAAGAATCTTCAGGCTCGCTTTGATCGGCGTTACAAGTCCAACCGCCTCGAGAATTGCGACAGTCTCACCGGGACCGAATATTTATCCCGTGTCGTGATGATCGATCAAAGCCCGATCGGCCGGACCCCGCGCTCCAACCCTGCGACGTATACCGGCGCCTTCAATCATGTCCGCGATCTCTTCGCCGCGACCGAAGAAGCCCGCGTGCGCGGCTGGAAACCGGGCCGTTTCTCGTTCAATCGCCCCGGCGGGCGCTGCGAGACCTGTGAGGGCAATGGCTTCATCGCGGTCGAGATGCATTTCCTCCCGACGGTCTATGTCCCGTGCGACGTCTGCGATGGAAAGCGCTTCACCAAGGAGACTCTTGAAGTCACCTATAAGAACAAGAATATCCACCAAGTCCTGACCATGACTATCGAGGAGGCGTACCAGTTCTTCTACGA
The DNA here is from genome assembly GCA_964461975.1 of uncultured Bdellovibrionales bacterium. GTDB lineage: Bacteria > Patescibacteriota > Minisyncoccia > Moranbacterales > UBA1568 > SSEF01. The sequence goes on along the minus strand of CAYWVL010000002.1, from coordinate 30,415 downwards.
TATCCCGGCGATCGCCGACCGCCTCAAGACTTTGAATGAAGTAGGCTTGGGGTACCTCGAGCTCGGGCAGTCAGCGACCACGCTCTCGGGCGGCGAGGCGCAGCGGGTCAAGATAGCCAGCGAGCTCTACCGTCAGTCGACCGAGCGGACCATGTATCTCCTGGACGAACCGACGATCGGGCTCCACTACGCCGACGTGAAGAAACTCATCGAGATACTCGACCGGCTCGTGGTGAAGGGGAATACCGTGATGGTCATCGAGCACAATATGGATCTCATCAAGTGCGCCGACCATATCCTCGATATCGGACCCGAGGGCGGGTCGGGTGGCGGCAAGCTCGTCGCTGTGGGGACGCCCGAGGAAGTCGCCAAGGCCGCGGGGTCGCACACGGGCGAATATCTCAAGCGGGCCCTCCGTTCACAAAAGTAAGTAGCCAGTCCTGTATGACTCGACAGATTCTGTCGTTAGCGCCCATGTTCCAAGAGCACACTTCTCGGTTTTTCGGTCGCGCTGGAAGTTGGCTTGAACGGCTGAGTCGCAGGAAAGCGGTATTCATTCTCGCGTTCTTTGTCCTCGCCTTGCTCATTACGATTGCTCGCCGGGTCGAGACGGTCACGGAACCGCAATTCTACGCAGAAGATGGCGTGCTCTGGTACGCAGAGGCCTACCATGCCGAGAATGCAGCTGATCCATTCCTTGTTCCGAAGCAGGGCTATTACCAGACCATATCGCGGGTTGGCGCCTGGCTTTCTCTCTTTGCGGATATCCAATACGCGCCGCTCATCTTCAATCTCTTAGCCGTTCTGGTCACTGTGCTGCCAGCGTTGTTCTTTCTCATGCGTTTTGAAACGCTTGTGCCAAAGCTTTCGCAGCGATTGTTTCTTGCGTTCGCCTACCTGCTCATGCCGGGATCTGAAGTTCATGCGAACCTGACTAATGCCCACTGGCACTTAGCGATCCTGATGATGCTCGTTATCATCGCCCCAGCGAGCCTACGTCCTGGATGGAAGGTCTTCGATGTCGTCGCGCTCGTTATTGCCGGCTTGAGTGGACCGTTCGTGTTCTTCGCGTTCCCAATCTTCATGCTCTACCTGTACTTCCGCCGACCCAAAGGAAAGCTGCTTTTGTTTGCGGTGCTGACCATCGCCTTCCTTGTCCAGGCGCACAGTTTCCTCTTTATCGAGAACGATGCGCCGCGTTCCTCGGCGCCACTCGGAGCGACTCTCACCAACTTCTCCATGATACTCGGGGGCAATGTTTTCCTGAAGCACCTTGTCGGTTCCGATGTCACGGAGAGTATCCGCGACCTCGCCGTGTGGAAGGAGGGGATTCTGCCGGTTATCGCCGCACTTGCGGGCTTGATGCTGCTCGGGTATTTCTTCTTGAAAGCAGAGCTCGAAGCTAGGCTCTTCGTTCTCTTTTCCTTTTTCGTCTTCGCTGGGTGCATCGCTTTTCCCATGGCGCATCTGACGGAACCGCAATGGCAAGCCATGGCAGGCGGCGGTACGGGCCGGTACTACTACTTGCCGGGCTTAGGCTGGATAGTGGCAATTGCCTCTCTTTTTGCCATCGAACAAAGAAAAGCGCTGCGGTCGGTATTCGGTGGTCTGCTCATTGTGTTCGCATGTGTTGCTGCTCCGCAAAGCTTCTTTGTGAACAAATACCGCGACTATCATTTCAGAGAACAGGTAGAGAGGTTTCGTAGTGTGACGCCGGGAACATCGTACGGATTCAAGATTATCCCTGGTTGGACTATGACTTTGGTTAAAAAAGCCGAGTAAGTAGTCTTGAACAGCTATGCCCAAACGCATCATTACTGTGACTGATCACATGCAGACCGGGTACCGCTACGTCTGTACCGAACCCATCGGTCGCAACTTCCATCCCGATTTCAAACCCGATCTCACGCCCAAAGAGATGCTCGCGCTCGGCGTCTTCGGCGGCAAATACATGACCGATTGCCGGGATGAGTTTCCAGCCGATTGGTTCGCTCAGGCCAAGCTGTCGCCGGAGCGTTCGGATCCTGCGCTCAACTACTTCGGCGTCGTAGCCTCGCAGCCGCTTGCGGTCTGGCGCGCCAAAGGGTGGATATATCCAGATGATCCGCGCGGCTGGTTCCAGTGGTACTGCCGCTATTATATGGGTCGCCGTCTCGCCGACGAAGACGAGCGGCAGATCAAGCGCTGGCGGGCGATCCAAAGGCATATCGCCCAGATCCGGTACAACTGTCGGCGCGGCGATTCCAGTTGCCGACCACGACAGCGTCAGGCGTTGCTGCATTGGGCCTACGACAGCCGCACTTTCTGATCACATCCGGGCTGTGGCGCGGTCAGAGGGTGGAGTATACTGGAAGTATTATCCCTAGCTTCCCCTAGGCCTATGCCGACGAGCGTCTTCATCAATCTCGCGACCAAGGATCTCGACCGTTCCAAGGAATTCTATGGAGCGCTCGGGTATGCTCTCAATGAGAAATTTACCGACGCTAAGGCAGCCTGCATCGTCATCAGCGAGACCGTGTATGTCATGCTTTTGACCGAGGAATTCTTTCAGACGTTCACCGAGAAGGATCTCGTGGACGCGACCCAAGCGACCGAGACCATCAACGCGCTCTCCACTGACTCGCGTGAAGCGGTGGACATGATGCTCGAAAAGGGCCTGGCAGCCGGCGGAACCGAGGGGCGCGAGCCGCAGGATCTCGGCTTCATGTACAGCCGCTCGCTTCAGGATCTGGACGGCCACATCTGGGAGTACTTCTGGATGGACGAGTCAGCCGCGGAGAACGGCCCACCCAAAGACGAACAGTCCGCGTAGATTCGTAGAATTGTTGTGCACTAGTTCTGGTGAAATCCAGGCCTCTGTCGGCTTTCCTCGTCTTCAGAGCGGTTGTGCTCCCAGATGGCTGCTTTGTGGCCTTCGATATCCTGAAGGGCCGCTTCAATTGCTGGGGCATCCAAGCCCATGAGATCAGCTGCCTGGCCGAACGTCTCTTGATACGTACTCTTTAATCGCGCCAGTTTCTCTTCAGCTGTCTCTTGTTCGAAATTCAGCGGAATCTGCTGCATGGGCATCCCTGGCATTTCTTGCGGATTCATAAAGCGGCAATGAAAGTTTACATACAGTAAGTATATACCACCAATATCACGCTAATAAAGAACGCCGAGGGCCTGGTGGGGTCCTCGGGCAGGGCGCCGCAATCGTGGTGTGGCTGATTCTTGTGGAAGGTCCTTCAGTCTGTGGAAGGATCCGGTCTCTGCACGTCCTCGAACGGATACCAGCGCTCCCGCGAGCGAACCGGCCGTCTGCCGAAGAGACTCCAGCGCGGACCGCCCTGGTCTGGATTGGACCAGATGGTATCTGGCCGAGTTTCGACCTGGATCAAGCCTTCGAACATGCCTGATCTCCTTTGGTGGGGCATCGGCGAAAGGGGCCGACATGCCAATTTACCCCCACGGAGATTGACTCGTCAAGTGCCTACTCGAGGAGGTCCTCGGTGACGCGCACCAGGCAGCTCTGCTTCAGCTGCTCATCGACGATCTGATCGCAAGCACCGAGATTACTGGCACGAATGGCAGCGTCTCTGCGTTCAATGTCGCGGGAGAGCTCGGGATTCACGGGTGCAGTCGTCGTGCCGCTCTCCGGATCCGTCAGAGTGAGGCCGCAGACACTCCGGCAGTAGGCATAGCGATCCGCTTGCGACGAGAAATTACCGCATTCCTGGGCACAATCCGATGGAAGGATTTCGACCGTTGGCGCTATAGGGGTAATGTCTTCTGGCGGCGCGATCGGGTCGGTGCTTTCCTCAATCTCGTCTTCTTCCCACTCGAGCGAGCTGGCCTCGCTCGTGCCAGAAGACTGTTCAAAAACCTGGCTCTGGGGAGCATGCTGCATGAACAACCAGAGTGCCACTCCGGTCGTGATGAGGAGGAGGGCTGCAACCAGCGGGACAAACGGGCGCATACTCAGCTAGTAGGCGACCACGAGATCGACGCCGCGGTAGTAGTGCTCGAGGAGCGTATCCCAGGTGGCGCCTGCTTCCTTGGCCATGCGGACCGCTCCGTTGGCCGAGAGACCAACCATATGATTGCCCTTGGTTGCGAGAGAGCATGTCGATTCGCTCGCATGTTTGCCGTAGCTATCCGGAGCGGCGGAAAGCCACGGATAGAGCGAGGACGTCTTGCCGGTCTCTCCCTTGCAGGCGCGCCCCCAATGCCCATCCTCGAAACGGCGGGTCGCGCCGTCGGTCCAGGAGCTGTAGGGTGTGAGGGCGACTTCGCGATCATACATGACGAGCGTGCCGCGGGTGGCCTCGGCGCCTTTCCGGATGTCGGGATGGGTCGTTTCCCAGTCATAGCCGAGGTAGACCTGGTTGCCGGCAGTGGCATCGACCTTGAAGCCGAGGTCGGCGTATTTGGTGCTCCACTTGATCTTCCAGTAGCCGTAGGTGCGGAAGATGGTCGTCATGAGCTTGTCATACTCGTCGGGCCCTGTGCCGGTGATCTCGCCCATGCCCCAGACATAGTGCTCGAGCGGGATAGTATTGATGACCCAGACGCGGTCGCCATCGGCTTCCGGGGAGTCATAGTAGCGGAGCTTGAGGTCGCCGCGGTAGCGATCGAAGGATGAGTTGGGCCGATTCACGTCGAAGATTGCCCCCAGATCATCAGCGATGAACCGGACTTCTTTGGAAGTATCGGCGAGCGTCGCGTCGGTATCGGGATCGTAGACGCGGAACCGCTTATCGCCGCTGTATTTGACGCTGATGCGCTTGTCGGCAGGAATTTCGGCAAGCGTGTCGCCATCCCGATGGACGACTTTCCACGGCTTGTCGGCTTTGATCTTGAACGCGGCGTCGCGCAGATCTTTGGGGACGAAGTTGAAGATGCCGACGGTGATTTCCGGCCCGAACTCATGCGCTTCGAGATCGGCATCGCCCCGGTCGGTCACCTTGCCTTCTGCGAGCGCCTGTTTGTACCGCTCATAGCCGGCGCGATGGGTATCGGTCCCGTATTCCTTGTACGCCGCATACTCTTCCCGGTTGAAACGGAGGAGATGTCCGTAGCCCGCGTAAGGCTTCATGGTGAAATAGACAGATTTGTTTTCGGAGTAGCTAGTGTATTCGTTGGCGGCTGGAGCGTATTTCTGATACTTAGCCGGGTTCTTGACGTATTTCTTGTATTTCTTTGCGAGCGACTTGAGATACTTCTTCTCGGCCTTCTTGTTCTCGAAGAGGCGTGCGCGCCAAGCGACGTTGGCGTACCGTTCATATTTCTTGTAGAGCTCGTACTGCTCGTACTTTTGATAGCGGAGGTACTGCTTGTAGAGCGCGTAATCGGCGCTATGATCTTCTGCGGGGAGAGTTTCGGTAGCTGCCGTCTCTATCGGAATTGTTTCGAGCACGGTTTCTGCGGGTGGGGTGGCGGATTCAACGGGTGGCTCTGCCACTACGGCAGAAGCTTCCGAAGTCGTGGCGCCGGAAGCTTCTAACGTCGGGGATACGAACGTCTCTGTGGGCGGCGTTGTCTCTGAGGTGCTTTCGGTGGCCGGGGTGACGGGTATCGCGCTCGGTGTTTCGGCAGGTACTAGCAGCTCAGAGGGCGGCGTGATCGTGGTAGTTTCTCCAGGGAGGGCCCCTTCTGCGAGCGCCGGAGATGCAGCCAAAAAGAGGAGTGCTGCGCCAACTCCCCGAACCCATCGTTGTATGCGATTACTTGAATACGACTGGGACACGTTTTTGTTTTCGCCCCTAGTATAGCATATCTTTCCCGTTCTTCAACTGCTATACTGAGAGAAAATATGACAACCAAGCGCTTTTTCTCGATTCTGCTCCTGGCTTACGCCATTCTCTTCGTCTGGCTCGCAATCGAGCCCGTCGACCGAGTCACGTGGTGGGTGGAGAACGTGACGATTGTCGCTATCGTCGCAGTGCTGGCGGGCCTCTTCTGGCGCGGGGCTTGCTTCTCCAAGACCGCCTATGGGCTCATGTTTGTCCTCATCTATCTCCACACCATAGGCGGACACTATACCTTCGCCAATGTGCCGTTCGACTGGTTCAGTGATTTCTTCGGCTTCGAGCGCAATCATTATGATCGGATCGCCCATTTTACGGTCGGTTTCTATGCCTTCGCCATCGCCGAGTGGCTCTGGGAGAAGCGCCTGGTAGCCAATCGTTTCCTGCTCTTCACTTATCCCGTCTTCGCCATCGCGACAGTCGCCATGAGCTATGAGCTGATCGAGTGGGTGTACGCGGCGCTCGCCAATCCCGAAGCGGGGATTGCCTACCTCGGGAGCCAGGGCGATATCTGGGACGCACAGAAAGATATGCTCGCCGACACGCTTGGTGCGATGGCAGCGACAGGACTTTTCTTCGTGATGCGCAAACCGACCTATGTCCCATAAGTTGCCGCTTGACCCGGCTCAATTCCCCATGCGACTCAATCGCTATATGGCGCTTATCGGGCTGGCGACGCGCCGGCGTGCCGACGAATTGATCGCGGCTGGCTTGGTGACGATCGATGGCCGTGTGGCTGCGATCGGGGAGCGGGTTGAGAGTCCAAATCAGTCAGTCTCGGTGGCGAAGCAGCTCAAGGCGCTCGATGAGCGGCTCGTGTACTATGCCTACCACAAACCGCGCGGCATCATCACTCACTCTCCGCAGCGCGGCGAGCGCTCGATCGAATCCGTCAGCGGGCTCAAAGGCGTCTTCCCCATCGGCCGGCTCGACAAGGATTCCGAGGGACTCATCATCCTGACCAATGACGGCAGGGTCACCGAGCGACTCCTCGGTCCGCGCTATGAGCATGAGAAAGAGTATCTAGTAACAGTCCGAGAGCCTCTTCCACGAGACGTCTCAAGCCGATTGCTCCGAGGAGTCGAGGAGGGCGGGGAACGGCTCTCGGCCAAGGCAGTGGAGCCGGTCGGGAAACATCAGCTGCGGGTCATCTTGACCGAAGGAAAAAAGCATCAGCTGCGGCGGATGCTCGCTGCCATGGCGCTCACCGTGACCGAGCTCCGGCGCGTCCGGATCATGGGCGTCCTCCTCGGGGCGCTCAAGCCGGGGCAGCATCGATTGCTTGCTGGGCCAGCCAAAGCCGCATTCTTACGAGACCTCGGACTCAAATAGCAAAGAGAGAAAACGCCTGCCGATGTGGCAGGCGTTTCGTTGCGTCGATTACGAGACGAGTTCGGCCGTCACGACGTAGCGTTTGAGCTGGGTCCCGAGCGGCCAACAGGTAACGAGCGTGAGGGTCGGACCCTCGGAAGCCCGAAAGATGTCCGGGTTGTCCGGCGTCACGATCGCGTGCGACCGCATCACGTAGATATAGTCGAAGCTCTTGCCGTTCTCCTGCTTGACTCGGACAATGATCTCATCGCCAGGCTGAAGTTTGCCGATCGAACGGAAGACGTAGTTGTAGTCGCTCTCGATCCAGGAGTAGTTGCTGCTGTGGCCGGAGAGGACCATATTGCCGTTCTGTCCGGCGAAAGCGGTGGTCGGGTAGCGGATCACTCCGCGCTTCAGGTCTTCGAGGAGCGCCTTATCGGAGAGACTGTCCGAGAGCACGATGGGCGCGTTGATATCGAGTTTGGGGACGAGAATGCTGACCGTAGGTTTGGCTGATCCGGGAGCCGCCGGGTCATAGCCATTCTTCACTTCTTGACCGTCACGAAACGTGTCGTTATCGGTATCAGCATTCTTCGGATCGGTGCCATGCTGCCACTCGGCGCTATTGGAGAGGCCGTCCTGGTCGGGGTCCGCGTTCGCGTCATTGTTAGCGAGGTCGAGACCATGCTCTTCTTCCCACTGGTCAGGGAGCGTATCCGCGTCCATGTCGAGGCGACCCGCGCCGAGTGGGCTATAGCCTTTCTTGACCTCCTCGCCGTCCGTGTAGCGATCGTCATCGGTATCGGCATCAGTCGGGTCGGTGAGATAGCGGTACTCGTCGCGAAGGGTGAGTCCGTCATGGTCCGTATCGGCGAGCGCCTCGGCTTCGGTAGAGACCGTGAGACCGTAACGCTTGAGCCAGAAGGGATCAAGGCCGAACGAGCGATCAGCCGCTTTCTCCAGTGCAAGCTCGAGCGCCTGGTCTTCGGACGCCTGAAATGAGCCGAAGGTGAGCGAGGCAAACGAGACCCCGAAGATGATGAGGCCGAGAATGAGGTAGCGCCAGGAAAAGACGAGGGTACGCATAGTCTATTCTTAAACGCTATATGATAGTATATTTTTTGATTTTTGTCAATGATACACAATACAATATGGCTTAAATAAGCCAAAATTTATCATTTCTTAATACCAAGAAAAGCAGAAAACGACCCGGCGGGGTCGTTTGCTGAGGGGAGTGGAGAGGATTGTCTAAGCCTTGCCTGAGAGTTTTCGTCGCCCGAGCATCTTCACGATTACAGCGACTGCGACGATGGCTGTGGCTGCTGATGCGGCGAGCGCGATGGGTCCGGGACCGGTGGCAGGGGCAATCAGGCCTTTGTAGCCGAAATCAGCCTTGGTGTGATGCTCGTCATCATCGAGCGACACCTCGGTCATGTGGTCGCGCTTGTCGTCGGGGTCGGCAGTCTGATTCTTGCCCCCGACTGTCTCAGCCTTCACGACAACGCGGTAGGATCCTTCGCAGAGATCGTCGAATTCATATTTGCCGTCCTGGCCGGTTCTTTCCTTCTCAATATCATCTCCGTGGTAGAGCCATACCTCGACGCCGGCGATGCCAGCCTCGTTCTTGTCTTGGGCGCCATCGCCATTTGCATCATGCCAGACGTAGTTCCCGATCGAGCCGTCGCATTTCTCGTCGTCATCGTCATCATCTTTCTTCGGTTCATCCTTAGTCTCGGTCTTGCACGCGGCGCTGCAGCCGTCGCCATTCTGGGTGTTGCCGTCATCGCAGCTCTCGCCCACGTCAACCGATCCATCACCGCAGCTCTCGACACGGCATTGCGAGCTGCATCCATCGCCACTCCTGCTATTGCCGTCATCGCAGGCCTCGCCGGATTCCTTGGTCCCATTGCCGCAGGCTGGAGGAGCGGTTTTGTCGGCGCTGCATTCATCGGTCGTGCCGCCATTGGATCCAGCGCACTCCCAGGTCCATGGTCCGGACCCGCTCACGCTCGACGCGGTGCCGGCAGAGCAGAGGCCGCTCGTCGGCTTGCTGCCGAGCGTTTTGCCGTCAGAGGAACCGCACTGACCGTTGACAGGCGGGGTCGAAAGATTGGCGCCGCACGGAGTCGGGGAGTGACCGGGGGCATTGCAGGTCCAGGACCATGGCCCGCTCCCGCTCACGCTCGAGGGCGTGCCATACGAGCAGAGTCCGCTCGTGGGTTTGGTCGCGAATGAAGCGCCATTGGCAGAACCGCAGGTACCTGGCGTCGCCTGAGCTGCGCTCGGAAGGAGTGCGAATGCCAAGAAGAGCGCGCCAAGAGTTCGAAGATACCGCATAAGCGATGTGATATTTGTGTTTATAGATTCAGTATAACACTTGAGATAACATTGTAGCGATCCTGTCAAGGAGCCTGAAGACGAGCGTTCATTTTTTTGATAGCATACCATCAGAGTGAAGTAACAATGTGGTATGACCTACGGTACTCATATACCTGATCTCATGATCGACGGGCGACCAGCCCCGTATGGCGTAGTCAATGAGCGGGAGATCCGGGCTGCGGTCGGTCTCATGCTAGTGCTCGGCATGACAGCCTTGTTCGGCGTCGTGTACAACCAGAATATCGTCTTCGCTTTCTGGGTTGTCTTGGCGTTCTGGATAGATTTCGTCCTCAAAGTGCTCATCGGACCGGAATGGTCCTATATCGGCCGGGTGGCGGCGCTCATCGTCCGGAAGCAGCGGCCCGAATACGTCGGGGCGATCCAGAAACGATTTGCGTGGTCGATCGGCCTCATGCTTTCAAGCGTGGCGCTGTTTTTGATAGCGCGTATCGTCTTTTTCTCGGACGGAGTATGTGGCGGGCCTGCATTGGGCATCTCGCCCTGTTTTCTCCCGATGCTTCTCTGTGGTGTCTGTCTCTTCTTCATGTGGCTTGAGTCAGCAGCCGGCATCTGCGTCGGCTGCCAGATCTATGCCTGGCTCATCAAGCGGGGAGTGATCGCGGCGCCAGAGTATGCCCCGGCCTGTCCTGGCGGAGTCTGCTCTCTTGACAAGCATTAATTCATTAACTCCTTTTTTCGCGCGTATGGAAATCAATTATTGGGCTGTGCTCTCGTGCGCTGTGCTCTCGATGATCGTCGGGTCGGTGTGGTACGGTCCGCTCTTCGGCCGCATGTGGATGGCGATCAACGAACTCAATCCCGAGGATGTCGCGAAGCGTGAGGCCATGCAGAAAGAAGCCGCGCCGCTCTACATTGTCCAATTCGTACTCTCATTGCTGCAAGCATATATTCTCGCGCATTTCGTCAAAGGCTGGACCGAGGTATCGGGCGTCGAGAACGCGCTCTGGATCTGGCTCGGCTTCGTCATGCCGACCGTCGCCGGGCTTGCCATGTGGAACGCCAAACCAGCCAAGGTGAGATGGATGCTCTTCGGTCTCTCCGCCGGGTATCAGCTCATTTGCTTCGGGCTCTTCGGATGGATTCTCGGGACGTGGGCTTGAGCCTCGCTATGCGATTTGCGCGACTGTCCCAACTCCTGGACTACTGGTCAGTACCCCATTTCCTCTTCGGAGTGGTCGTGGCGCTGGCGAGTCTCGTATTCAGTTGGCCGTACTGGGAAGCATTTGCCGGCATGATGGTCGTGGCGCTTCTCTGGGAATACTTCGAGTATCTCGTGCGGATCCGCGAGCGCCCGCTCAATTCGTGGGCTGATGTCGTTCTGCCGATCCTCGCTTATTTCCTCACGCTCATTCTCGTCGATCGGACTCCGCTCCAGCATGAGGCGCATGTGGCATTCTTCATTACGGCGCTCATACTCTTTGTGCTGACCAATGCGGGTGCCTGGCGAGCGCGGATCGAGCGGGATCAGGAATTTCAACTGTAGTCTCTAAAAAAGCCGGCATCGCTGCCGGATCTTATAAAAACCGAAAGCCCTCAATGCAGGAGAGCGATGCTGGATCCCCGTAAATGAGCTTGTCGGAAAAATTCATTTCCCTGTAAGTCCAGGTGGGTTCCTGCGGAGGCTCTCCATTCTGAAGGCTCTGGTGCCAGTATAGCACGTTTTGCATTCTGTCAACACCGGTACGTGTGGCGGTCGCAGATGGTATACTGGGGAGGCAAAACACAATCATGTCCCGATCCACGTTCTGGTCATCGCTTCGCGGTTTGCGCGATGCCTCGATCACCTCTCTCTTAGCTGCGCTCGGGCTCGGACTCGCGTTCCCGGCGCTCTTCGCTCCGCTCCAAGAGTGGAGCACCTGGATATTGCAGCTCATCTTCTTGCTGACGAGCTTGCGGATCGATTTGAGAGCGGTCGCCAAAGAGCTGCACGCTTGGCCGACCCTCCTGTGGGTGAGTTGCTGTACGCTCCTTATCGTTCCCATGGCGACGTACTGGCTTGTCGCGCCCTTCTTTCCGCAAATGGCGCTCGCGGTGCTCCTCCTCGCGGCGATGCCAGCCGGCATGACCTCGCCCCTCCTCGCGCAACTTCTCGGACTCAATACGTCACTCGCGCTCGTCCTGACCGTCATTACCTCGCTTGCGGCGCCCGTCACCGTGCCCATGCTCATCGGACTCTTCTCCGGCGAGACGGTCGCTCTCGGACATCTCTTTCTGACGCTCCTCCAGGTGATTATTGTGCCCTTCATCCTCGCGCAGATCGTGCGGGCGGCTTGGCCGAGCGGGGTACGCCGAGCCCTGGCGTGGCAGAAGCCGGTCGCGCTCAGTCTCGTGGCGCTCCTCATCGCGGCGATTGCCGGCCGGTATCATGCCGAGCTTTGGGAGCGTTTCGACGGCGCCTATCTCCTCGGACTCGGTGTACTCACCTTGTTCTTCCTCTTGCTGCATGTCCTGGGCTATTGGATCGCGTGGTGGCGCCGGCGACACGACCGACTGACCGTGATGCTCTGCGTCGTGTACATGAACTTCACTCTGGCTATCTTTCTCGCCGAGAAGTTTTTCCGCGATCCGGACGTGATATTCTATACGATTCTCTCAATCATTCCCTGGAACATCAGTCTCGTCCTCTTTCATCGGGCGACAGCCGGTCGGAGTAACTAAACACGCATATGCTGCGCACATTCTTGATTTCGGTCGGCGGACTAGTCTTCGTAACGGCAGTTGGCGTCGCGCTCTGGAACAATCATGGCAGCCGGATCGCTCCGGCAGTGCCACCCGCATCGAGTCCGGCCGAAGCCGAGTCGGAACCCATGGCGAGAGTATCGTTGCCAGAAACCGCTCCCGCACCGCATCCTGTGTCGCTCCTCGCCATGATCGCCAAGGAATACGCCGGCAGCGACTTCACTCTCAGGAGGGTGCTCGCTGAGAACAGCGTGTATACTCGCTACTATGTCACGTATCGAAGCGGCGAGCTCACCATTTCAGGCATCGCCAATATCCCCAAAGGTCCCGGCCCGTTCCCGGTACTTCTCCTCAACCATGGTTACATCGACCCGGCGATCTACACCAATGGTCGAGGCCTGAAGCGGGAGCAAGACTACTTGGCGCGAGCGGGGTATGCCGTCATTCACTCCGACTACCGCAACCATGCCCAGTCCGACAAGGATCCTGAGAACGAGTTCCGTTTCCGGCTCGGCTATACCGAAGATATCATCAACCTCATCGTCGCGCTCAAGGCGGCGCAGCTGCCCACCCTGGACACCGAGCGCATCGGTATGCTCGGCCACTCGATGGGCGGAGGTGTCACGCTCAACACGCTCGTGGTGCGGCCCGAGCTCGTGTCGGCGGCGGTACTCTTTGCGCCGGTCTCGGCGAATTATGAGCGCAACTACGAACGCTGGACGCGCCGCGAGAGCGAAACCGGCCGCGAGATCATCGCTCGCTACGGCACGCCCGAGGCCAATCCGGAATTCTGGAACGGCGTCTCCGCCAAGAATTACTTCGATCGTATCCGAGTCCCGATCCAGAATCACCATGGCACCGCAGACGATTCGGTCGAGATCAAGTGGTCGGATGAGCTTGCTGAGTGGCTCGAGGCAGCCGACAAGGAACTCGAATATCACGTGTACTCCGGCGAGCCGCATGAGTTCGCTACTGCCTGGCCGACCGTGATGCGGCGGACAGTCGAGTTTTTTGATCGCCATCTCAAAGCCAATACCTAAACTATGCGACCGAGACTCTGGATGCCACTCGTGATCATCGGCATTGCTCTAGCCGGGTGGTGGCTGTGGCAGTGGTTCTCGCCCCTCGCTCCGGCGTATGAGCCAGGTGACGTGCGCGAGGTGGGTCAGTCCCGACTGTCGACGGAGGCTACTGTTCCCGCTGATGGCCAAGCAGCGTTGCGCCAGCCCGCAGTACGGGTCGAGACGGTAGCCGGCGGGCTCGATACCCCCTGGAGTCTCGCCTTCACTTCGTCCGATCGCATCCTGGTCACGGAACGCCCCGGACGCTTGCGTGTTATCGAGGGCGGCCTGCTTCGCCCGGAGCCGCTCCATATATTCGATGAGGTGTCTGAAACCGGCGAAGAGGGACTGATGTCGCTCGCGCTCCACCCGCAGTACGCCGAGAACCGCTGGCTCTACGTCGCCCTCGCCTATCCCGCAGCCGGGAATCTCTGGGTCAAAGTGGTGCGCTTTACCGACGCGGGGAGCCGCCTCTCTGATCCGACCGTCATCCTCGATCGCATCCCAGCCGCCAAATATCATGCGGGTTGCGCCATCGCCTTTGGTCCGGATGGCAAGCTCTATGTGACGACGGGTGACGCGACCGATCGAGCCTTGGCCCAGGACCTGCGTTCACTCGCCGGAAAGATTCTGCGACTCAACGACGATGGCAGCATCCCGAGCGATAATCCGTTCGGTACCGCGGTGTGGTCGTATGGGCATCGCAATGGACAAGGGATCGCCTGGCATCCGGTGACAGGCGCGCTCTACGCGAGCGAACACGGCCCCTCGGTCTTTGACGGTCCGGCCGGCGGAGACGAGGTCAATCTGATCGAGCGAGGCAAGAATTACGGTTGGCCGCTGGTCTCACATGAGAAACGCCGGGAGGGGACCGAAGCCCCGCTTCTCACGTTTACTCCGGCCGAGGCGCCGGCCTCCCTCATGGCGTACTCGGGGCGGGCGTACCCAGCCTGGCAGGGGAATCTCTTCTTCGGCGCGCTCCGGGGCGAGGGTCTGATGCGGCTCGAACTCGACTTGGTTGATCCGGGCCAGCTGGTGCGTGCCGAAAAGCTTGATCTGGTCCGATACGGCCGTATCCGCTTCGTGGGAGAGAGCCCGGACGGGAGCATCTATTTCACCACTTCCAATCGGGATGGGCGGGGAACCCCGGCTGCTGAAGATGATCGAGTGATGCGGATCCGTTGGGGAGAGTGATATACTGCGAGGGCACGGTTTCTCTTGCCATATGCAACTCAAAGAACTCGCCAAAATCGCGTCGCTGCCGGTCCTTGTGGCCTCGCTCTGTTGTCTCTCTCCGCTCATTCTTGTCATGCTCGGACTCTCGACCGTCGGCTTCGCAGCCTCGCTCACGGACACTTTCTATGGTGAGTACAAGTGGTATTTCCGGCTCGCGGGTCTCCTTGCGCTCATCGGTGCCTATGTCGTCTATCTCCGCAAGCAGGGCGTCTGTACGCTCGACCAAGCGAAGCGGGAACGCAACCGTCTCATCAACCAGCTCTTGGTCCTCCTCATCGCTGGCATCGTCGGGTACGTGGTCTTCCTCTACGTGGTGGTCCACTATCTTGGGGTGTGGTACCGGATCTGGGATTGATGGCATCCAGTTGACCTCAGCGGCTTTCTGTGCTAATCTTTGGATTCAATTCTTTATACTCTTTCAATGAGTTTCCATACCCTCGGGATTGCCCCGAGACTGCTCGCCATCCTGGACACGCTCCGGCTGACCGAGCCGACGCCAATCCAGGCGCAGGCTATCCCGATCGCCGCCTCCGGCAAGGACGTGATGGGCATCGCCCAGACCGGGACGGGGAAGACCCTCGCTTTCGGCATCCCCATGCTGGGGCAGATCCTGATCAACCCGACCAAACAAGGACTCGTGCTGCTTCCCACGCGCGAGCTCGCCCTTCAGGTCAATGAGTCCCTGATGCGGCTCGGCAAACCCCTCGGGTTCCGTACGGCTGTCCTGATCGGTGGCGACTCGATGGAGCGGCAGAAGCGCCAGATCCGCGCCAATCCGCACATCATTATCGCGACCCCCGGCCGCCTGAATGACCATCTCGGTCAGCGCACGGTGTCGCTCTCGCGTGTCAGCATTCTCGTTCTCGATGAGGCGGATCATATGCTCGATATGGGCTTCGCGCCGCAGATCGCCAAGATCGTCGAGCACGTGCCCAAAGTCCGTCAGACACTTCTCTTCTCCGCCACCATGCCACGCGAAGTGATGGCCTTGGCGACTTCGTATATGCAGCTTCCTCTGCGAGTCGAAGTTTCTCCTCCTGGCAAGGCTGCCGACAAGATCGCGCAGGAGATCATCTTCGTCAACCACATGGAGAAGCTCGATCACCTCGTGCGGATCCTCACCGAGAACGCGGGGAGCACCCTCGTCTTCACCCGGACCAAATTCATCGCCAAGCGGATCGCGCTTTCCCTGCGCAACAAAAACTTTACGGCGGCCGAGATCCATTCCAACCGCTCGCTCGCCCAGCGCCGCGAAGCCCTCGACGGATTCAAATCCGGGAAGTACCGGGTCCTGGTCGCGACCGATATCGCGGCCCGCGGCATCGACGTTTCGGGCATCGCGCTCGTCATCAACTATGATCTCCCGGAGAAGCCGGAGGACTATGTCCACCGCATCGGCCGCACGGCTCGCGCCGGACGCGAAGCCCGGGCGGTTTCCCTGGCCACGCCGGATCAGCGCAGCAATGTCCGCCTCATCGAACGCCTCATGAATATGAGTCTCCCCGTGACGGGCGGGCACGATCTGGTCGCTTCAGCCGCGCCGGCTGCTTCGTCTCGCCGGCCTGGTGCCAGTCGCCCTCGCGGCCCGCGCCGCTTCGGTCGCCGCCGCTAGACTTTACTGTACAAAGGCCTGTCTGCGTGATAGCGTAGGGCCAAGTTCTTCAACCCAACTCTCCAGGAGGTGGCCCATGGCCAAACGTTCAAGCAGATATGCTGCGGTGCCACCCACCCAGCGGAAACCTGCCGAGCGCCCTTTGGGGACGTTTGCATTCGCAGACGATACCCCGATGGCGACGGTCCTCCCGACACTCCGGGAACCGTTGCTCCAGGCAGTGCTCGAGATTCTGCTCGAGCATCACGGATTCCCTTCTCCAAACCCGCCGGAGCCTCCAATCGTGGTGGATGAACTCTTTATCGGGCAGTTTGATCCGGATCAGCATGGGCGGAGCCTGCTTCGGGTTACGTACAAGCTCGACCGCACACCGCCGCAGAGACGGGGGAAGCCAGCAGTGTCTCCTCGGGAAGTGGGCAAGGCGAAGCAGTTCTTGGCCCAAATCGGAGCGGGGAGTCGAGGAGGCGTCTCTCTCTACTGGAATCTCGAAAGGGGTTTCTGTTGATGCCTGTTCCAGGGGTCCTGCGCCAAGCGCGTCGGGACCCTCAAACATTTTTGCTACGATAGGGTTATGCGATTGATCGTCTCCTTACTCTGCGTCTTCTTGGTTGCCGGGGGAATCTGGTGGTGGTTTGGTCATGACGAGAACGCTCTGTTCGAAAGAGTGAATCCGCCGCTGGTCGGCGCTCCGCTCGTAGAAGAATCTCGGACGCCAAGCACGGCAGTGCCAGTGCCGACACCCGAGTCACCCAAGCGCGTTGTGACGAGTGTCGAGCGGTCGATCCCGTTTACTTCGCAAGCGCCGACCGGGGACTGGAGTCAAAGCGCGTTCCAGGATGGCTGCGAGGAGGCATCGGCTCTCATGGTATGGATGGCCCGAGAGGGGAGGGTATTGGCCCCGCTTGAGGTGAAGGCGAAGCTCTTGGACATGGCGGCGTTTCAGACCAGACTCATCGGACATGGCGTCGATACGGATGCAGCCGACACCGCGGAGTATCTCCTCGAGCAATATTTCGGCATCACCGATGCGCGGGTGGAGCACGACCCGACGCTCGAGGATATCCAGCTCGCGCTTCAGGACGGTCTTGTCATCATTCCGACCAATGGCCGGGCGCTCGAGAATCCCAACTTCACGCCGCCGGGGCCCCTCCAGCATATGCTTGTCATCACGGGTTACGATAGGCAGGCCCGGGAGTTTATAACCAATGATCCCGGGACGCGCAAAGGGGAAAAATATCGATACCCCGAGCAAGTGCTCTACGACGCCATCCGCGAATACCCGACTGGGAAGCACTTGCCTATCACAACCGAACGCAAGGCGATGATTGTTGTTCCATTTTCAAACCAATCTTGATTTCCCCTGCCTTTGTGGTAGGGTGGGGGCATCCTTTCCAACCAGGGGACTTCCTATGAAGTACTTTGTCGAAGTGCTAAGCGCCGAAGCCAATCAGCGCGTAGCGCAGTTTCTGGCAAGCCAGGTCATCGTTGAGAACTGGCTCGAGAACCAGAAGGATGCCGGCGGTCATTCCCATCGCATCTGCGAGATTCCTAATCTGGCCCAGCTCCAGATGATTCACTCCATGGCAGTGGAGGACGGTCGGGTCAAGGTTGCCTACTGGGGTCGTGAAGGTGACGACAGTGGCTTCCCGCTCATCGACATCAAGTATCTGGTCGTCGAGCGGCCGCGGCGAGTCATCCGTCGTACCAAGGAGTACAAGCGCATCATGGGTTTGATTCCGAAAGGAGCAACCACCTGAACCTGTGCCGGCCTCGAGAACCTCGGGCCGGCGCGAACATTTTAGAGCGTATACTACAGGTATGCCCGGCAGTGAAATTTCGACCAGGTTTTTTAGTGGCTTGCCGTGTAATGTAAGAACTCTTTTTTGTAGGCCAACTTTTTTGATACAGAGTAGATATAATTCAAATGTCGAAATTCTACTGACCGGGTATGGCTATCGTCCGATCGAGAAACATCTTTGACCCGGCGAGCGAGACCGCCTTCAAGCTGTCGCGCTCCAAGCTCGAGCTTTTCCTTGAGTGCCCGCGCTGCTTCTATATCGACCGCCGACTCGGCATCGGCCGGCCGAGCGGTCCGCCCTTCAATCTCAACAAAGCCGTCGATACTCTTCTCAAGAAAGAATTCGATATCCACCGGGCCGCCGGGACGCAGCACCCGCTCCTCGAGAAGTACGGCGTCGACGCGCGACCAGCGGCGCATGATGACCTCGATATCTGGCGCGAGAATTTCCAGGGGGTGCAGTTCCATCACCAGCCGACCAATCTCATCATCACCGGCGCGATCGATGACTTGTGGGTCAATAGCCGCGACGAGTACATCGTGGTGGACTATAAGGCGACGAGCAAGGACGAAGTGATCGATCGGCTCAATGACACCTGGCATAGCCAGTATCGCCGGCAGATGGAGATCTACCAGTGGCTCTTGCGGCAGAATGGCTACGCCGTCTCGCCTACTGGCTACTTCGTCTACTGCAATGCGGGGACGGACACGGCAGCGTTTGACGCCAAGCTGGAATTCGACGTCCGGCTGATCGAGTATGTGGGCGACGATAGTTGGGTGGAGGGCGTGGTCTACCGGGCCAAGGATTGTCTCATGAGTGATACCGTTCCCGCGGCGGCGCCCAACTGCGATTTTTGCGCCTTTGCCGCAGCGCGGGCGAAAGTAGAATTGGACATTTGACAATGAAAAAGCGCCGCGGGCCGGTGGCCGTTGGCGCGAAGGCAGGGATTCAAACCCTGCTGGGAGGACGGTTGGGTCAAATGACGAGGTCGACCTGGACCTTTGGACGATTCTTGAGCCGTCGCTTTACCTCGCCTTGGACGGCTCCGAAGAAGTAGTTGTATTGGCCGGGCTCACGCCAATGAAAGATGTCGTGTGCATGGGCGACCCGGGCGAATGCAGACTTGTACCGACTGATGTCTGATCCCATGCACTGCAAAACCTCGGTAGCGTACTGATCTACTACCGCCTTGTGCGGATTCGGGTTTTTGGGCACTTGCCGTCTCCTAGGTTGGAAAGTTACATTGGCGATATAGTACATTCTTTACACGAGTTTGTCAATGTGGTAGGGTGGGAATCTATGCCAAAACCCTGGGTCAAAAAAGTGAGCCTTGAGAGCTTTCTCAAGCAGAATCCCTTGCCGGAGATGCCGGGGGTGTATTTCTTCCTGGGCGAGCGCGACGAGATCCTCTATATCGGCAAGGCGACCATCCTCGCGGACCGGGTCAAGAGCTATTTCAGCGACGACCTCTTGGTGACCCGCGGTCCCAAACTCGTCCTCATGCGCGAGCGGGCGAGAGCGATCGCCTGGCGTCCGCTCGACTCGGTCTTGGAAGCGCTCCTCCTCGAGGGACAGCTCATCAAAAGGCATCTCCCGACCTACAACTCCGATGCCAAAGACGACAAGAGCTATAACTATCTCGTTATCACCCGGGAAGACTATCCGCGGATACTTGTCGTGCGCGAGAAGGATATCGTCGCTGGCAAGATCGACTTCCAGATCGCGGAGCAGTTCGGGCCGTACCCGCGCGGGGGAGCCTTGCAGACGGCCTTGAAGATCGTGCGGCAGATCTTCCCGTTTCGCGACAAGTGCCTGCCCGCTGACGCAGGACGCGGCCAGGGCGTGCCGTACTTGGTACTTCCTGATAAGGACAAGTCCAAAGCCAAGCCTTGCTTTCACGCGCAGATCGGCCTCTGCCCCGGTGTCTGCACCGGCGCCATTTCCAAAACTGACTATCGCAAACAGATCAAGCGTATCAGTCTCTTCTTTGCCGGGAAAAAAGCTGACCTCGTGAAGCGGCTGGAACGGGAAATGCATGCGGCGGCCAAGCGGCTCGAGTTCGAGCGCGCCAATGAGATCAAGAAGCTCCTCTTCGATCTCGGGCATATCCGCGACGTCGCGCTGATGAAGGCCGACCGGGAGGAGAGTTCAGCGGCGCGTATCGAGGCGTATGACGTGGCGCACCTTGCGGGGCAGGCGACGGTCGGCGTCATGACGGTCGTGCAGCACGCTATCTCCAAGAAGAGCGAGTACCGGCTCTTCACGCTCCGCGGCGAGCATGGCGGCAATGATCTCTCGGCGCTCGAGGAGATCCTCACCCGGCGCTTCGCCCACCGCGAATGGACGCTCCCCGAACTCATCGTCGTCGACGGAGCACTCCTCCAGTCCGAGGTGGCCGCTCGGATACTCAAGCGGCAGCAGCTCTCCATACCGATCGTCGGCGTGGTCAAGAATGAGAAGCACCAGCCGAAAAAAATCATCGGTCCGCGGGGGCTCACGCAGCGTTTCGAACACGATATTCTCCTCGCCAACGCCGAGGCGCATCGCTTCGCCATCGGCTTCCACCGCAAGAAGCGGCGGGAGGGATTTCTCCAGGAACGCTAGGCGCGGCGGGCTCCCTTTACCCACCAAGGAAAACCTGGTACACTGGGAACCAACTTGTGTTTTGTCCGCATCTTTCTTCCTTTCTGCCTATGGCCACGAAGCCCGGTAAGAAAAACGTGATCGAGATCCGAGGGGCCCGGGTGAACAATCTCAAGAATGTGGATATCGACATCCCGCGCGATGCTTTTGTCGTCGTCACGGGACTCTCGGGCTCCGGCAAGTCATCGCTCGCCTTCGACACGCTGTACGCCGAGGCCAACCGCCGCTATGTCGAGAGTCTCTCGTCGTACGCGAGGAACTTCATGGAGGGCTATGACAAGCCGGACGTAGACACCATCAAGAATCTCTCGCCGGCTATCTCGATCGATCAGAAGAGCGTGTCGCGCAGCCCGCGTTCGACGGTCGGGACCATGACCGAAGTCTATGACTACTTGCGCATCCTCTTTGCCAAAGTAGGCACGCCGAGCTGTCCGAGCTGCCATCAGACGCTCACGCGGACAACGCCGCTCTCCATCCTTGAACGGCTGCTGGAACTCCCTCCCAACGCCGCGGTCATGATCGTCGCAGACAATAGCCACTGCGATGGCAAATCGCTCGGCGAGATGCTCGAGCTCGTTTCGGACTGGGGATACGTGCGCGTTTTGTGGCGCGGCGAGCCGGCTTTGATCACCGAGCTCCGGCTCCGGGCGGATCTCAAGGCGGTCGGGCCGCTCTCGGTGATCGTCGATCGCTTCAATCTTGATCCGGCCCGGCCCGACAAGGAGCGCATCCTCGATTCGCTCCACTCGGCGTTCCATGTCGGCGAAGGCGTGCTTAAGATCGTCGTCGACGGGGAGCACTGGCATACCTTTTACGAGAAGTTCCGCTGCGAGAAATGCCATATCGAGCTTCCGGAATTCACCCCGGCGCACTTTTCGTTCAACAGTCCCGAAGGGGCATGCCCCAAATGCGGCGGGCTCGGGGTGACGCTCGAATTCGACCCCAAGCTCGTGATCCCCAATGAGAACCTATCGCTCCTCGAAGGGGCGATCCGCCCGTGGAGCAAGATGAATGGCGGACGCGGCGGGAATCACGGGCCGATGGCGGTCCTTGAGGCGGTAGCGAAGCGTGAAAAGATTCCGCTCGATAAACCCATCAAGCAGCTCTCGGCCAAACAGAAAACCTATCTCCTCTCCGGCGATGGCAAAGCGACGCCCGATGGGAGCATGATCTTCCGCGGGGTCATCGGCATGCTCGAGGACAAATATCGCGAGACGAAGTCTGACCACCTCCGCGGCGAGATCGAGGCCTATATGTTTACGGAACAGTGCCCGGATTGCCGTGGCAAGCGCCTCAAGCCGGAGTCGCTCGCCGTGCTGGTCAACGGTCGCTCTATCGACCAAGTCGTCGAACAGAGCGTCGAGGCGCTTATCGGCTTTTTCGGCGAACTGAAGACGGCGCTCGTCGCTCTCGGCCAGCCGAAACATCTCGTCGATACGCTCTTTGCGGAGATGCTGACGCGGATCATGGCGGTCGACAAAGTGGGGCTGGGCTACCTGGCGCTTTCCCGTGGAGCCGACACGCTCTCGGGCGGCGAGGCCCAGCGCATCCGCCTGTCGGTCCAGATCAAGTCGGGACTCTCGGGCATCATCTACGTGCTCGATGAGCCGTCAGTCGGTCTCCATAGCCGCGATACCGACCGGCTTATCCGTGCGCTCGACGAACTGCGGGGCGCGGACAATTCCCTGGTTGTCGTCGAACACGATGTCGCCATCATGCGGAAAGCTGACTGGATCATCGATCTCGGCCCGGGCGCCGGCAAAGAAGGCGGAGAGATCATCTTCTCCGGCCCGCCCGAGAAACTTCTCAAGTCCAAGCTCCTCACAGGGGAGTATCTCTCTGGCAAGCGCTCGGTGGCAGTCCCGGGAGTTCCGCGGAGCGGCAACGGAAAGCGGATCTCGATCGTCGGAGCGACCGAACACAATCTCAAAAACGTCACCGTGGATTTTCCGCTGGCGACCTTTACCGCGGTGGCGGGCGTGTCGGGTTCCGGCAAATCCACCCTCGTTCACGATATCCTCTCCCGTTCGCTCGCTCGCAAGTTCTATCAGGCCAAGGCGCAGCCAGGCGCCCATGAAGCGCTCCGCGGCACGGAGCATATCGACAAAGTGATTACAGTCAATCAGGATCCCATCGGCCGGACACCGCGTTCCAACGCGGCTACCTATACGGGCGTCTTCGGACATATCCGCGATGTTTTTGCCGCTACTCCGGAAGCCAAGAAAGAGCGATACACCGCGAGTTCGTTCAGTTTCAATATGCGCGGCGGCCGCTGCGAAGTCTGCCAAGGTGGCGGCCTCAAGAAGATCGAGATGTATCTCCTCCCGGATGTCTACATTCCCTGCGAGGTGTGCGGGGGTACGCGTTATAACCAGAAGACGCTCGCTTTGCAGTACCGCGGCAAGAATATCGCGGAGGTCCTCAATATGACAGTAGCGGAAGCGCGGGGATTCTTTCTCGATCAACCGATGATCGAGGAGAAGCTGCGCGTATTGGAAGAAGTGGGTCTCGGGTACCTCGTCCTGGGCCAGAGCGCACCCAATCTCTCGGGCGGCGAGGCCCAGCGCATCAAGCTCGCGACCGAGCTCGCTCGGAAATCCACCGGCAACACGCTGTATATCCTCGACGAACCGACAATCGGCCTCCACTTCGAGGATGTGCGTCGGCTGCTTGAAGTCTTGAATGCCCTCGTCGATCGGGGCAATACCGTCCTGGTCGTCGAACACAATATGGATGTTATCCGGGCGGCTGACTGGGTCATCGAAATGGGACCGGATGGCGGCGTGCGCGGGGGAGAGGTGCTCTATGCCGGACCGCCGGAGAAGCTGAAGAAGGTCAAGAACAGTCCGACAGCCAAATACCTTTAGGAACTTCTGCCGGCCTTGATGGCAGAGAGCGGTACTGATTCGGAAGAGACCACTGATTGTTGGCTTTACGTTTCCTCATATGTTGTCCAAATCAGTCTTGGCTACGGTGGCGTACTACGATGCGTTCGATTATCCGGTGACGGGATTTGAAGTCTGGAAGCACCTCCTCATTCCGGAGGGTACGGCTGCAACAGATCAGGCGAGCCTGCCTGCGGTCACGCGAGTACTGGAGGATTTGGGTGCCAGTGGCAGGATCCGGGGCGAGCAGGGCTTCTGGATGCTGCCGGATCGCGCTCACCTGGTTGACCGCCGCATCAGCCGCGAGAAACGCGCCGTGACCAAACTCAAACGGGCCAGCCGGCTCGCCCGCGCCTGTGCCTGGCTCCCGTATGTACGGATGATCGCGCTCACCGGGAGCCTGTCCATGAAGCAGGGTGATCGGGAGAGCGATTGGGATTTTCTTGTCGTCATGCGCGGTGGCGCCATCTGGACGGGACGCCTCTTCCTGACTCTCTGGTTGACTGTCTTGGGCCGGCGGCGCCACGGCGATCGGATTCCTGATCGCGCTTGCCTCAATTGCTACTTGACCGATACGACGCTCGAGGTGCCCTTGCGCGATGTCTTTTCTTCACATGAGTATCGCTTTCTCTATCCCGTGGTCGGAGCAGAAACCTACCGCTCCTTCGAACTTGCGAATCGTTGGATGGGCCGCTATCGGCCGAACTTTTTGCCGACGGTGGTACCGCCGCTTTTCCTGCGCCGTCCGCGCCGCTCGGTGCAGCTTCTCCAGTCGGTCCTCGAAGCCGTCCTCCCGCTTTCTCTCTTGGAGCCGTGGTGTAGCCGCTTTGAGAAACGCTTGATCGAACGCAATCCCAAGACGCTGCTCTCCGGTGGCTATATCTCGGCGACCGATGCGGCGCTCATCTTTCTCCCCGAGCCGAAAGGTCCCAAAATCTTCGAGAGCTTCAAAGAGCGGCTCTCTCGCATCTGATCTCGTCCACAACTTCGTGGACAGTGCTATACTTGAGACACAAACAATCATCAACAGACAAAAGGGCTATGCCCAAGTTTTTGTATACTGCTCGGCACGCGACGACTGGCGAGACCAAGGGCGGCGAGCTTGTGGCCAAGGATGAGAAAGAGCTGGCGCAGGATCTCCGAAGCGAGGGCTATCTCGTCACGTCCGTCCGCGAGATGGAGTCGGTGGGCGAAGGCGTTCAGGTCCGATTCTTCGATCGTTTCATCTCCGTGCCGCTCAAGGAGAAGATGGTCTTCACGCGCAACCTGGCCGTCATGGTGTCGTCCGGGCTAACGGTCTCGCGGGCGATTTCCAATTTGAGCCTCCAGACGCGCAATCGGCGCTTCCAAGAGATTTTGAAGAGCGTCTACGAGGATGTCCAGGCTGGGAAGCAGCTCTCGGAGGGCTTGGCCAAGTACCCGAGCGTCTTCAACGAGCTTTTCGTCAATATGATTGCGGTGGGGGAAGTTTCCGGCAACCTCGAGAGCGTCTTGGACATTCTCGCGTTACAGCTCGAAAAGGAGCATGACCTCCTCTCCAAGGTGCGCGGAGCCATGATCTATCCGGCGGTCATCGTTGTCGCTATGATCGGCATCGGCGTCCTCATGCTTACCTACATCCTGCCCAAGATCACCCAGGTGTTCCAGGATATGGATGTCGAACTGCCCGCGACGACGGTCTTCATCATGAATTTGAGCGAGTTCCTCCGCACGCACTGGATCATCAGCATCGCCATCGTCGTGGGCGCGGTACTCGGCTTCCGCGTGCTCGCCAAGACCGATACCGGTCGGCATTTCCTCCACTGGCTCGTACTGCGCCTGCCAGTCGTGGGCAATATCGTCATCAAGGTCAACTGCGCTCGTTTTGCGCGCATCTACAGCTCGCTCCTCCAGAGCGGCGTCTCGGTGGTGAATGCGCTCACTATCGTGGCACGTACCCTCGGCAACGTCTACTACAAGGAAGCGCTCACCGCCGGTATCGAGGAGATCCAGAAAGGGACCGAACTCTCCAAGCTGATCGAGAAGTACCCGGCGATCTTCCCGATTCTCGTGCCGCAGATCATCCAGGTGGGGGAGGAAACGGGAAAAACCGAGACGGTGCTCCAGCGCCTCGCGGAGTTCTATGAAGAGGAAGTCTCGCAGATCACCAAGAACATGTCTTCGATCATCGAACCGATCCTCATGCTCCTCATCGGCGGTTCGGTCGGCTTTTTTGCGGTCGCCATGCTCCAGCCGATGTATAGCGTCCTCGAGAACATCCAATAACGCATTTCGTGTGCGATCCTTCTCCTTTCGGTCCTACCTCCGTGACAGAACGCCTGGCTTCACTATCATAGAGGCACTCGTATTCTTGTTTCTCTTCAGCCTGATCACGAGCGTATTCTTCCAAACATTCGCCACCGGGACGGCCTTGATCCAACAGTCCAAACACCGGCTCGGCGCGGTCGCTTTGGCCAACCAGAAGATGGAGATCATCCGCAGCCTGGACTATGAGAATATCGGTACGACGAACGGTGTGCCGGCTGGCGACCTGCTGGAAGACGAGACGGTCCAAGTCAACAATACCGCGTATGAGGTCCACACCTTCGTCCAGTATGTCGATGATAGCTTTGATGGCACGCTCGGCGGATCGCCCAATGACCTCGTCCCCAATGACTACAAACGAGTGCGTCTCGAAGTCTCCTGGGGCGGAGGCAGCGAGGCCGAGACCATCGCTGTCGCGACGAGCATTACCCAGCAGGGGGTCGAGCAAGCGGCCGGCGGCGGCATCCTGTCTATCAATATCCTCGATTCGGAAGGCAATGGCGTATCCGGAGCGACGGTCCGTATCGTCAATGGCAGCGTATCGCCAGCTGTCGACGTGACGACTTCGACTGATTCGAGCGGCCACCTCTTCCTGA
>CAYWVL010000002.1:0-4090 GCA_964461975.1 uncultured Bdellovibrionales bacterium | reverse complement strand
TCAAGGCTATCAGGTGACCTTCTCGAAGAGCGGCTACTACGGGAGCACTACCTACGCGCCATACCCGACGACGTCCTTCAATCCGACCGATGTCCATGCTTCGGTGGTGGATGCGGTGGTCAACCAGGCCACCTATGTGATGGATCGGGATGCTGATCTGGAGCTCGCGACCGAGGATCCGTTCGGAAATGATCTCCCGGATATCGATTTCCGAATCGATGGCGGCCGGCAAATCGGGACAGTCGCTGGTTCCAGTCCTGCCCAGCCGGTCTATGGGTTCGGTGCCGATGGCTCGACCGATGGCTCGGGTGAGCGCACCTATGCCGGAGAGAGTTACGGCACCTATACCTGGACACTTGATCCGGGTGAGACTGGCTACACGTTTGTCCGACTGGACCCGGATACCGCCAGCGGAGCGACGTCGTTTCAGGCGCTCCCCAATGCCACTACCGCGGTCAAGATGATTCTCGCGGATGAGGCGGTGCCAGCGCTGCTCGTTACCGTGACCGATACGGCCGACGCGTCGCCAGTCGCGGGAGCTTCGGTGCGGCTGACCAATACGACGCTCGGGTACGATGAAACCGTGGTGACGAGCCTCTATGGCAAGGCATACTTCCCGGCGACCGGTTCGAGTCTCGTGCCGGACAATTACGATATCGAGGTTACGGCGGCCGGTTACGCGACCGAGACAGACACGGTAACGGTCGGAGGATCGCTCGAGACGACTGCCGTGGGACTGACCGCTTCCTAAATGCTATGCCGCAGCAGACTCCCAATACACGCCATCGTTCCCTCAAGGGACTGTCGCTCGTCGAGATGCTCGTCGCGATGTTTATCATGAGCGCCGGTATGGTCGGTTTCACGATGCTCTTGACGAGCAGTTGGAAGTCCAACAAGTTCGTTATCGAGACCGGCGTCACTGCGATCCAAGTGAATCGTGCCCTGGGAGAAGTGACGACGAATCTCCGCAAGGTCCGCCAGGCTGATAACGGCGACTACCCAATTGAGTCGGGAGACGATTTCGATCTGACCGTCTATGTCGATATCGATGGCGATGGAGTGACGGAAAGGGTCCACTACTGGCTCGATGATGTCAACGACCAGCTCAAGCGGGGAGTGACCGACCCGACGGCCGGGACCCCGCCGACCTATGCGGCTGGTGATACGACCGTCACCACGATGGCGAACTATATCGTCAACGAGTCCACCCAGCCGCTTTTTTACTACTACAATGAGAACTACCCCGGGGATAACGTGAACAATCCGCTCGCGACGCCCGTGGACATCCAGTCGGTGCGACTCGTGCGAGTGCTGCTCCGGATGAATATCGACCCGATCCGCGCCCCGAACAATATCAACGTCGAGTCGTTTGTCGATCTCCGCAATCTCGAGAATTATGAGGATTTCTAATGGTCGCGGCCAACGCGGACTGGTTTTGGGTCGGAGGCGGGGATCAGCCCTCGTCTATGGGCTCGTGATTACGTTTGCTGTCCAGATCCTCTTGGTGTCGCTGATGGGGTTCATTACCTCCAATATCCGCTACAGTCTCCAGATCCGTTCCCGAGAGGAGGCGTTTCAGATCGCCGAGGCCGCGATCGACCACTACCGCTGGTACCTTGCGCACAATGTCGAGGGCAAGACGACCTCGCAGATCCAGGCATTCTGGGATGGCGGCACAGCCCGCGGTGTAGGGACGCCGTATGAAGCTGACTATAGCGACCCCGTCGATGGTGTCATCGGCCGCTACCGTGTCGAGGTGACGCCGCCGGAATCCGGATCGACGATTGCTATCGTCAAAGCGACCGGCTGGACCTACCGTTATCCTGCCCTCACCCGCGTCCTCCAGGTGCGTCTGCGCCGTCCGTCCTGGAGCGAACACGCGGTTTTGGCCAATGATTTCATGCGGTTCGGGAGCGGCACGAACACGTATGGCAAGATCCACTCCAATGCCGGCATCCGCTTCGATGGCGTGGCGCACAATATCGTCACGAGTTCCGTCTGTAACTACAATGACCCCGATCATTCTGGCGGCAATGAGCTCGGCGTGCATACGCACGTCAGTCCGACTGACCCGCTCCCGACTTGTCCTGACGCGGTGCCACCGACCCGCACGGACGTTTTCCAAGCCGGCCGCTCGGTCGAGGTGACGACGGTCGATTTCAATGGCGTCTTGGGCGATCTCAACTACATGAACAGCGAGGCGCAGTCAGGGAACGGAGTCTACTTTACTGGTACCGGCGTGAACAATCGTGGGACCCAGATAGAACTGCGGACAGACGGCACCTTCCGCGCGCGCCAGGTGCGCACGTATAGCGGCGCCTATTCGATTACCGCGTACAATGGGGCCTGGGCGACGTATACTATTCCGGATGATGGCATCATTTTTGTCGAGGATAATGTCTGGCTTTCAGGCACGATTAGTGATCAGAAGGTTACTGTCGTCGCGGCCGATCTTGTCGGAGGACCGGCACCCTCGGTCTATATCTTGAACGATATCCGCTACACCAATGCCGACGGTCGGGATATCATCGGTGTCATCGCCCAGAACAATATCGAGATCGGCTGGGCGAGCGAGAATGATCTCCGGATCGATGCCGCGCTCCTCGCGCAGCAGGGACGGGTTGGTCGAGAGCATTACACTTCCAAAGGCTACTCGCCTGACTCCAAGTCGGTCATTACCGTCAACGGGGCGATCGCGACCAATCTTCGTTACGGTTTCGCGTGGACTGATGGGACCGGTTACACGACGCGCAATATCTATTACGACAACAACCTTCTCTACTATCCGCCTCCGTACTTCCCCACTGGCACTGAGTATGAGATGGATCTGTGGGAAGAACTGTAGGTTTGCCGGCTTTTTTGCGAGTTCGTGTGATATTATAAAGAAAAGCTTTTCCGACCAATACCAACAGGGCGTTGTATGAGTTTGCTCTACAAGAAGATATTCAATCTGTTTCCGCAGTCGTTCGGACTCGATCTTTCCGATCTCTCGCTCAAAGCCTTGTGGCTGGAGCGGGAGGGAAAGGAGGAGGTCGTGACAAGCTTCGGATCGGTCCCGCTCGCTCTCGGGAGCGTGGTGGACGGTGATATCCTCAAAGAGGATGTGGTCATCCAAGCGATCCAGAACATCATGGAGAAAACGACTCCTTCTCCGATTCGCACAAAGAAAGTGATTTGCTCGCTGCCGGAGACCAAGGCCTTTCTTCGCATCATCGGTCTGCCGGAAATGTCCCCGGAAGAAGTCCGGGAAGCGATCAAGTGGGAGATCGAAGCCAACCTGCCTTTGACGCTCGATCAGGTCTACTATGACTATCAGGTGCTCGAGAAGCGTCTCATTCCTGAAAAGGGGAAGATGAGTGTTTTGGTGGTCGCCGTGGCGCGCAATATGGTCGACCAGTTCCATGCCGTTCTCGAAAAGGCCGGTTTGGAAGTCGTCGGTTTCGAGACGGAGTCGATCGCCCAGGCGCGCAGCCTTCTGGACGAGCACGATGAGAACAAGACCCGGCTGATCGTCGACATCGGTGATCGGCGCACGAGCTTCCTCGTCGCGATCGGCAACACGCCGTGCTTTACGTCGAGCGTGCCGCTCTCGTCGCAGATGATCACCGACGCTATTTCCAAAGAGATGCGGATCTCGTTCGATGAAGCCGAGGCAATGAAGATCAAGTACGGACTGGGATCGCTCGCCCTGAAAAGCCCGCTTTTCA
Organism: uncultured Bdellovibrionales bacterium; assembly: GCA_964461975.1. GTDB lineage: Bacteria > Patescibacteriota > Minisyncoccia > Moranbacterales > UBA1568 > SSEF01. Next base: position 383 of record CAYWVL010000002.1, on the reverse strand, counting down.
AAGCAGCTCAGCCGGTTTTGGAGAATATCTCGGTCGAAATCGAACGTTCGATCAATTTCTATCTGTCGAACCTCGGCTACTCTCAGGCGATCGATACCATCGTGCTCTGCGGCGGCGGCTCCAATATGAAAGGGCTCCTCCCGTACCTCACCCGGCGGCTCAATTACCCGATCGAGTTCGGCAATCCCTGGGTCAATGTCTCGCTGGGAAGAACCATTCCGCCGATCGATCGGGGGCATGCGGTGCAGTATTCAACAGCTATCGGCCTCGCGCTCCGGGGTCTCGACGAATATGCGGATTTTACTTAATCTCCTTCCCGAAGAACGCAAGACGGCACTGGCGGTCCGTTTCTTTTCGCGTTTCTTTCTCTGGCAGACGGCGCT
>CAYWVL010000001.1:14879-43308 GCA_964461975.1 uncultured Bdellovibrionales bacterium | reverse complement strand
CCGCACCAGCATCATCGCGCTTACCGCGCGATGACGATGCCCCAGACTTTTTTGGTACCGGCTTGCTTGAGGGCCTTGGCGCATTCGTCGAGGGTGGTGCCGGTTGTCGCGACATCGTCGATTAGCCAGATATACTTTCCGACCAAGGGGCCGGCCACTTCGGGCGCGACGGCAAAGGCGCCGGTGAGGTTCTTGAGCCGCTCGGGACGGCCTTCGGTCGTCATCTGCGGCTTGGTAAAACGGATGCGGCGGAGCCGCTCGGTATCGAGCGGGACCCCGAGTCCAGGCATCAGTCGGGTTGCGAGTCCTCGGGCGAGGAGTTCGGCTTGATTGAAACCGCGGTAGCGCAGCCTCCGGGGGTGGAGGGGGACCGGGACGAGCAGGTCTGGGAGGGGGAGCGAATGGTGAGCGAGGCTCTCCTCGAGGAGCGCGACGAGCGGCCGCGCAGCGCTCTCCAGGTAGCGGTACTTGAGCGCATGGATGAGCTCCGAGACGAGCCGGAAACGGTACGGCCGGGCGACGAAAAGCCCGTCGAGGGCGGTCGCGCCCCGGCATTTACTGCAGGTCGCGCCATTCGGCTGATAGGGCGCTTTGCAGACCGGGCAGACCTGCGCATCGGGCTCAGGGACGAGGCGGAGGCAGCGCTCGCAGGCGAGCGTCCGCTCGCTTCCGCAGCCGAGGCAGGTGATGGGGAAGCAGCAGTCAGAGAGCGCCACGAGGAGGCGTCGGAAGAGGCTAGCGGAGGGTGAACTGGTCATGGACGCGCGCGAGAGTCAGTTGCTTGCGCTGGGGATTGTCGAGGAGTGCCGCGGAGACGAGGTAGCCGACTTCGTCATTGATATATCGCTTGAGCGCCCGAGCGCCATCGCCGCGGCGTTCGGCCTCGCGGGCGATCTGGCGGGCCACAGTCGGCCGAGAGACGAGTTTGATCCCTCGAGCGAGGAGACGCGCGCGGAGCGCTTCGAGTTCGAGCGCAGCGATCCGTTCCAGGCTCGCGGAGTCGAGCGGCTCGAAGACGATGGTCTCATCGAAACGCGAGAGGAGTTCCGGTCGGAGCGTCTCTTTGAGTTCGGTCAGGACTTCCGATTTCACCGTTTCGAAGCGGTGCTTGGCGCGTGTGAGCGACTCCGAGAAGCCGATCTTGCCTGCATGGGTGAAGCTTGCGGTGCCGATATTGGAGGTCAGGACGATGAGCGTGTTCTTGAAGGAGACGCGGCTGCCTTCGGCATCCGTGAGGTGGCCTTGGTCGAGGATCTGGAGGAGGAGGTTGGCGACGTCCGGGTGGGCTTTCTCGATTTCATCGAAGAGCACGATCGAGTATGGTCGGCGACGGACTGCTTCTGTCAATTTGCCGCCCTCGCCATAGCCGACATAGCCCGCCGGCGCGCCGAGAATCTGGGCGACCGAATGGCGCTCCATGAATTCGCTCATGTCGAGCCGGATCAGAGCCTCGCGATCGCCGAAGAGCTCCTCGGCCAAGAGTTCGGCGAGATAGGTCTTGCCGACGCCGGTCGGACCGAGGAGGAGCAGCGATCCGAGCGGGCGCCTGGGATCGTGCGTCGGGGAGAAGGCGCGGGTGAGCAGGCGGAGCACGGACCGGGTCACGTGAGACTGGCCGACGAAGCGCTTCGCGAGTTTCTGTTTGAGACGCTTCAGCTCGGCTGCGGGATCGGATTGGGCCAGACGCTCCTCGGGGATGCGGGTCATGTGGGAGAGGACGGCCAAGAGGTCGGCCTCGGTGACCACGCGACCAGGCTGCTGGTCAGCCGCCCGCGACTCATTGGCTCGCTCTTCCACGAGGAGCGTATCGATCGTTTCGAGACGCTTTTGGAGGGCGAGTGCCGCGTCGTAGGCGCCGCTTTCGATGAGTTTCGCCCGCTCGAGCGTCATGCTCTGCCGGGTCGAGTGGAGGTCTGGCGTTGTCGGAGAGGACTTCGTCTGTTCGCCGCGCCTTCGCACGAGCGCCCCGGCTTCGTCGAGGATATCGAGCGCTTTGTCCGGGAGATGCCGGTCATGAATAAACCGAACCGCGAGGTTGACCGCGCTACGGAGCGTCGCTTCGGGAAAGACGACCTTGTGGAAGCGCTCGTAGTGCGGTGCGGCCGCCCGGAGGATAGCGAGCGCTTGATCGGGCGATGGCTCACTGAGCTCGATCTGCTGGAAGCGGCGGTCAAGCGCGTTGTCTTTCTCGAAATACCGCTTGTATTCGGAGAAAGTCGTCGCGCCGATGACGTGGATATCGCCGCGGGCCAAGGCGGGCTTGAGGATATTGGCGGCATCGAGTCCTCCCTGGGTATTGCCGGTGCCGACGAGCGCGTGGATCTCGTCGATGAAGAGGATAGTCTCCCGGTTATGCTTGACTTCCTTGAGGAGCTCTTTGAGTCGCTGTTCGAATTCTCCGCGGAAGCTGGTGCCGGCGACGAGGAGGGCGAGGTCGAGCGTGCGGATGCGCTTCCCGCGGAGGAGCGGTCCGCCGGCGCCACGGGCGATCTCGGTCGCGAGCGCGGTGACGAGCGCGGTCTTGCCGACTCCGGGGTCGCCGATGAGGAGCGCGTTGCGTTTCTCCCGACGGCAGAGGATCTGCATCAGGCGTTCGAGCTCATGGTCGCGGCCGACGACGGTTACGGGGTGGGTTTCGGCTGCCTGGGCGAGGTCGACGGTGTACTGGTCGAGAAGGGGAGTCGCGCTCCCGGACTTCGTTTCCGGAGCGTTCCAGTCGGGAGTGTCGAACAGGCGGGCCATCTGGGGGAACTGCTCGAAGTGAAGATGCGACTCGACTGTCGAGGCCACCTTGTCTCGGCTGACTTCGAAGAGTTCGGAGAGCTCTCTGATGGCAGCATCATCCGATTCGAGGAGCGCGCTCATGAGGTGCTCGGTGCCGACATACGGATAGGACTTCTCGCTCGCGATGAAGAAGGCGCGTTTGATCGCCTCCTGGGTCTTGGCAGAGAGGGCCGGCGAGACGTTCTTCCCTGGTTTGGCCGAGCTGGCTGCTTTGGGTGTCTTCTTGAGGCAGAGCTTGCCGAGCTTGTCTTTCTGGAAGCCGAGATTCTCGAGGAGGAGGCTTCCGAGGCTGCCGTCTTCGAGCGCGAGCGCGAGCAAGAGGTGGCGCGGCTCGATAGCCGGACTCTTAGTATACCGGGCGATATCCCGCGCTTCCCGGAGCGCGTGGCGGGCGTGGAGCGAGAGGCGTTCGTTGGCAGCGGGTGAGAGGAGCATAAGGGTCTTATGGTAGTGGGTTCTCCTTCCGGAGTCAAGCCGGACGAGGACGGTTGTCTGTGGGTTCGGTGTACACCAGTATACCATTGGCAGTCTGACCTTGGCGGACCCAGCTTGGACCGCGCCTCCCTGCCGATGGAGAGGCATTTTTTTTACGCTTATGATAGACTGAAGAAGAAAATTATGTTCGGCGGATCAAACAAAACCTATCTCGGTGTTGATTTTGGCACTTCCTCGATCAAAGTGGTGGAGCTGGGGGTCGACAAACACGAACCGGTGCTTCTCAACTATGGCGAAGTGAGCTTGTCGCTTCTCGAAACGGCCCGCAGCGGCGATCAGGGGAATTACGACGCGCAGATCACGATCTTCTTGCGCGCGCTCCTCGACCGGGTGAAGCCGACGACCAAAGAGGTCTATGTCGCGATGCCGGCTTTTATCGGACTCATCGCGCTCGTCGAATTTCCCAAGATGAGCGAGGCCGAACTTCAGGAAGCCATTCAGTTCGAAGCGCACAAATATATCCCGTCGCCGCTGGAAGACATCGCGCTCTCGTGGGAGGTGGTCGGCGAGCATGCGGATACCTCGACCGAAGGAGAAGCGCGCAACTCGTCGAAGCTCGAAGTGCTCCTCGTCGCCGCTCTCAACAAGGAGGTCGAGCGCTATGAGAGCTATATCCGAGCGGTCGGCTATGACATGCAGCTCCTCGAGCTCGAGACCTTCTCGATGGTGCGCTCGACCGTGCATGAACTCAAGGATCCGTATCTTGTCATCGACATCGGTTCCCGGGCGACTAACTTTATTTTTGTCGAGAACGGACTCGTGAAAATGAGCCGCAACCTCGACGCGGGCGGGCGCGATGTCACGCGCACCATCATGGACGGGCTCTCTATTAGCTACGATCGCGCCGAAACGCTGAAGCGCAGCGAGAAGGATTTTCTCAATCAGCCGGAATCCCGGCTCACTTTCCTGACGCTCGAACTCATCGCCAACGAAGGCAAACGAATTCTGGAAGCGCGCCATGCCAAGAATCCACAGGCCCCCGCCGTTCGTGGTATAATTCTTTCGGGCGGTACTGCCGGTATGACCGGTCTCGCCCAATACTATTCTGCGCTTTTCGGACTTCCAGTGACGATCGCGGAGCCGTGGCGGGGAGTCCGCTATGATCAGAAGCTCCAGGGAGCCATTGGCCGGATGGGGACATCGTATTCGGTAGCGCTCGGGTTGGCACTGCGTGGCATCGAACGCGAGAAGCAGCAAGCCGCCAACCGCTCCCTCGATCAGTGGATCCAAATGATCAAGAAAAAGCTGACGTCCAAGATCGGGTAGCCGTTTCCTCAAAACGAACATCGAAACACATACTTTTCTATGGCAGGCATCAATCTGTCACAGTCTATCCAGGCCAAGCAGGCCCAGGCCAAGGTGCGCTTTTTTGATCGCGGACTGGTCTTCATGGTGGTCGTCATCGTGCTGCTCTTGGTGGCATTCGGCGCTTCGCGCTGGTATCTCAAAGTGCTGCAAGACCGGATGGCTGCTCTCGATACCGAAGTGAATACTCGGACCGCGTCCCTCAAGGGAGGAGAGGTTGATCGGGTCGCGGATTTCGTCCATCGGCTCGGGTTTGTCGATGAGCACCTCAAGACCGAGCTCGACCCGACGGCTTTTCTCGCTGATTTGGAGCGCTACACGCTGCCGACGGTCCGACTGACCTTGTTTGAGCACAGTGCCACGGAAAACAAGACGCGAATCGGCGGCGAAGCAGCAACCCTCAAAGAGATTGCCCAGCAGATGGCGACTTTCAAGCAGATCGAAGGCGTGAAGGAGATCACGGTCGACAAGGTAGAGTACAACAAAGAAGCCAGACTGATGTTCCTATTTGGGCTCACTCGTTGATTGTCAATCCATTTCATATTGTCTGTTCTCGTCTATGAGTCTCAAGCTTCTCCTCTTCCCGACCATGCTGGTGATCGCCTTCACCATCGGGTTTCTCTATATCCGCCCGGACGTGCAGACCATTCTCGAACAACGTACTATCGAGACGGTGAAGCGCGAAGCCCTCGCCAAGGTAGCGACCGTAGAGACGAATCTCTCCTCGCTCTCGCAGTCGCTCTCCTCGAGAAGCGAGACTGTACGTTTGGTGAACCGCTACCTGCCGCAGTCGCTCGACCAGGAACGAGCCGTCGATATCGTCAATTTTCTCGCCCAGCAGTCCGGCGTGGTCGTGTCGGCGCTCCGGATCAAAGACAGTACTCCGCCTCCCGTAGCGCCGCGATCAGTCTCGACGACTCTCGGTGCCGATGAGGAGCCGAGCCCCGAATCGCTCGTGCCGCCCGCGCCACCAGCCGAGCCCGTCAAGAGCTATGAGGTGAATGTCACCGTCATGGGACCGTACGACAATATCCGAGGCTTTTTCGAGCGCATGCATCGGACGGATCGGCTGCACCGGGTCGTGAGCTGGGGAATTCAGAAGCCGACTGACCGTCCACAGGAAGTGATCCCGGAGAATTTCCTCGAGGGGATCCTCGTGGCGGATTTCCAGTATTTTTCGGAAAAGCGCGCGGGCAATGCGCTCGGCCAGCCGCTCTTTGAGAGTGACTCCATCGATTTCCGGGCAGCCAACTCGCTTGCCGATTTCATCAATAGCCCGGTCGGTGATCTCGAGCGTCCGGCCGCCGGTCGGGGGAATCCATTCGAATCGCTCCCTTAGCCGTTCTGCCATGAGTGCTCCTGTTGATCCAACACTCGCCGTGCCGACTGTCGCCAAGGACGGCGCGGTTCTTGGTGCCTCGATCGCGCCGGCCAAGACGAGCGTTCCGGAAGTCCCAGTAGCAGATCGCGCCAAGCAGCTCGGCATCCCGTTTCTCAATGACGTACCTGCTTCGGTCGATCGGACCATTCTGACCATCATTCCCGAAGAGACGGCGCGCAAGTATCGGATCGCTGCTTTTGATCGGCGTGACGGCAATCTCTACGTTGGAATGGTCGATCCGCAGGATTTCGAAGCGCTCAATGTGCTGCGCTTCATCGCGGAGAAGGAGCAGCTCGGCATCGAGGTTTATCTCATTTCGGAAGCGACATTTTTCCAGATCATCAAGCGCTACTCCGGCGCGGACCGAGTGCTGGCTGATGCGATCCAGTCGCTCAAGAAAGAAGACGTCCTCGACATCAAGGCGACCCAAGAGGCGCTCCCGACCACCAACGAAGTCTTTCAGGACGCGCCGATCGCCAAACTCGTCGATGTCATCGTCAAACATGCGATGGACGGTCGGGCGAGCGATATCCATATCGAGCCGGTGGACGGGAGCTACCGGGTTCGGTTCCGCGTCGATGGTATCCTCCGTTCGACCCTCGTTTTCCCTCTCGATGTCGGCAAGGCTGTGCTCTCCCGCATCAAGATCCTTTCCAATCTCAAGATCGACGAGAAGCGCAAGCCCCAGGACGGGCGTTTCCGCGTCGAAGCCGATGGCAAGACCACCGACTTGCGCGTCTCGACCCTGCCGGTCCTCGATGGCGAGAAAGTCGTGATGCGTATCCTCGATAAGTCCAGCAATTTGGCGGATCTCGACAAGCTCGGGCTCTGGGGGAGAAACCGGAACATCCTCACGACCAAGATCCGCGAGCCCTATGGGATTATCCTCATCACCGGTCCGACCGGTTCGGGAAAGTCCACCACGCTCTATGCTTTCCTCTCTATTCTGAACCAGGAAGAACGCAATATCGTCACGCTCGAGGATCCGGTCGAGTATTATATGGATGGCATCAATCAGAGCCAGATCAGGCCAGAGATCGGCTACTCCTTCGCTTCGGGACTCCGCTCCATCCTGCGCCAGGACCCCGACGTCATCATGGTCGGTGAGATCCGCGCCGAAGAGACGGGCGAGCCCGCCATTCACGCGGCTTTGACCGGCCATCTCGTCCTCTCGACTCTCCACACCAATGATGCTATCAAGGCCCTCCCTCGCCTCATCGATATGGGCGCCGAACCGTTTCTCCTCGCTGCTTCCATCCAGGCGCTCGCGGCCCAGCGTCTCGTGCGGCGGATCTGCGAGCATTGCAAAGAGCCGGTCAAGCTCTCGCCGGCGACCATCAAGCATCTCGAAGATGCTCGCAGTGCTATTGCTGATGACGAACTCAAGGCGTACGACCTCAAGCGGTCCGGTCCGGTCGTCGCCTACCAAGGGAAGGGCTGCAAGCAGTGCGGAGACTCCGGTTACAAGGGCCGCATCGCCATCTACGAAGTCTTTGAAGTGACCGACGCCGTCAAAATGATCATCACCGACAAAGCTGCAAATGAGAACGAGCTCAAGAAGGAGGCTGTCGCCCAGGGCATGCTCTCCATGAAGCAGGATGGTTTCCTCAAGGTCCTCAAGGGGATCACGACCATCGCGGAGGTGGAACGCGTGACCGAAGGGACGCTCGTGGATGAAGAGTAGGGGGGGGTAGGTGTGCGCGACCTCGTCTCTCCATCCGGCGCTGCTACCGCAGGCGGCCGTGCAAGAGGTGATATTTTCTGTTTGAAATGGTACAGTAGGAAAGGAAATACATATCAAGATACAGTATGGAACGACTCGAAGCCGAAAAGCGACTCAAGGATCTCTTGGCGGCCGTTGGCCAGCAAGGCGCCTCGGACCTCCACCTCGTCATCGGTCGGCACCCGACGCTCCGCATCAACGGCAAGCTCATGCCGCTCTCGAAAGAGCCGGTCCTCTCGGCCGAGGATACCAAGGCGATGAGTGACGCGCTCTTGACCGAAGACAAGCGCGAAGAGCTCATGAGCGATGGCCAGACCGACCTCTCCTACAGTCTCGACGATCACACACGCTATCGCGTCAACGTCTTCTTCCAGAAGGGGGCGGTTTCGATCGCTCTCCGGTTCGTGGCCAACAAGATCCGCACGCTGGAGGAGCTGGGCGTCCCGCCATCCCTCTACAATTTCACCAATGCAGCCCAGGGGCTCGTCCTCATGACCGGGCCGGTGGGGCATGGCAAATCCACGACGCTGGCCGCCCTGGTCGACTATATCAACCGCAACCAGGAGAAGCATATCGTCACCATCGAAGACCCGATCGAGTTCATCTATGCCCAGGACCGCTGCATTATCAATCAGCGCGAAGTCGGGCGCGATGCCAAAAGCTTCTCGTCAGCCCTGCGAGCCGTCCTCCGCGAGGACGTCAACGTCGTGCTCCTCGGCGAACTTCGCGATCTCGATACCATATCGACGGCCATGACCGCCGCCGAGACGGGCCACCTCATCTTCGCGACTTTGCATACCAACGATGCTCCGCAGACTATCGATCGCATGATTGACGTGTTCCCGGCGCACCAGCAGAACCAGATCCGTCTGCAGCTCGCCAATGTGCTCCTCGGCGTCGTGTCGCAGCGACTCCTGCCGAGCCTTTCGGGCGGACGCATCCCCGCGATCGAGATCATGTTCATGAACCATGCCGTCGAGAATCTCATCCGGGAGAACAAGACACATCAGATCGATTCGGTCATCGAGACGAGCCTCAAGGAGGGGATGGTGTCCCTCGATCGCTCGCTCGCCGATCTCGTCCGGCAGGGCGCCATCGCGGCCGAAGATGCCATGGCGTATGCCAAGAACCGCGACTATTTCTCCATGCTCGTTTCCCGCGGTTCATAGTCTATCCGTATGAAGTTCGCTTTCAAAGCCAAAACTGAAGCCGGGGAGGTGAAAGAAGGGTTGGTCGATGCCGTCTCGCGCGAGGCCGCCATCGAGATCCTCCAACGGAACGGCCTTATCCCGCTCGCGGTCAAAGTGGAGGGCCAGGGCATCTCGGCCTACTGGCGCGAAGTGCAGCGGCTCTGGGAAGGAGCATCGCCCAAAGATGTCATGCTCGTTTTCCGCCAGCTCGCGACGCTGATTGAGGCGCGCGTCCCGGTCGTCACCTCGATCGAGACCGTGAGCAGTCAGATCGACAAGCGTTATTTCCGGCTCGTGCTTCAGGAGATCAAGGATGACATCGAGGATGGTATGTCGTTTTCGGAGGCGCTCGAGAAGCATCCGCAGGTCTTCAATCCGATGATGGTGAGCATCATCCGCGCCGGTGAAGTGTCAGGCACCCTGCAGCGCTCGATCGAGTTCATCGCGAACAATACCGAGAAGAACTACCAGCTCACCTCCAAGGTGAGAGGAGCGCTCACGTACCCGGCCTTCGTATTCTGCGCAGCGGCCGCGACTGGTTTCCTCGTTGTGACCTTCATCTTACCCAAGATCACGACGCTTATCGAGGATCTCGACGTCCCGGTGCCCTGGTATACGGCGCTCCTCATGAGTCTCGGCACCTTCATGAACGAGTACTGGTGGGTCGTCCTGATGGGCATACTGGCGCTCCTCGTCGGCGGCGCCTACTACTTTCGGACGGACAATGGCAAGAAGGAATGGGACCGCATTGTCTTGCGGATGCCAGTTTTCAAGCTGCTCGTCAAATACGTGTGCATCACCCGCTTCGCCGAAAATTTCGGATCGCTCATCGCCGGAGGCATCCCGGTCGTCCGGGCGCTCGTCATTACGAGCGATGTGGTAGGGAATAGCGTCTATGCCGGCATCCTTCTCGAAGCGGCCGAAGAAGTGAAGACTGGTGGCGCTATCAGCGCGGTCCTCGCTCGCTACCCCGACGATATTCCGCCGATCGTGAGCCAGATGGTTCGGATCGGGGAAGAGACGGGGAGCACGGCCAAGGTGCTCGAAGGTATGGCGCGTTTCTATGACCAGGAGGTCGAAGTGATCACTCGGAGCCTCACGTCTCTCATCGAGCCGATCCTCATCGTCGTCCTCGGAATCGGAGTCGGTATCCTGACAGTCGGTGTACTCTTGCCGGTCTACAATATCGCGGGACAATTGTAGAGAGGTGACAAGAGACAGGCAACAAGAGACTGTTGGGAGAAAAGAAAATGAACCCCTTTCTTGTCGCTGGTCACATGTCACGTGTCCCTGAGCGGGGTTGACAAAGTGCTGGCAGGTGTCTGCTACATGGGGTATACTGAAAGTGTTCGAATACATTCGAATATAAAAAACCAAAACAGAAAGGAGGTGAGAATATGAATAAGACATTCAAGGGTTTCACCCTTATCGAACTCCTCATCGTTATCGCCATCATCGGTATTCTCGCCTCGATCGTGCTCGTCTCGCTCTCGAGCGCCCGTGAGAAGGCTCAGATCGCGGCCTACAAGGCCCAGGTTCACTCGATGCAAGCAGCCATCTTGCTCGCCTGCGATTCTGACTCGGATGGTACTCTCACAGTTGGAGAGGTCAACCTTCTTTATCCGGGATCGAACATCAAGATCAACGCTGGTCCGACCGTCACGACGGGCGGTAACTGTGGTGTTAACGGCTCAGGAGTCTTCCTCGTGGAAGTCGAGTCTATTGATCTCGGTACTTCGGCGGCTGCGACCGCTTGTGAGACCAACAACGGCACGGATATCTCCGAAACCGGTGTTGTGTTTACAGCTGGTTGCTAGTCGTTTCTGGTTCTCTGATTCATCGAGGCCGAGCTTCGATGAATCGCCAGAGCCACAAACGGCTCCTATACGTGATATATCTTGCTTATGCTTTCTCGTCGTTCCCACCGCGGGTTCACTCTCGTCGAACTCCTCATCGTTATCGCCATCATCGGCATCCTCGCCTCGATCGTGCTTGTCTCGCTCTCGAGCGCCCGTCAGCGCGCCCGAGTCGCTGAATTCAAGGCCGTAGCCCACTCCATGCAGACCCAGGCGATCAATGCCTGCGAAGACGGGCTCCTTGACGCGACGGATGTCACCGGGTCATGGGGCACTATCCCGCCAGCGATCTCTACGGTCACGATCAATGCCGATACCTGCGACACCCAGGCCAAGACCTTCTCGGTGGACGTGGTCTCCGCGAGTATCGTTGTCCCGTGCACAGCAACCCTCGAGGAAACGGGTATCACCGCCTACGCCGGGTGCTAGCGGCCGACCTCGGCTAGTCTTCGATTGATTTTTTTGAGATGATGAGCATATGCTCATCTTTTCTTTTTTCCTCTACGGCCTCATCATCGGGAGCTTCCTCAATGTCGTGGCGCTCCGCTTTGAATCCGGCGAGACCCTGGGTGGGCGGTCGCATTGTCCGCGCTGCCAGGCACTCATCCGTTGGTATGACAATGTGCCGCTCTTCTCGTTCCTTTTCCTCCGCGGTCGCTGCCGCGCTTGCGACGCCGGGATCAGCTGGCAGTACCCTCTGGTCGAGCTCGGTACGGGACTCTTGTTCGCGGCGATCGGCGCCTGGTATGTCCTCCCGAGCCCATGGGAGCTCTCGACTGTCGGCTTCGCGATCGGGTACCTCGTGCTCGCCAGTCTCGCGATCGTCGTTCTCGTTTCCGATTTCCGGACGCTTTCTATCCCTATCGTCTTTCTCGGCGCTCTGGCCTCGATCGCGGCCCTCCTCGCGCTCGGGCATGCGGTCTTTCCCCAAGCTGGACCGGAAGGAGCGCTCCTTCCAAGCTGGATGAGCCGCGTAGGCGGGGGAGTGGCGGCGACGCTCCTCTTCGGCGCGCTCGTCTATTTCTCCCGCGAGACCTGGATGGGGATGGGCGACGTGTGGATCGCCGGGACGCTCGGGCTCATGGTCGGTATCGAGTCGCTCCTCCTCTCGCTCACGCTCGCGTTCTTCTTGGGCGCGGCGAGCGGACTCATCCTCATGTGGCGCGGCCAGAAGGGGATGCGGAGCCAGATCGCCTTCGCCCCCTTTCTCGTCATCGGACTCTTCCTCATGCTCTTCCTCCAGTGGACCAATCCGAGTTGGCTCGGGCTCGTCGTCCTGCCGCTCGGCGAAGTGGCGCGGCTCTTCCTCTAGGTGCCCCGCGACTGCCCACTTCGCATAGGAAAAAGCGAGCGGCCGAGGTACAATAGAGGCATATGCCCGGCAGTGAAATTTCGACCGGGCATTTGAGAGATGACGTCCTCTGCCAAACTTGGCGCTCTAGCAAAAACGGACTCCCCAAGACCAAAACGATAATCAAAAGTCGAAATTCTCCTGACCGGGTATGCCAACACCAACATTGAAGAATCGCGCGCCTGGTGGCTTCACTTTGATCGAGATCCTCGTCGTTGTGTCGATCATTTCGATCGTTTCGGCGCTCGTCATCACCACGCTCTCGTCCAACAAAGCCGTGACGGCTGCCGAGCAGTCAGCCCAGGCTTTCCTTGCTCATATACGCCATGCTCAGAATAGCGCTTTGACCGGACAGAATCGCAATAGCACCGAGGAGAACTGCTATATCGCTGTCCGCATAGAGAGCGCGACGCGCTACCGCGTCGTCAACTACTACCGGTCCGGCGGGAGTTGCGGCTCGACCTACAATACGATGGCGACGTATGATCTCACCAATGGGGCGCGCTTCAGCGGGATGAGCTATCCGACGACTCTGGCCTTTCTCCTCCCACGCGCCGAAGTCTACCGCTCGACCGGTGGCGCCTTGGCGGCCATGGGGTCTACACAAATGGTCAGTTTCACCCGCTCGGGCCATACCCGCTCGGTCTGTCTCTATCCGACCGGCCGGATCGAAGCGGTCGGACCAGCCGTCAGCTGCCCCTGATTTCGCGTTATGCTTCAGACGCTCCGCACCCAACGCACCAAAGGATTTACCATAGGGGAAGTCGTCCTCTCTGGCTTTATGCTGACGGTGGGCATCACTGCGACCCTGACCCTCCTCTCGTTCTCTTTCCGGACAGTCAATGAGACCCAGGATCTCATCGTCGCGAGCGAACTGGCCCAGGAGGGGGTCGAGCTCGCCAGGAATATCCGGGATCAGGCGCTCGTCGACAAGGCCGCGCTCGGCACCCCGACTGATGTTTTCGTCAATTTCCCAGCGGGCGGCGCCAACAATAATTGCACCATTGACTACACGGCGACAGCTTTCTCGTGCGGCACGCCCAATACCGCGCTCCGGCTCAACAATGGCCTCTACCAGCACGGGGCGGGGACCGGCAAGTTCTATCGCCTTCTCAAGATCGATCGGAGCGGCCCGTCTGATACGGCTCGGGTCCGAAGTTTCGTCGCATGGCAGAATCCGGGCAGCAATTGGAACGGTGCCGCCGGCGCAGTCAACTGGTGCACGCTCCCCAACAAGTGTATCTATACCGAGATTTTCCTCACTGAATGGCGTTGATCCTATGCGACTCTTTCTCCTGGCTCGATCGTTCCGTCGAAATGTCCATGGCTATACCCTGGTCGAGATGACCATGGCTTTGGCTGCGTTCTCCATCATCATGCTCGTCGTGGCCCAGTCGTTCGGCCGCGGCTTCGTCTCGTATCGCGAGACCAAGAAGGCGCAGGCGAGTCTGGAGACGGCCCACTTCGCGCTCAACCTGATCGCCAAGGAACTGCGCACCTCGAGCATCATTCCGGCTGGGACCTCGACCGGAGCGACCACTTCGCGCATCAAATTCTACGACTACTCGCAGAAGCGCTGCATCGAGTATGTCTTCACCGAAGGCGCTGGCGGCGCCGCAACCGGCCAGGTGACGCGCCGCGACCAGTCATTCGCGAGCGATAGTCCGGAGCAGAATCGCACCGACTGCGAGAACCACGCCTTTGGCGGCGCGGCGCAATCGCTTGTGACTCGCCTCGCGAGCCAGGAAGTACGCGTCACTCCTTCGGACCCGCTCCCCACGCCCAATGTCGGCCGGGCCACCTTTGCCCTGACGATCGGATCCGGGTCCAACGCGACCATCATCCAGACGACGGTGTCCTTGCGCGATTTCAATTACACGAGTCTCTAGGCTTAGACTCTTGGTCGGAAAAGTGCTATGCTAGACCATCTCTCCGCGCCGCGTGGGAGGATTATTCGAGGATGAATGCTATGGATATCGCAGCTGCCAAAGCCCGCATCGAGCGCCTGACCGAGGAGATCAACCGCCATCGGAAGCGCTACCACGTGGAGGACGCGCCCGAAATCTCGGACGAAGCTTATGACTCGCTCTTTCACGAGCTCGTACGGCTCGAGGGCGAGTTCCCGGCGCTCAAGAGTCTCGTCAGTCCCACGCTCCGGGTCGGGGATGAGCCGCGGGAGAGCTTCCGCAAGGTCCGCCACGCCAAGCGCCAGTGGTCTTTTGACGATGTCTTTGACCTCGCCGAGCTCCGGGCCTGGGATGAGCGCCTCCGGAAGCTCGTCGCCAAGGAGCATGGTGAACCGGTCGCGGCGCTCGAGTACGTCGCCGAGCTCAAAATCGACGGACTCAAGATCGTCCTGACCTACGAAAACGGTGTTCTGGTCCAGGCAGCCACCCGCGGCAATGGCGAAGTGGGCGAAGCCGTGACCGAGAACCTCCGCACCATTGAGTCAGTCCCGCTCCGCCTCGAGCAGTCCCTTACTTTGACTGCGGTGGGGGAGGCCTGGCTCTCCAAGACCGAGCTCGCGCGCATCAATACCGAGCGCCAAGCGGCCGGCGAGCCGCTCTTCGCCAATCCGCGGAACGCCGCCGCCGGCTCGATCCGCCAACTCGACTCACGAGTGACGGCCAGCCGCAAGCTCGATGCCTTTATCTATGACCTCGATACGCTTCTTTCAGATGACAAGCGACAAGCGACAAGCGACAAGCGAATGCCCCAGACTCAGATGGAAGAATTGGCTTTTTTGAAGAGCCTGGGTTTTACCGTGAACCCTCACTCGCGCTTGTGCCGCAGCATCGATGAGATCCAGGCTTATTATGCAGAGTGGAATGTCAAGCGCGACAGCCTCCCGTATGCGCTCGACGGCATCGTCATCAAGGTGAACGATGTCTCGCTCCATCCGGTCCTCGGGTATACCGGCAAGTCGCCGCGCTACGGCATCGCCTACAAATTTCCCGCCGAAGAGGGGACGAGCCAGGTCGAGATGATCGGCATCCAGGTCGGTCGGACGGGAGTCCTCACGCCGGTAGCGCACCTCGCCCCGGTCCGGCTGGCGGGGACCACGGTCTCGCGGGCGACACTCCACAATATGGATGAGATCGAGCGGCTCGATGTGCGCGTCGGCGACACGGTTATCGTGCGGAAAGCTGGTGATATCATCCCCGAAGTGGTGTCGGTCATGACCTCCCTCCGTACCGGGGAGGAAAAGCCCTTCGTCATGCCGACCCATTGCCCCAAGTGCGGGACCGCGGTCAGGCGCGAAGTCCTCGGCGAGAAGCAAGGCGTGACCGAGTATTCGGCTGCCGTCTACTGCCCCAACCCCAACTGCTTCGGCAAAGAGCGCGAACAGATCATCCACGCTGTGTCGCGCAAGGGGCTCGATATCGTCGGGCTGGGTGAGAAAATCGTCGAGCAGCTCATGGACGAGGGGCTCATCGCCGATCTTGCGGATATCTACGAGCTTACCGTCGGCGACCTGGAGTCACTCGATCGCTTCGCCGAGAAATCCGCCGAGAAGCTCGTCCAGTCGATCGCGACGAGAAAGACGGTCCCCTTGGAGCGCCTCCTCTTCGCGCTCGGCATCCGCCATGTGGGCGAAGAGACGGCCGAACTGATCGCCCGTGATCTCGCGGCCAAGAAAAAGGGGCAGCGGGTAGAGCCGCGGACCCTCTTTGGGCTCCTCGCTCGCTATACCAAGGAGGGGTGGCAGGCGGTCGATGGCGTCGGCGAGAAATCAGCCGAGAGCCTCCTCGCGTGGCTCGCGCTTCCCGAGACCGAGGCGCTCTTCGGGCGTTTCCAGGAGGTGGGGCTCCGCATCCTCCTTCCCGCGGTCTCTCATGGCGAGGGCAAGCTCTCGGGCCAGACATTCGTCCTGACGGGCGAATTGGTCGGCTTTACACGCGACGATGCCAAGCGTAAAATCAAGGAATTGGGCGGGACCGTGAGCGCTTCAGTAAGCCGAAAAACGAACTATGTCGTCGTCGGGGCCGACCCCGGGAGCAAGTTTACCAAGGCACAGGAGCTCGGTGTCGCCATCCTCGATGAAGCCGCTTTTGTGAAACTTATAGGCGACAAGTGACGATGAGACAAGAGACAAGCCTATGAGAAGCGGAACGCCTGCAACGGATATGGGTTATCGGAAACTCCTTGTCTATCAGCACGCGCACTCACTTGTTGTAGCAGTTTATAAAGTTACCAGAAGTTTTCCGAAAGAAGAGTTGTTTGGTCTTGTGAGTCAGATGCGAAGGGCGGCTGTATCTGTGGTCGCTAACATCGTTGAGGGATACGCGCGAAAAACCAAGAAAGAAAATGTGAACTTTTTACATATTGCTCGTGGTTCATTGACCGAATTGGAATACTATATTGATTTGTCACTGGAGCTCAGGTATATTTCTCAAGAAGAGTATCAAGCCCTTGCGGAGGTAAGGACGACGGTCGGAAAGCTCTTGGCGGGGTTTATACGTTCATCAACCAACATCTAACTTGTCACTTGTTGCTTGTCCCATGTCACTCACGAGAGACGAAGTACAGCATGTCGCGCGGCTCGCCAGGATCGGGCTCTCCGACGCCGAAGTCGAGAAGTACCAGAAGGACCTCGCTGGCGTTTTTGGCCTGATCGAAGAGCTCCAGGAAGCCAAGGTCGAATCGCTCGACACTGCTTCGCCCGACCGCGAGACCAACCGCACCCGTGAAGACGTGGCGAGCGAGAGCGGCATGAGCGCACCTATCCAGAAAAACTTTCCGCAAGGTCGCGACGGGTACAATAAGGTGCGGGCGGTATTTTAATTGATGATGGTGACAAGTGACATGAGACAGGCAACAAGCCTCAAAACTGCACTGGAACCGTTCCTTGTCTCTTGTGGCTTGTAACATGTCTCTCTTCCTATGATCCGCGAGCTGCATGCCAAAATCCAGAGTGGCACCACCAAGGCCGTCGACCTGACGCGCTCCGCTTTTGACGCGATCAAGGCGCGCGACGAGTCGCTCCATGCCTTCCTCTCATTGCGCGAAGAAGCCGCGCTCGCCGAGGCTGCTGCGATCGATGAGCGAGTGGGGCGGGGAGAGACTATCGACCTCCTCGCGGGCATCCCGGGCGCCGTGAAGGACAATATCACCCTCGCGGGCGAGCGGACGACCGCTGGGTCCAAGATCCTCGACAATTACGTCGCGCCCTATGACGCCGGCGTCATAGAGCGGCTCAAAGCGCTCGGCGCGGTCATGGTCGGGAAGACCAATCTCGATGAATTTGCCCTCGGCTCCTCCACCGAGCAGTCGGCCTATGGCCCGACCAAGAACCCGGTCGACGAGACCCGTGTCCCCGGCGGCACCTCGGGCGGCTCGGCGGCGGCTGTCGCAGCGCGCTATGTCCCATGGGCTCTCGGCTCCGACACCGGCGGCTCCATCCGCCAGCCAGCCTCCTTTACCGGGATCTATGGGCTCAAGCCGACCTATGGTCGCGTGTCGCGCTCCGGACTCATCGCGGCCGCCTCGAGTCTGGATCAGATCGGGCCTCTGGCCACGAGCGTCGAGGATATCGCGATCGTCCTCTCGCGGATCGCCGGCCCGGACCGGCTCGACGCCACCGCCGAGAACCGGCCGGTCCCCTCGTTTGAAGACAATCTCACGACCGATATCAAAGGGAAGCGTATCGGTGTCCCCAAGCAGTATTTCTCCGACGCTCTCGACAGCCGCGTCCGCGAACGCGCCGAAGCCGTGATCGAGCGGCTCAAGTCGCTCGGCGCGACGATCGTCCCGCTCGACCTCGCCACGAGCCGCTTCGCGCTCCCGGTCTACTACATCATCCAGCCGAGCGAGCTCTCGTCCAACCTGGCCCGCTTCGACGGCGTGCGCTACGGCCTCTCCATGAATGACGGCGCCAATTCGGACGGCAACCCCGGGACGCTCCTCGAGAACTACCTCGACACGCGGCGCCTCGGGCTCGGCCCCGAAGCCAAGCGGCGCATCATGATCGGCACCTACACTCTCTCGGCCGGCTACTACGACGCCTACTACAAGAAAGCGACCGCCGTCCGCGAGCTCCTCCGCCGTGATTTCCGCCAGGCCTTCGAGTCGGTCGACGCCATCTTCTCCCCGACGACCCCCGGCCCCGCTTTCAAGCTCGGCACCAAGACCGATGACCCGCTCCAGATGTACCTCGAGGATATCTATACCGTCACTGCCAATTTGGTCGGCGTCCCGGCGCTCTCCTTTCCTATGGGGACGGTGACCGAGGAGGGGAAGGAGCTCCCCGTCGGCGGACAGCTCATCGGCAACTGGTTCGACGAAGCGACCATCCTCAACCTGGCCCACGCGCTCGAGCAGAATAAGTGACAAGAAACAGGAAACAAGAGACATGGAACAAGGCGCGTCCATGGAGGAGTATGTGACAGGTGACCAGAGGGGCGGTATAGTAGAGGAAAGGAAACTCCTTCCACCCTTGTTTTTTGTCCGTAGCTCGGAGTGAGATTCTTGTTGCTTGTCGCTTGAAACTTGTCACAAAACCATGTCTACTGACTTCGACCTCTTGACCGTCTTGGGGTTTCTCCCGGTCGTGTGGGACGTCTTTCGCGAGTCCTGGATTTTTGCCGTGGGCAAGTGGTTCCTCATGATCTACTCGGTCGTCCTCTTGGTCGATGTCGTCCTCCTCGTGGCTCTACGCGGTGTGACCGAGAATCTCAAGGTTAGCTTATACGGCACTACGCGCCCCATCCTCTCCAAGAACAAAGCCGCCGCCCGCTTCGAAGCGATCGAGAAGCGCCTGGAGAGCGGCAACCCATCGCAGTACAAAGTGGCCGTCCTCGAGGCGGATCAGTTTGCCGACGAGGTGCTGCGCGAGAGCGGCTATGCGGGGGCCAATATGGGGGAGCGCTTGGCCGAGATCGAGCCGGGGCAGCTCACGAGCTACGACGACCTCAAGAGCGCCCATGAAGTGAGGAACCAGATCGTCAATGACCCCGCCTTCACCCTCGACCGCGAGCGGGCCAAGGATCTCCTCGACCACTACAAGAAACTCTTCGCCGAACTGGAGCTGTTTTCGTAGAATCACTTTGTATGATTTCTGACCTAAAACTCTCTTTTGAGAGGGTTATAAATGAAAGGCTTGAGAGCCCTTTCTACGGGGCTTTTGTTATCAGTTGGTTGTTGTGGAACTGGAAAATACCTTACGTTACTTTGTTTGTTAGTTCAGAGAAGTTAAATATTGATAAAGTTCAGTACATAGTAGGACTGAACCATACGTCCCAGACTCTTTTTTGGTACCCTCTCTTTTCTTCTGTGATACTTGTTTTGGTGATGCCCCTTGTAACGAACGGGGTTTACTATGTGAATCTGAAATATACTGCTTGGAGAAGACGAAAAAAGAATGATATTGAGAAAGCTAGATTATTGACTTTTGAAGAATCGAATCAGCTACGGGAGCAGATGCTATTACACGAAGAGAAGTTTTTGAGAAGTATCGAAAACAAAGACAAGGAAATCGACTCACTGAAGGCAGAGATTATTGACCTACGAGAAAAGTTAGCTCCGCTGCCAACAGTGCCCGAGCCGATTTTGTCTGGCGTCTCATCCCCTGATACAAACTTCTCGTCAGATGAGGAAATTAAACTTTTATCAAACAGGATTTTCACCAATAACGTTTTGGCAATAGATAAGTACATACAAAATTCATGGACCTTTAGTGGGAGCTCTATCCCCAGTGAGGCTGTGTCTTTTTTTGTTGCCAACGAGCTTATTGAGCCAGTCCAAGGTGGACGGTTCGCTCTAACTAGCAAAGGAAAGCGGTTACTAAGAAGGTTCTTTGATAGTAAACCTTAAACAGAAAACTTACCCGATGGGGTGCTTTTTACTTTCTAGTGGGAGGAGTTAGGCGCTGGCGCGTTCGACGGGAGTCCAGCGGCTTTAAAAAAGAGGAGGCCCGCATGCGGTTGCACACGGGCCGTTGTAGCACCGAACGAGCGCGACGGATCAGGGGCCGCAGTCGATGGCGACGCGGGTTGGAAACTCATGGGCAAGTGAGGCGTGCATCACGCGCTCATGGAGTATCGTGGCGGGGAGTCCTTTCGCTTCCTGGAAGGGGATCTTGAAAAACGGAATCCAGTCGTCCTTGCCGCGGCCACCCCAGCCGAAGACGAGCATGACCTCTTGGTCATTGCGGTCAGCGTGGTAGCGGGCGACAGCGCAGATCTGCTCCGTGCTGTCGTACCCACGACGGGGAAACCGCTTGATCAAGGCGAGGATTTCCTCGAGCTGTCCGGGGACGAAATAGGCATCGCCCGTCGTGTTCATGACGAGATAGATCGGGGCATCCGGCCCGTCCCTGCCATCAGTCGTGACATAACAGGTAAACCATGACATGGCGTCATCTCCTGGGTAGATTGGGAAGGAACGAGTCGTTGACTTCGCATCATACTCCGTATGGGGGAGGCGTCAAGGGTCCAGCTACGCAAGATAGAGCCTTCCTTGAAGGCGACTATATCTTATCGGGCCGGCCCAAACCGGTACGCTATTTTCATCTGGTTGACACCCGGGAACCTTTGCGGTACATTAGGTACAGAACTGCCCGTGGGGGCTGTTTTTTAGACCAAGAAAAAGGCTTACTTAAGCCATAACCCGGGAGTGAAACTCCGACCTGGGTGTTCGTATGACTGGTAATGTAGCAGGAAGCTTTTTCTGGTAAGTTAAAACATTATAAATAGCTTCGACCAAGGAGCAATCCAAGTCGAAGTTCTACTCACCGGGTATGAACAAGGTCGTCCAGTTTTTTGTCGAAGCGAAAGGGGAATTGGCCAAAGTCAGCTGGCCCAACCGTCCGGAAGTGGTGCGCTACACCATCCTCGTCGTGGTGATCAGCATCTTTGTCGCCGCGCTCCTCGGGCTCCTCGATATCCTCTTCAGCTACCTCGTCGAGACGTATCTCATCAACCAGTAACTCGCTCTCCATACCCGACGCCTATGGCCAAGCAGTCACAACATCACGGTCGCGCCTGGTACGTGCTTCACACGTACTCCGGCTATGAGGACAACGTTTCCCGCAACCTCAAGCAGCGTATCGAATCCATGGACATGCAGGACCTCATCTTCGACGTCCTCGTGCCCAAGGAGAAGAAGATCAAGATCAAGGCCGGCAAGCGCGTCGTCGTGGAGGAGCGCATCTACCCCGGCTATGTCCTCGTCGACATGATCGTGACCGACGCCAGCTGGTACGTCGTGCGCAATACCCCCAACGTGACGGGCTTTATCGGCCTCGGCACGACCCCGACCCCGATCGACCCGGCCGAGATCGACATGCTCAAGAAGCGCATGGGCGTCGCCGAACCCAAATACAAGATCGACGTGAAGGTGGGCGAGAGCGTCTCGATCGTGGACGGCCCGTTCAAGAATTTCGAAGGCAAGATCCAGGAAGTGGACGACGAGAAGGGCAAGGTGAAGGTCTTGGTCTCCATCTTCGGTCGCGAGACCCCGGTGGAGCTCGACTTCCTCCAGATCAAGAAAGGCTAACACCGCGGCTTGGCTCGAGCGCTTCTCTCGGGCAGGGTCGAAGTGATTGATGATTTTATTAAGACGACAAGATTATGGCAAAGAAGATTAAGGCAATCGTGAAGCTCCAGATCCCGGCCGGCAAGGCCACGCCGGCGCCTCCAGTCGGTACCGCCCTCGGACCCCATGGGCTCAATATCCAGGACTTCTGCAGCAAGTACAATGAGGCGACTCGTCCTATGATGGGCGATATCATCCCGGTCGAGATCACTATCTTCGAGGACCGCTCGTTCAGCTTCATCATGAAGACGCCGCCGGCGCCAGCGCTCCTCAAGAAGGCCGCCGGGATCGAGAAGGCCGCCGCCAACCCCCTCAAGGACAAGGCCGGCAAAGTGACCGAAGCTCAGATCCGCGAGATCGCCGAGAAGAAGCTCCCGGACCTCAATGCCAACGACGTGGAAGCGGCGATGAACATCATCAAGGGCACCGCCCGCTCCATGGGCATCAAAGTCGAAGGGTAATTTATTCACCTTAATTTGTGGGAGTCCGCCCCAGGCGGACGCTATGACCACGAACCACTATGACACACGGCAAGAAGTATCGGGCAGCAGTAGAGAAGATCGAGACAGGCAAGGTCTACACCATCGCGGAAGCGGTGGCCTTCCTCCAGGCGAACAAGGTGGCCAAGTTCGACGAGTCCGTCGAGCTCCACATCCGCCTCGGCATCAACGTGAAGAAGTCGGAGGAGAACGTGCGCGGGACCGTGGTCCTGCCGCATGGCACCGGCCGCACCCAGAAAGTCGCGGTCGTGACCAGCACCAAGGCCGATGAGGCCAAGACAGCGGGTGCGGCCCTCGTCGGGGGCGAAGAGCTCGTCGCCGATATCAAGGCCGGCAAAGTGAGCCCGGGGTCCGATTTTGACCTCGTCCTCGCGACCCCCGAGATGATGCCCAAACTCGCCCAGGTGGCCAAGATCCTCGGTCCCAAGGGCATGATGCCTTCTCCCAAGAACGAGACCGTGACCCAGAAGATCGGCGAGGCTGTCGAGATGCTCTCCAAAGGCAAGAAGGCGAGCTACAAGAACGACGACACCGGCAATCTCCACCAGGTCGTGGGCAAGCTCTCCTTCGAGGCCAAGGCGCTCGAGGAGAATATTGCCACTCTGCTCGACGCGGTAGCCAAGGGGAAGCCCGACGGACTCAAGGGCAAGTTCATGAGCTCGATCACCCTCACCTCGACCATGGGCCCGGGACTCGCCGTCACCAAGTAAACCCGACCAAAGCTCGCCAGACGGCGGGCTTTTTTGTATACTAGGGGACGTCTTCGATTCTGACCGAAGCGGCCCCCTCAATCCCTAACGCTGCCCGTATGATCCTTTCCGACCGCGATATCAAGAAAGAGATCAAGTCCGGCGAGATCACCATCAAGCCGTACCGAGCGGAGTGTCTCCAGCCGGCATCCTACGATGTCCATCTCGACCGGCACTTCCTCATCTTCGACATCAACCGCCACTTCGTCATCGATCCGCGCGATATCCCCCAGGATCTCATGAAGAAGATCGAGATCGGCTCTGACGAGGCCTTTATCCTCCATCCGGGGGAATTCGCCCTGGGCGTCCTCCTCGAGGAGACTGGCGTCTCGGACAAGCTCGTCGGGCGGCTCGAAGGGAAGTCATCCCTGGGTCGGCTCGGCCTCATCATCCACACGACCGCCGGCTTTCTCGACGCGGGCAATAGCCTCAAGATGACCCTCGAGCTCTACAATGCCGGCAAGATCCCCATCAAGCTCTACGCGGGGATGCCAATCGGCCAGATGGCGTTTGAGTACCTCTCCTCGCCCTGCGAGCGGCCCTACGGGTCGGCCGGTCTCAATAGCAAGTACTACCGGGACAAGAAAGTCGTCGCGTCCAAGATGCACCTCAACTTCCGAAAGCCCGCCGCCAAAAAGTCCGTGACCAAGAAAAAAGCCTCCCGCTAAGGGGGGTTTTTGATTTGTGGCGGCCGATTTTTTGGGGTAAAATAGATTCCTGAAGAACCCACGCCTATGCGCCAATACCTCGATCTCCTCTCGCATATCATGGACCATGGGGTCGACAAGAGCGATCGCACCGGCGTCGGCACCCGGAGCGTTTTCGGGTACCAGATGCGCTTCGACCTCGCCCAGGGTTTCCCGCTCCTCACGACCAAGGAAGTTCCGTTCCGGCTCATCGCCGAGGAGCTCCTCTGGTTTGTCGCAGGCGATACACAGCTGGCGACCCTCGCCAAGAAGGACGTGCATATCTGGGACGAGTGGCCGTACAAGGCGTACCTCCTCCGCAACGGCAAGCCGGTGCCAGCCACGGGATCGGAAGAGTGGAATGCGGGGATCAAGGAATTTATCGAGCACATCAAGTCGGATGCGACGTTTGCGGAGGAGTACGGCGATCTCGGGCCGGTCTACGGTTATCAGTGGCGGCACTGGCCGACCGCTATCGGCAAAGAGATCGACCAGCTGCGTGACGTGGTAGAGCAGATCAAGCAGAATCCCAACTCGCGGCGACTCATCGTCTCGGCGTGGAACCCAGCCGATATCGAAGAGATGGCCAAGGCCGGACTGCCTCCTTGCCATTGCCTCTTCCAGTTTTATGTCGCCGATGGCAAGCTCTCGTGCCAGCTGTACCAGAGGAGCTGTGACACTTTTCTCGGTGTGCCATTCAATATCTCTTCATACGCACTCCTCACCCTCATGATCGCGCAGGTGACCGGCCTCGAGCCGGGCGAGTTTGTCTGGACCGGCGGCGACGTGCACCTCTACAGCAATCACTTCGACCAGGTCCGGGAACAGCTCTCCCGCGAGCCCAGGAAGCTCCCAACCTTGAAGCTCAATCCAGCCGTCAAAGATCTGTTCGCCTTCAAGATGGAAGACTTTACCCTCGAGGGCTATGATCCGCATCCGCCGATCAAAGCGCCGATCGCTGTTTAAGCTGCCCGACCCATGCCTGCCCCTCGTCTTTCCATGATCGTCGCCGTCGATGAGACCCGAGCCATCGGGAAGGACAATCGTCTCCTCTGGCATATCCCCGAAGACCTGCGGCGTTTCAAAGCACTGACGACCGGCCACGCGGTCATCATGGGGGAGAATACCTACCACTCGATCGGGCGGCCGCTTCCCAATCGGACCAATATCGTGGTGACCCTCGACGCCAACCTCTCGCTCCCGGGCTGCCATGTGGTCCACTCGCTCGACGAGGCCGTGGCGGTGGCCCGCGAACACGAGTCCGAGGAAGTCTTTGTCATGGGCGGGGCAAGCATCTATCGCCAGATGCTCCCCATGGTCGAGCGGCTCTATCTGACGCTCGTCGAGGGGAAGCACGAAGCGGATACGTTTTTTCCCGACTATTCTGATTTCAATCGGGTAGTGAGCGAGGAGCGCCAGGAGAACAGGGAGTATCGCTTCACATTTTACGTGCTCGCACGTACTGCCTAACGCAATGGCCAAGATCGTCTTCATCGCGCTCGCGGGTGTGGCTGGGTTGCTCTGGCTCCTGAAAGCTGATCAGTCGGCGCCGCCGCTCGCACCGGAAGTGGAGGATACCGTGCCGCCAGCCGATATTTCCCGAGCGCCGCGCGCGGTGATCGACCCGTTTGACGGACTCTCGGGAGCCGTCCGCGCGCCAGGCGAGGCGATCGAGGCGCTCCGCTTCTCCAATACTATGCGCCTCGGCGACGATTTCCGCCCCTTCCTCGCTGCTCCCGCGCCCACGCTCGGCTCCAAGGAGCAGGCGATCCGCGTGCCGGATTTCCCGGCCAACTCATCCCGCCGCACCGAAGCCGAGCTGGCGCTCCTCCACGAGTATGTCGCACTGCGGACGCCGGAGCGGGTGGCAGCGATCCGTGCCGAGCAGGAGTGGGCCGGCGTCAAAATCGGACCAGATACCTTTATCGGTTATGCGACGGATCCGCGCTATGCCCAGACAGGTCGAGCGGTGATTCAGCTCCTCGATGAGATCAATCCCGTAATCATGCGGATCAAGCAGCAGCATGACCGGGTGCGGCCGCACAAGCTGGATCCGACACTCTCGACCGTCATCGATGTGCCGGAGCACGCCGCGTATCCGAGCGGCCATTCGACGCAGGCGCACGCCGTCGCCTTTCTCCTCTCGGTCCTCGCGCCGGAGCGGCGGGCAGAATTCGAGAGTGACGCGCTCCGAGTGGCGGTCAATCGCGAGATCGCCGGAGTGCACTATCCGAGCGACTCAGCCGCGGGCCGGCTGTTGGCGAGACAGATCGTCGACTTCATGCTCGAGAATCCCTCGTACGCCGCTCTCGTCGAGAGCGCGCGGAGCGAGTGGACGCAGTAACCCTAATATTTTTCCTATGCAGAAGATCATCGCCGTTGTCGGGATGCCGGGGAGCGGCAAAAGTGAAGCGATCCACTATCTCATGGAGCGGTACCAGTGGCCCAAGATCTATTTCGCCCAGCCGACCTTTGACGAGATGGAGCGCCGCGGGCTCGAGCGCAATCAGGCCAATGAGCGGCTCGTGCGCGAGGACCTCCGCAATCTCCATGGCGAGGATTACTACGCCCAGGAGGCCGCCAAGAAAGTGGCGTCCATGCCCGACGCTCCGGTGATCCTCCTCGAGAGTTTCTATAGCGCCGCTGAGTACCGCGTCTTCCACGAGCGCTTCGGAGAGGCCTTTCTCATCATCGCGATCCACGCGCGGCCCAAGCTGCGCCATGAGCGGCTCTCGCACCGGCCCGAGCGTCCGCTCACGGCCGAGGAAGCAGTGGAACGCGACTGGGCCCAGCTCAATCGGCTGACCCAGGGGACGCCGATTTCTTTGGCAGACTATATGGTCGTGAACGAGAGCACCAAAGAGGCGCTCCAGACGGGGCTCGACGCGGCGGTCGCGGATATACTGGCTCACTGATCGACGTATGAAGCGAGGCAAACTGATCGTTATCGACGGGAGCGATGGCTCGGGCAAGGCGACGCAGACCAGGGCTCTCATCGCGCGTCTGAAACAGGAGGGGTATCGAGTGCGGACCCTGGACTTCCCGCAGTACGAGGCCAATCATTTCGGCGCCCTCATCGGGAAATGTCTCGCGGGTGAATACGGGGATTTCATCGCCGTGGATCCGCATATCGCCTCGGTGCTCTACGCGGCTGACCGATTCGAATCCAAGCCGAAAATCGAGCGTTGGCTCAAGGCGGGGTATGTGGTGGTCCTCGACCGCTATGTGAGCGCCAACCAGATCCATCAGGGTGGCAAGCTATCTGACCGGAAGCAGCAGCGCGCGTTCCTCGAGTGGCTCGATCGCATGGAACACGGGGTATTTGGCCTCCCACGCCCGGACCGGATCATCTATCTCGATGTGCCGGTGGCACTTGCCCAGCGTCTCCTCCGGGCGGAGGAAAAGCAGCGCACCAAAGTGTACCTCAAGAAAAAGCAAAAAGATCTCGCCGAAACGAATGACAAGCATCTCGCCGAGAGCCGAGCCAATGCCCTCAAGCTCGTGAAGCAGCTCAATCGCTGGACCAAGATCAACTGCACTCGCCGAGGAGAGCTCCTCACCCGCGAAGCGATCGCCGAAAAAGTCTGGAACGCCGTAACGCCACTCCTATGAAAATCCTCGTCAAGAAACTCCACGCCGCCGCAATCCTCCCCAGCTATGCCCACCCGGGCGACGCGGGGATGGATCTCTATTCCGTCGCCGATCTCGTGCTGAAGCCGGGCGAGCGCGCCTCCGTCCCGACCGGCATCGCCATGGGCCTCCCCGAGGGCACGGTGGCGCTCGTCTGGGACAAGAGCGGGGTTTCGCACAAGCACGGGGTGAAAGTCTTGGGCGGCGTGATCGACGCCGGCTATCGGGGCGAATACCTCATCGGCCTCGTCAATCTGAGCCAAGAAGACTACGCGATCAAGGCGGGGCAGAAAATCGCCCAGGTCTTGATTCAGCGGGTCGAG
Source organism: uncultured Bdellovibrionales bacterium (assembly GCA_964461975.1). Lineage (GTDB taxonomy): Bacteria > Patescibacteriota > Minisyncoccia > Moranbacterales > UBA1568 > SSEF01. The sequence continues at coordinate 15,801 of CAYWVL010000001.1, read as the reverse complement.
CATCCGGATATGGAAGAGGTGGCCGAATTGGACGACACGAGCCGCGGTGATGGACGCTTCGGCAGTACCGGTGTACACTAGGGTATCTATGAAGATCTATTTCGCAGGGTCAATCCGTGGCGGTCGAGATGATGCGCCGCTCTATGCCGAGATCATTCGAGTGCTTCAAGCGCACGGGACGGTGCTGACCGAGCATATCGGCGATGCCTTGCTTTCGGCGCATGGGGAAGGGAAAGCGGCCGAAACGATCTTCCGCCGGGATGTGGGATGGGTGCGCGAAGCGGATGTGATAGTCGCTGAAGTCACGACGCCCTCCCTCGGGGTCGGGTATGAAATCGGCCTGGCCGAACAGTTGGGGAAGCGGATACTCTGCCTCTACCGTCCCCAGCCCGACCGCAAGCTTTCGGCGATGCTGCTCGGCAACTCCAGACTGACTATTGTAGAATACAGAGAAGTGGAAGAAGCAAGGGAGAAATTGAAGGCATTATTGTAAAGCTATGGCGCAGTACGAAGCGACAATCGGGATGGAGGTGCACGCGGAGCTCAAAACGGCCTCCAAGATGTTCTGCGCGTGCAAAAACGGCCTGGGGCTCGAGACCGTCCCCAACGTCAATGTCTGCCAGGTATGCACGGCCCAGCCTGGGGCTTTGCCTGTTCCGAACCGCACCGCAATCGAAGCGGTGCAGAAGGTGGGCTTGGCGCTCAACTGCGCGCTGCGGCTCCACTCGAAATTCGATCGCAAGAACTATTTCTACCCCGATCTGCCCAAGGGCTATCAGATCTCGCAGTATGACGAGCCGTTCTGCGAACACGGGACCATGGAGATCGACGGCCGGCTGTTCAATATCACCCGCATCCACCTCGAAGAGGACACCGGGAAGTCGATGCACCCCGACGCCGCCGACTATACGCTGGTCGATTA
>CAYWVL010000001.1:0-14869 GCA_964461975.1 uncultured Bdellovibrionales bacterium | reverse complement strand
TCGTCGGAACTGAGCCTGGTGGATTATAACCGGGCCGGAGTGCCCCTGATGGAGCTCGTCACGGAGCCGGATTTCAGCACAGCCAAAGACGCGCGCGCGTTCTGCCAGAAGCTCCGGCAGATCCTCCGCTATCTCGAAGTCTCCGATGCTGACATGGAGAAGGGTCAGATGCGCTGCGAAGTGAATATCTCCCTCCACCAGGTCGGCGAGGACCGGCTCTCGGGTACCAAGGTGGAGATCAAGAACCTCAACTCGTTCAAGTCCGTCGAGCGCGCGATCGAGTACGAGATAGGCCGCCAGACCGAAGCCCTCGAGCAGGGCGAATCAATCGTCCAGGAAACCAGGGGCTGGGACGAGGCGCGCGGCGCGACCGTCTCGCAGCGCAAGAAAGAGTCGGCCCATGACTATCGCTACTTCCCGGAGCCGGATATCCCGCCCTTTGTCTTTACCCAGGAGGATATCACGCGGCTCAAGGCGGATCTTCCCGAGCTTCCCGACGAGAAGCGCGAGCGCTTCATGAGCGAGTACGGCTTGCCTGTGGCAGACGCGGTCATCCTCGTCGAGGACAAGGCGGTGGCGGGGTATTTCGAAGCGGTCGTGAGCGAGCTCGGGGCGAAGCGCGATGCCGCCGAGACGGGGGCCGATCTCAATCGCATGATCAAGCTCGCGGCCAACTATTTCATTACCGAAGTCAGGAAGTATCTCGGCGAGGAGCGCGCGATCGCGAGCCTCTCCATCACGCCCGAAAACTACGCCGAGTTCGTCGTCATCGTCGCTGACGGCAAGATCAACTCGAGCGCGGCCCAGACCGTCCTCAAGGAGATGCTCGCGGGAGCAGATGGCGACACCGACCCGACCCATATCATCGAGCGGCTCAATCTGGGCCAGATGAGCGATGCCGGCGAATTGGAAAAAGTTGTCGATGCTATCCTCGCGGCCAATTCCCAGTCGATCGCTGATTTCAAGGCTGGCAAGCAAAATGCCTTCCAATACCTCATCGGCCAAGTGATGAAAGAGACCAAGGGCAAAGCCAATCCGCAAATCGTTTCAGAACTTCTGAAGCAGAAACTGGCGTAGAAGCCATCTTGTTATTTCAATGTCTTTGAGGTAGCTTGAGCACAAGGGAATACTCCCGATCAACCGAGGAGCACCTCATGTTTGTTACTAGACGTACCGCTCGCAGGGACCCTCTCGTCGTTGCGGCGAATGGTTCAGTAGCCGTACCTGTTGAGGATCTCAATGCCGTGTGTCGGGCGGCTTGCGGCATTCCGGACCCGAAGCTGATTGAGCCGGTTGAGCTTGAGGTCGGCGAGCATATGGGTTGTGGCGGGGCTGTTTGGTACCGCTCGGCTTACAGCGATGTGGCTCCGGTGAGCGAGCGCATCGGTGCTCGGCACCGCCCGAGCTACCAGGAAACGGAGCACAAGGCCTGGTGCAAACGTTGCGGTTCGGCCATCGTCGATCCCGACATGCTGCAGCAGTTCGCGGCCAAGGTTGCGGCTCATCGCAGCCGCGCGATGGAGTAGCGCCTGCGGCTGCACAGCGAGCTCAAGATGCGCGGAGCACGATCATCATGACTGGGGGCAGCTGAGCAACAGCGCTGGTGGGACTTCCCGCCGGCGCTGAACTACTTTAAGCAACCAGCTTTAACGCTTCCGAGGCGTCTTTGATCCAATGGATCGTGACGCCGCGCTTCTCGAGTCGACGGAGCGATGAGCGCTGGCGTTTGGCATAGTGGATGATGTCGTAGGGGAGGGTCTCGTTGACCTCGTCCAGCGTCATTTTGTTCTGGAGGTGGCGCGCGAGCGCGCGGTATTCGAGGCCAAAGCTCTCGAGCCGCTCATACGAAACGCCGGCACGGTTGAGCCGCTTCACTTCGTCAAGCATGCCGGCTTTCATCCGCGCTTTGAGTCGGGTGCGGATCTTGGCATTGAGCTCCTCGACGGGCGGATTCAACCCGATCACCAAAAAGTCGTCGGTCGTCGGCTGTCGGTTATTGGTGAACTGAGGCACTTTGCCGAGCACGCGGGCGATCTCGAGCGCGCGGAGGATGCGGAGGCGGTTGTTGGCGTCTACGGTCTTGACTCGCTCGGGGTCGAGGCGCTTGAGGTAGGCCAGGAGTTCGGATTTGCTGCGCTCGCCCCACTTCTCGCGGAAAGCCTTGTCCGGCGCGACCGGAGGGAGCGAGAGGCCGAGGAGGAGGGCTTCGATCCAAAACGTCGTGCCGCCGCAGATGACGACACGCTTTCCGCGCGAGCGGATCTCATCGATTGTGGCGGTGCAATCGCGGAGAAAATGCGATACGTTATACTCGATTTTCGGATTCTCGACATCGAGGAGATGGTGCGGGACGCCCTGCATTTCCTTGGCCGCGATCTTGCCGGTGCCGATGTCCATGCCGCGATACACCTGGCGGCTGTCGGCCGAGATGATCTCGGCCCCGACCGCTTGGGCGACGGCGACGGCGAGGTCGGACTTCCCGGAAGCGGTGGGTCCGACGATAACGATGATGGGCGTCTTGATGGAAGACATAGGAGATGACTCTACAGGACTTCGGTCCGGTTGGCAAGGCTCGCGCTCTCGGCGGGCGGGGCGTCCTCGATCGGTTTCACCACGATATCCGAGACCCCGGGAAGCGCCCGGATGGCGGCTTCCGCTTGGTCGGTGAGCGCGACGACGAAAGAGGTGCGGATCGTCGAGCCGAGGATGCGGACGCTCACGCGCGTATCCCCAGCAGGGAGCGTGCGGAGGAGCTTGGAGAGTTCGCTCACGGCGCTCGCTTCAGTGCCAGCTGCGAAGGCGATTAGTGCTTTGCGGGTCGCTGGGGCCGCGGGCGTCTCGGGTTTCCGGTACTTGGCATGCGTCGCGGCGATGCGCTCATGCTGCTTCACGGTATGCTCGCCGATGCGCCTGACATCGTCGGCCGAGAGACGGAGGCTCCCGTCGCGATGATTGACCTTGAGATCGATCTCGACGAGCTCATCCTCGACGAGGAGGCCGGCGACCCGCTCGGCAGTCTTGCCGAAGACGAGGAGCTCGACGCGGCCCGACAGGTCCTCGATCCCGACGAAGTAGAGGGGCTGGCCGCTCTTGGAGAGCGATTTCCTCACGGTGGTGATAATGCCGCCGATAGTGACCGCTTTTCCATCCGGCTCCTTCTCAAGATGATGGATAGGCGTGGCGACGCGCTCGAGATAGGTGGCATACGCCTTGGCGGGGTGGCCGCTCACGTAGAGGCCGAGGAGCTCCTTCTCCCAGGAGAGGCGTTCGCGTTCGCCGACGGGCGCGACGGTCTTGAGCGGGATCTTGGTCTCGGGCAAGGGGAGCGCGCCGAAGAGGCTGTCGCCATGGGATTCCTTGAGGTGACGCGAGTCCTTGCCGTAGCGGAGGATGGCGTCGAGGCTCTCGAGGATGGTCTTGGCTTCGGCAAAGCACTCGAGCGCGCCGACTTTGGCCAGGGCCTCGAGGGTGCGCTTATTGAGATCCTTGGTCTGGACGCGTTCCATGAAGTTTTCGAGCGAAGTGTATTTTCCGTTCCGTTTGCGTTCGGCGACGATTTCATCGGCAGCGACCGACCCGACATTCTTGATCGCCGAGAGCCCGAACCGGATACGCTCCATCCCGTCCTCGCCCCGGATGACCGCGAAATCCTGGAAACTCTCGTTGACGTCCGGCGGCAAGACTTCGAGTCCGATCTCCCGGGCTTCGCGCACTTCGATGGCGACGCGATCGATATCGGCCTGGTCGCCGGTGAGGAGCGCGGCCATGAATTCGGCCGGGAAGTGCGCTTTGAGGTAGGCGGTCTGGTAGCCGATCAGGGCGTAGCAGGCGGCGTGGGAGCGGTTGAAGCCATAGCCGGCGAACGGCTCGATGAAAGCAAAGATCTTCTCGCCGACCGCTCGGCCGACGCCGGTCTTGACGCAGCCGTCGATGAATTTCTCGCGCTGTTCGGCGACGAGCTCTTTGATCTTCTTGCCGACGGCCTTGCGCAAGACGTCCGCTTCGCCGAGCGTGAAGCCGGCGAGGTCACGCGCGATCTGCATGAGCTGCTCCTGGTACACGGCGACCCCGTAGGTATTCTTGAGGATCGGCTCGAGCTTGGGGTGGAGGTACTCAACCTGCTTTTCGCCGTGCTTGCCGGCGATGAAGTCAGGGATATACTCCATCGGTCCCGGCCGATAGAGCGCCACCATGGCGATGATGTCTTCGAAAACGCTCGGCTTGAGCTGCTTGAGGTAGCGCTTCATGCCGGTCGATTCGAGCTGGAAGACGCCGGTGGTATGGGCCTCCTGGAGGACGCGATAGCTCGCTTCGTCGTCGAGGGGGATGCGCTCGATATCCGGGACGGTCTTTCCGAGCTTTCTCGCGATCTTGAGCGTATTCTCGATGACGGTCAGGTTCCGGAGACCGAGGAAGTCCATCTTGAGGAGGCCGATCTTCTCGACCGCATTGGCTTTGGTCGATGAGGCGTATTGGGTGACGACGGCATCGGCGCTCCCGGCCACGCGCTGGAGCGGGGTGTAGTCGGTGACGGGATCCTTGGTGATGACGACGCCGCAAGCGTGCATCGAGGCATGCCGTGCGAGTCCTTCGATCTTCTTGGCGGCATCCACGAGCCGCTTTACCTCGGATGAACCGTTGTAGTGGGCCTGGAATTCGGGGACGCCCTCGAGTGCTTCCTCGATCGAGGTGAACATGGGGATCATTTTGGCGGTCTGGTCGCAGAGGGCGAGCGGGATGCCGAGCGCGCGACCGACGTCGCGGATAGAGCCTCGGGCGGCCATGGTACCGAAGGTGATGATCTGGGCGACGTGGTCGTGGCCGTACTTCTCGCGGACATAGTTGAGCACATCTTCGCGGCGGGCATCGGCGAAGTCCATATCGACATCGGGCATGCTGATACGTTCGGGATTGAGGAACCGCTCGAAGAGGAGGTCGTACTTGATCGGATCGAGGTTGGTAATACCCGCGAGGTAGGCCACAAACGATCCGGCGGCCGAGCCGCGGCCCGGGCCCACGACGACGCCGTGCTCCTTGGCCCAGTTGACGAAGTCTTGGACGATGAGGAAGTAGCTCGCGAAGCCGGTCTTCTCGATGACTGAGAGTTCATAGTCCAGCCGCTCCTGTCGCTCCAGGGTCACCGGTTCGCCGGGATAGCGTTTGGCATAGCCCTGGAGGCAGAGCTCGCGGAGATAGGCATCCGCGGTCAGTCCATCGGGGAGCGGGAAGACTGGGAGGTGATTTTCGCCCATCTGTATATGGAGCGTGCAGCGTTCGGCGATCCGAGCGGCTTGGTCGACGGCTTCAGGTATGACGTGGAAGAATGAACGCATTTCGGCCTCGCTCTTGAAGGAGAGGTCGAGCTCTTTCATAGTGAAGCGGTCTGGGTCGGTTACCTGCTTGTTGTCGCGGATGGCGAGGAGGATATCCTGGGTGGCGGCGTCGTCCTTGACGAGGTAGTGCACGTCATTGGTCGCGACCAGCGGGATCCCAGTCGTCCGCGCGAGCTCGACGAGACCCTGGTTGGCGGTCAGCTGATTCTCCGTGTCCTGCGGCTGGATCTCGAGGAAGAAATTCTCCGGCCCGAAGATATCGCGATACTCGAGCGCGACCATTTTGGCTCGTTCGAGGTTGCCGTAGAGGATCTCGGTCGGCACTTCGCCCTGGAGCGACCCCGAGAGCGCGATCAGCCCCTCGTGGTATTGACGAAGGAGGGCTTTATCGGCGCGCGCTTTGTAGTAAAAGCCGTCGAGCTGGGCGGTCGAGATGATCTTCATGAGATTCTGGTAGCCGGTCTCGTTTTCGGCAAGGAGGACGAGCTGGTGGCGCCGACGGTCCTCGGCGGTATTGTTCTTGCTCTTGAGATCCTTGGCAACCCAGATCTCGGCGCCGATGATGGGCTTGATGCCGGCTTTCTCGGCTGCCACATAGAATTCGATCGCGCCGTAGAGGGCCGACGTATCCGTGAGCGCGAGACTCGTCATGCCGAGCAACTTGGCTCGCTCGAGGAGTGCCTCGGGGGTGGGGAGCGCGGTCAGGAGCGAGTAGTGCGAGTGGACGTGGAGGTGGGCGAAGGCCATACGATTATCGGCAAACAAAAAACCGCACTGCAAAAGCCGGTTTCAAAAATGGAAGCGCTGGTGATGACATAGGCGAGATTCTCTCATCACCCGGACGAGTCCTTGGGCTTTGCAGAGAAGTGAGGTATTAACATTCTATCAAAAAAACGAGCCCCTCGCACGCCGTTGGCGGGAGGGGTGGGGCGGAGCACACAGAGCTTCAAGCGAGAGGTCGGTTCAACCGATGTCGAGTGCATTGCGGACTCGCGTGCAGAGCTCATCGAGGACAGCACGCCGGGAGAGCTCGAGGTCGAAGCAGAGCCGCCACAGGTGCTGTGGTGCGATCTCGACCGAGGCGCTGACGGTCTCCGGGGTGGCGGCGAGCCTGGCGAGCTGCTCCCAGAGCCGGGTTCGTTCCCCATCGTGGAAGTCTCGCCATTCGCGGTAGCGCCTGGTTTGCGCGTCGATGGTGGCGATGCGCCCCTCCACCATGAGCCGGTCGGTGACGGCATCCGGGTTGGGGTAGGTCCGCACGTGCCAGGTGTCAAGGCAGGCCAGCTTGTCATCGTCGAGCGGGAGGGGCCATTTCCCCGAGAGACACTCGGTTTCCTGGACGTGGCGGAGATGTCCCACGTGCATATGAAGCGGAAAGTCGATCGCCACCGTTGCCGTGCTTGCGTAGTAGTCAGACCACGCATACCCTGCGCAGCGTTCCTTGGCTTGGGTGTAGCCGATAAAGCAGGCGTCAGCGATGAAGCCCATCGCGTCTCGGTGCTGCCACAGATTCCGGCAAGAGGCCGAGAAATCGGGGCGCCACAGGTATTCGAAGGCTGTCACCGGGATGGACGGAGTCTGTCCGCGCAGCGTGGCGACATCCCAGCCGCGCAAGGGGTTGACCTTGAGGGCGTCGAAGCCGGCTTCCTGGGCGATTTGCCAGGTCCAGGCCGGTCCCTTCCAGAGAGACCAGGGGAGGAGCGAGAGATTGGAAAGAGCGATTTGACGGGTCATGGAGTTCTCCTTGTTCCCGAGATGGCTGAACTCTGGTTGGGCGGGATGCCGCAACGCTGGACTATATCTCGAAAGACTGTCAGAGTCAACCGGAAGACCCTGGTACAATACGTTCATGCAACTCCCCACTTTCGAACATGAGGAACATCTGGCGGCGCGAGGACTGCTCCCCATCGGAATCGATGAGGCGGGGAGGGGACCCTTGGCCGGTCCAGTCGCGGCTTGCGCAACGCTGTACCGGGGTTTCAACAATCAAAGTTCCAATTTCAAGATTGATGGAGACGACAAGCGCTGGAAATTGGTGCGGGATTCCAAGAAACTGTCCGAGAAACAGCGAGCAGCAGCATTTGATTTCGTGCAAGAGCAATTCCATGTGGGGGTCGGCATCATCGGACCCGAGACGATCGATCGGGTCAATATCCTCGAGGCGACATTTCTCGCTATGAAGGCGGCGATGACGGATCTCAAGCGGCAGCTCAGCATCACGGCGGGAGACGAAGCGAGGCTGGTTCTTCTCATCGATGGCAATCAGACGATTTCCAACCTTTCGCTCACCCAGGAAGCTATCGTCAATGGCGACGGTCTGGTGCGCTCGATCGCGGCAGCCTCCATCGTCGCCAAGGTGACACGCGACCGGCTGATCGCCGAGGCCGATCTCCTCTATCCTGGCTACGGCCTGGCCGAGCATAAGGGCTATGGCACGGCGGCGCATATGGCCGCGCTCCGCCGACTGGGGCCGAGTCCCATCCACCGCATGAGTTTCCGCCCGGTGCAGCTCTCGCTTCCCGAGAACGTCAACAAGCGCTTCGCGGGCGTCCTCAAGCCCAAGAAAGGCTGAATGAGTACCGAGGGAAAGGGTCTATCTTGCCAAGATTTTCCCTATCTGGTAGAGTGCTGAGGCCTTTCGAACAGGCTTTTTTGATACCTCTCCTATGGCCCTCCCCAAGCAACGACATACCCGCCACCGCCGCGACCGAGCTCGCAAGTTCCACGCTCTCAAGCCGATCGCCACGGTGACCTGCCCCAAGTGTAGCTCTCCCATGACCCCGCACCGAGCCTGCGGCACCTGCGGCGAGTACCGGGGCAAAGCCGTCCTCAATGTCGCTCCCAAACTCAAGACTGCATCAGCCACCAAGGCCGCCTAAGGGCGGTTTTGTGCTATACTGTAGCCAAATCTAAATCACTAGTTCTTTTTTGGCTATGGCCAATCGGCATTTGCAGCGTTCGGTCGTCATGCAGTCTCTCTTCGAGTGGGATTTCCAGGGAAAGCACGACGAAAAGGCGCTCGGTATCCTGCGCAAGAACCTCGCGGAGTTCGCTCCGGGACTCGAGGATACGACGTTTGCTCGAGAGCTCATGGAGCGCGTGCTCACTCATAGGAAGACGATCGATGAGCTGATCGAGAAGTGCGCGCCCGAATGGCCGCTGGAGCAGGTGACGGTCGTGGACAGGAATATCCTCCGCCTCGGCATCGGCGAGCTCATGTTTGGCAATTACGACGAGGTTCCGCCCAAAGTCGCGATCAACGAGGCGATCGAGCTCGGCAAAAGCTTCGGTTCGGATTCGACGGCGCGCTTTGTCAACGGCGTCTTGGGCACTATCTATCGCGAGATGGGCGAGCCCATGAAAGACGACTCGAGCGAGAAGCACCGGGAGGCGCGCGCCGCGGAGCAATCCGCCAAAGCGACCGAGTCCCAAGCCGCCGCCGACTCGCCAGCAAAGCCGAAATTACCCAGCAAGAAGAAATCTGCCAAGAAGACTGCCTAGCCTGACGCTCCCCGTATGACCTCCTCACCCGTCTTTGATCACGCGGCGCTCGCCGAGTCTCTCGGGATTGCCATCCAGAAGCCAGCGCTCTTTCAGGAAGCGATGACTCATCGTTCCTATTTGAACGAGCACAAGCATTATCCGTATCCCCACAATGAACGTCTCGAATTCCTCGGTGATGCCGTGCTCGAGCTCATCGTGACCGAGCATCTCTACGCCGCGTTTCCCGAGAAACCCGAAGGCGACCTCACCTCGCTCCGAGCGGCCCTCGTCAATAGCGATATGCTGTCCTCGATCGGCGCATCGCTCGGCATCGAGTCGTACCTCCTCATGAGTCGGGGTGAGTCCAAGGACAAGGGTCGCGCTCGGACCTACCTCATCGCCAACGCGGTGGAGGCAGTGATCGGCGCGCTCCATCTTGATCAGGGCTATGCTGCAGCCAAGGCGTTCGTCGAGACCAATGTCCTCTCGCGGCTGGGCGAAGTCGTCGAAGGCAAGCTCTACACGGACCCCAAGAGCCGGTTCCAGGAACTCGCCCAGGAGAAGCTCGGCGTCACCCCTGCCTATCAGGTGATGAAGGAGTGGGGCCCGGACCATGACCGCCGCTTTGTCGCCGGGGTCTTCGTGGGTGAGGAGCTCGTCGCCGAAGGGGAGGGCTTGTCGAAACAGGAGGCCCAGCGCGAAGCTGCCAAGAACGCGCTCGAAAAGAAAGGCTGGTAATCGCTCTCACTACCCGCTCTGTGTATCTCAAGAAGCTCGAACTGAACGGATTCAAGTCTTTTGCCACGAAGACGGTTTTGGATTTTCTTCCGGAATGCGATATCGCAGCCGGCGGCAAGTGCGGCATCACGGCCATCGTCGGCCCCAATGGTTCGGGCAAGTCCAATGTCGCTGATGCGATCCGCTGGGCGATCGGGGAGCAGTCATCCAAGAATCTCCGTGGCAAGAAATCGGAGGATGTGATCTTCGCGGGGACGGACAAGAAGACCCGGCTCGGCACCGCTTCGGTGACGCTCTATTTCGACAACACGGACAAGCGTCTCCCCATCGAATTCACCGAAGTGTCGATCACCCGCAAAGTCTATCGGAGTGGCGAGAGCGAATACCTCGTCAACGGCTCGAGAGTGCGTCTCATGGACATCGTCGATCTCCTCGCCAAGGCAGGGGTCGGCAAAGATAGCTACTGCGTCATCACGCAGGGAATGAGCGACGCCGTCCTCCTCGCGACCCCGACCGAGCGCCGCACCACGTTTGAGGATGCCGCCGGCGTCAAGCAATTCCAGATCGAGAAAGAGCGGGCGCTCCGCAAGATCGAGAGCACCAAAGAGAATCTCGCCCGCGTAGACAGTCTCGTCATCGAAATCGAGCCGCATTTGAAGAATCTCCGCCGCCAGGCCGAGAAAGCGGCGCAAGGGAAAGATATCGCCGCTCGTCTCCGCGCCAAGCAGGAGCTGCTCTATGGCTTCCTCTGGCAGAGTTTCGTCGCGGAGCGCGGCACGCTCTACGGCGAACGCCAGGCGATCGAGGCGGCGCTCGCCGCGCTCGAGTCCAAGGTTGCCATCCTCGAGGCCGCGACCAAAGACACGGCGACCGCGCTCGACACCAACGCCGCCGAGGACGAGCTGGAACGATCGCTCACCGAGCTGCGGCAGCAGCTCAATGATGCGTCGAGAGACGCGAGCGTGCTCGAGGGACGGAGAACGGTCGAGGTGGAGAAGCGTGCCGAGCGCGAGTCGGTCGAGATCATCCCTGTCGATCTGCGTTTCGTCGAGGCGCGGCTGGATGAAGTGAGCCGTCTCCAGGCCGAACTCATCGACAAGCTCTCGCATGCCGAGAAACTCGAAGACCTCCAGGATATCAAGGAGTTCGCGACCGTGATCCGGCAGCGGCTCGCCGAGCTTCGCACCCAGGCCGGAGAGGGGAGCGTCACCATGAAAAAAGTCTCGGCGCTCTCCGAGGCCGAGCGGAGCGAGAGCGATGCCCGGCTCCAGTCGCTCGAGACTGAGCTCGCTGCTGTCCGCTCGACTATGGCGACGCTCGAGCAGGCCGTCCAGGCGAAGAGCTCGGAGCTCACTGTCCTCCGTGAGCGCGGCAAGAACGAGCGCGAACAGTTCTTCGCTCGGGAGAAGGAGCTTCGCGATGCGAGCTATGAACTCTCGCGTAAGAAAGATGTCCTGAATGAGCTCAAAGTGCGTCTCGCGCGCGTCGAGGTGCGCGAAGAGGATCTGACCGCACTCGTGCGCGAAGAACTTTCCCTCTCGCCCGAAGCGCTCCAGTACGATGGCACGCCGGTCGAGCGCGAGAAGCTCGAGCGCGAGATCGCCCGCCTCAAGGTCGAGGTGGAGCATATCGGCACGATCGACCCGCTGGTCGTGGATGAGTATCGGGAGACCGAAGAGCGCTTCACCTTCCTATCCACCGAATCCGCCGACCTCAAGCAGGCCATCGAATCACTCAAGACGGTCGTCAAGGAGATGGACGCCAAGATCGACGAGGAATTCCAGTCGGCGTTCCGAGAGATCGAAAAGAAGTTCAGCGAATACTTCCAGCTCATCTTCGGCGGAGGGAAAGCCGAGCTCAAGCTCGTCAAAGTGCCCATCAGACGCCGGGACGGCGAGGAAACCGAGACGGACGATGAGACCGATGAGGCAACGTCAGCCGAGGCCTACGAGATCGGCATCGAGATCATGGCGTGTCCCCCGGGGAAGCGCATCCACAATCTCTCCATGCTCTCGGGCGGGGAGCGCTCGCTCACCTCGCTCGCCCTCCTCTTCGCGATCATCGCGCACAATCCGCCACCTTTTGCCATCCTCGATGAGGTGGAGGCGGCGCTCGACGAAGCCAATTCCCGGCGCTTCAGCCGGATGCTGGCCGAGCTTTCTGCGCACACCCAGTTTGTCGCGATCACTCACAATCGCGCCACCATGGAGCAGGCCGGGCTTCTCTACGGCGTCACCATGGGCGATGACGGTGTTTCCAAGCTCCTTTCGGTCCGGCTGGACCAGGTCGAAACGGTAGAAAAGTTAAAGCATGTTTAAGTAAAAAGATGTATGGAGTATATTCTAGGTCTGCCCGTCGCTCTCCTCGCCCTATATTGTCTCGTGAGCTTCTTTGTAAGGGTTACAGTGGGTATTACCCACCGCAACCGCGTTTTTTTAGTAGTTGGAGCCACTCTTCTTACGGTTACATTGTACGGGGGAGGGTCGCTTGCTTTACGTTACCTCTCACAGCTTAGCGGGTTTGTTGATGTCATGTTTGTATTAGGGTTAAGTCACATGTGGTATACGTTTATGGCGATGTGGTCTTTAGCGCTTTTCCCGATGACCGTCTTGCCGATCATAGTTTATGAGTATTATGTTCAAGTTAGACTTACAAATCCTGGTCTAAACGCTGAGGCAGTGTCAAATATCATCAAACAAGCTCGTCACGTACTCATACTTTCTTTTGCGGGTGGGTTTTTTATCTCGCTTGCAGGAATAATAAAGGCCGATAGTTCCGGGTGGGGGATTTTTTCGCTCCCTGTTTACCTTCTCTCTACTGTTATTGCCATGGCAATATGGTCTCTGGTGCGGAGAATAGGAAGCCAAAAAGCTACAAGCTATAGTCTATAATCCAACCCTACGGTAATAAAAAGGGTATTGAGTAAAAAGTCCAGCGCCTGGTGTTTTTGTAGCTTGACTATGACTTGTTGACAGCCCTGGGAGAATGGCTTAGAATAGCTCCCGTATCCCTTCCGGCCGTTTCCCGGCCTATTTTTAGACTCTATGCTCGTCATCCGCCTCAACCGTTACGGCAAGAAGAACCAGGCCCAGTTCCGGGTCATCCTCCAGGAGAAGTCCAAGGCTCCGGGGCACCGCCACGTCGAAGTTCTCGGGAGCCACAATCCGCACTCCAAGGAGACGCTCCTCAAGAAAGAGCGCATCCTCCACTGGATCGGCCAGGGTGCCCAGCCGTCGGACCGAGTGCACAATATGCTCGTCAAGGCTGGCGTCATCGAGGGCAAGATCGTGCCCAAGAAGATGAAGCGTCCCGAGGTGAAGCAGGAGTCAGGAGCCGAGAGTCAAGAGTCTGGAGAAAAGAAGATGGAAGCTGTAGCAGAAACCAAGGCTGAAGAGATGAAAACGGAAGAAGTGAAAGCTGAAGCTGCCAAGGAAGCCGCGCCTGCTGAAGCTCCCGCAGAAGAGGCGAAGGCCTAGCTTGACGATTTTTTTGGATTGCGGTAGGCTGGTGTTACAAGTGAATACCTTTCGCAGACCTAAGGCATCCGCCAGCTGGCGACTAAGTCCTTACGAGAAAGAAAAATAGGCTAAGATAAAGCCTGTTTCCAAGGTCTGCGCAAGCAGATTTTTTAGTAACCAATAACCTATCGCCAATTTACCGATAGCGACAGGAGATACGTGTCAAGGGTCATAGGTAATAGGTCATAAGTCACTGATTATGCAAACGAAAGCCCAGAAAGAAGCCGTCGTCAAAGCCGTCGCCGACAAGGCATCGGTTGCCAAGGCGCTCGTCTTCGCCAATTTCAAAGGCGTCTCCGTCAAGGACATCACCGCGATCCGCCGCGAGCTCATGAAGAGCGACTCGTCCTGGCAGGTCATGAAGAAGACCCTCCTCAACCTCGCGCTCAAAGACGCGGGCGTCTCGGTCAATGCGCGCGAGCTCGACGGCCAGGTAGGCGTCGCCTTCTCATCCGATGAGGTCACCGCCGCCAAGGTCCTGGTCGATTTCAAGAAGGCCAACAAGGACTCGACTCTCGAGATCGTCGGCGGATCGCTCGGTCAGGACGCACTCGACGTCAAGGCGGTCAAGGCGTTGGCGCTCCTCCCGTCGCAGGATGAGCTCCGGGCCAAGCTCGTGGGGACTCTCCAGGCGCCGATCACCGGATTCGTCCGCTCACTCTCGGGCAACCTCTCGGGCCTGGTGCGGGTCCTCGGGGCGGTGCGAGACAGCAAGCAGGCCTAAGTTCTTTCCAGTGATTGTTGCATGAAGAGATGGCTGAAACAGTTGAGTCCTCTCATGATGTAACAATCGCCCATTCACTAAGTTATTAATTTCATCACTATGTCAGAAGAGAAGAAGGAAGTCGTCGTGCCGGAGAAGTTCGAGAAGCTCGTCTCGGAAATCGAGAAGATGAGCGTCCTCGACCTCTCGGAGCTCGTCAAAGTGCTCGAGGAGAAGTTCGGTGTCTCGGCAGCTGCCCCTGTCATGATGGGTGCCATGCCGGCCGCCGGTGCTGGTGCTGCCGCCGCGGAGGAGAAGACCGAGTTCGATGTCGAGCTCACCGCGGCCGGTGCGCAGAAGATCAATGTCATCAAGGCCGTCCGTGAAGCGACCGGCCTCGGTCTCAAGGAGGCCAAGGACTTGGTCGACGCCGCTCCCAAGGTGATCAAGGAGAAGCTCGCCAAGGCTGACGCCGAGACCATGAAGAAGAAGCTCGAGGAAGCTGGTGCGACCGTAACGCTGAAGTAATTCAGTTCTCCACTGAAGCAAATGAGAGGCTCTCCGAGTCTCTTTTTTGTTGGCTCGATTTATCTATCATCCCGACCACAGTGGAGGGATCTAGATTTCTCCACTCTCCGCCTTCGCCAGTTGGGGAATGGCGGATCGGTCGAAATGACAAGCGCGGGTATGAAAAGTTCAAAGCCGCCTTGCGTTGCAGAGGGCGGCTTTTTGGACTTCAGTTTTGGAGAAGTGGGGTCAGGCGGGCAGATGCTTTGGGTGGGGTTGCCAGAAAATAGGGGGAGGTGTAAGCTGTGAGGGTCTCAAAAACACAAGAGTTCCTCTGGTTACTTGGCGGATAACCTAAATTCATAAAGTGGAAAGAAGAATAGATCACTCGAGAGTGCCCTCGGGTTGTGTGTTCTTTTTTCTGTTTTTCCTATGACTATACTCGCGTCGGTGCTTTTTGGTGCTGGATACCTCCTCATCACGCTCGAACATCGGTTCAATATGCACAAAGCAGTCACGGCGACTGCGCTCGGAGCGGCTCTCTGGATCCTGATTGGTTTTATGGAGGGCCATGGAGCCGAAACGGC